>CAZMOR010000097.1:0-21592 GCA_964567795.1 uncultured Verrucomicrobiota bacterium
GCGATGTTCGCCGCCCACCAGCGCCTGAACAACCTCGTCGCCATCCTCGACCGCAACTACCAGTGCGTGCTCGACTTCACCGAGAACTTCCTGAGCCTCGAACCCATCGACAAGAAATGGGAAGCCTTTGGATGGAACGTCATCCGCGTCGAAGGCCAGTCGGTTTCCGAACTGCTCCACGCCCTCCACGGGCTGCGGTCCCCCCGCCGCCCCAACCCCACCATCGTGATCGCCGACACCACCAAGGGCGCCGGCATCGACTTCATGTCCTGCGTGCCGCTCTGGCACGGCGCCGCCCCCGCCGGGGCCGAAGCCAAGCAGGCCGTCGCCGAACTCGAAAGGAACTCTCCCCATGCCTAATCCCATCAGCCAGCGCGATTCCTTCTGGAATAAGATCTACGACATCGCCCGCCAGGACCGGCGCATCGTCATCGTGTCCGCCGACATGGGCGCCCCCGCCCTCGACCGGATCCGCCGCGACCTGCCCGGCCAGTTCGTCAACGTCGGCATCGCCGAGCAGAACGGCATCCTGGTCGCCTCCGGCCTTGCCCGCGAAGGCAAGCGCCCGTTCTTCTACGCCATCGCGCCGTTCGCGGTCTTCCGCCCGGTCGAGCTCACCCGCGTCAACAACGCCATCATGAAGATTCCGATCACCATCGTCGGCGTCGGCGCGGGCTTCAGCTACGAGGATTCCGGCCCGACCCACCACCTGCTCGAGGACATCGCGGTGATGCGCGCCTTCCCCAACATCACCATCCACAGCACCAGCGACGCCGCCATGGCCGCCGCGGTCGCCGAACAGTCCTGCAACTGGCCCGTCGCCAACTACGTCCGCCTGGATCGCCAGGTCCTGCCGGACGTCCACGGCGCCACCCAGCTGGACTTCAAGGCCGGCTTCGCGGTTCTCCGCCCCGGCCAGCAGGCGCAGATCGTCGCCACCGGCTACATGGTCCACAAGGCGCTCAAGGTCGCCGACCTGCTCAAGGCCGAGGGCCTCGACGTCGGCGTCATCGATCTCTTCCAGCTGCCCTGCGATGGCGATGCGTTGGTCAAGCAGATCAAGGCCGCCCCGAAGCTCTTCACGCTGGAGGAGCATTTCCTCCCCGGCGGCCTGGGTTCGGCCGTCCTCGAAATGCTGGCCGATCGCGGTGCGGCCCTGCCCGTCCGCCGCTTCGGCATGGGCAATCCCGGCACCTACTCCTATGTGTATGGCGGCCGCGAGACGATCCACGCCTCCTACGGCCTCGCCCCCGACGCGATCGCCGCGGACATCCGCAAGGCGCTCAAGTAGCCGCGGCGCGGCTGACGGCGCAGGGCTCCGGCCCTGCGCTTTTTTTATGTCCCGCCGCCGTTTGACATCCACCCGGCCGCTTGGCATGCTGATTCCGTGATTCCGCAAGCCGTCATCCTGCTCGGAGGCAAAGGTACGCGCCTCGCGGCGCAGTTTCCCGACCGGCCCAAATGCCTCGTGCCCGTCGCCGGCCGCCCCTTCCTCGAGTGGCAGTTCGACTGGCTCAAGCGCAACGGCATCGTCCGCATCCTGCTCGCCGCCGGCCACCTGGCCGACGTGCTGGACCGGTACCTGGCCGCGCGGCCCACCGACGGGCTCGACATCGTCCTCTCCCGCGAGCCCGCCCCCCTCGGCACCGGCGGCGCGTTGAAATTTGTCGAACCGCGGCTCGCCAGCGACCCGGTACTGGTCTTCAACGGCGATTCCCTGACCCCCCGGCTGGATTTTTCCACACTGTGGAAAACCGGGCATGGATTTTTCCACACTGTGGAAAAAAAGTTTCCACACTGTGGAAAAATCCTGGTGGCCCCGATCGAAAACGCCGGCCGGTACGGCACGGTGGAATCCGACCCCGACGGCTACGTGACCGCCTTCCGCGAAAAAGCCGACCGCGCCGCCGGCTTCGTCAATGCGGGCATCTACCTGCTGCCGCGGGACATCATCGCCGGCATCCCCGCCGGCCAGGCGGTTTCCATCGAAACGGAAATTTTTCCCGCACTGGCCGCGCAGCGCCGCCTCGTGGCCATTCCGATTCCGCCGCCGCTGCTCGACATGGGCACGCCCGACGGACTCGCCGCCATGGAAAAATTCCTGCCCGGATGAAAACCGCCGGCGGGCTCATTCTCGCGCTCCTGCTGGCCGCCGGTTCAGCCGCCGCCCTGCCCGCCCGCGTCGACCTCAGCCGCTGGCAGACACCGGTGAAGAACCAGTGGGGCCGCGGCAACTGCTTCATCCACGGCACCGTAGCCGCCATGGAAGCGGCCTACAAGCGGGCCGGCGGCGGCGACCTCGATCTGGCCGAACTGTTCTCGGACTACATGGGCCAGCTGTTTTTCCTCGAAACCGTGCAGATGGACGGCCGGTGGTACACCATGAACATGCGCGTGCCGGCCACCGCCACGGAACGGGAAACCAGCATCGAATCCGACCACGGCATGTCGGTGGAATCTGGCGCCCCCGGCATGGTCCTGGCGATTCCGGAAGAGAAGTACATGCCCTACCGCCCCCGGCCTGAAGATCTCGGCGGGCATGCCGACAAGAACGATCCCTTCTGGGCCAACCAGTACACCGTCAGCAGCTACAACCTCGATCCGCGGTTCCTGCCCTTTTCCGCGCTGTCCGCTCCGCGGTATTACCAGATCAAAACCGTGGAGTGGCTGTCCAAGAATGATTCGCGCAATCCGGACGCCATCGAAACGGTGCTGGCCGGTGGGCACGAAGTCATCTGGGATTTCCGCATGGCGGGCGACTTTTCCGGCACGGTCTGGAAATACACTGGCCCTGCCGGCGACGTCGAACCGCACCGCATGCTGATCATCGGCTACGACCGCACCGACCTGCAAAATCCGTATTTTCTGGTGAAAAACAGTTGGGGCGACATCGGCGTCTATGACACCAACGACTGCTTCACCCGCATGGAATACCGCTACCTCGAATACGGCGAATGGGCTTCGTACATTTCGGCCGTCGAACCGCCCAAGCCCTGGCCGGAGCTGCAATTCATCGGCCGTTGGAACCTGCAACTGGGGGATCGCGCCGGCACGCTGGACCTCTATCACCTGCCCGGCATGATGCAGAAGGATTTCGATCACGATCAGTTCAAGGATGAGAACGGCCAAGCCCTCCAAGACCGGCGCCTGGGCACGTTCTATCTCCGCGACGACCCGAACCAGGCCTTTCGTGTCAACGGCACGATTCGTGGGCCAGCCCTGACGCTGTATATCGATTTCGACCATCCCGCCGCGCGCTGGGACCGGCTGCAGGGCTGGAAAGCCGAATTCATCCTCGATCCGCGGAAGCCCCACCGCCTGCAGGGCCGGTTCACAACGCCCGCCGGAAAACAGGGCGAGGCGCGAGCCGCCCGGAATCAGGATCCCATCTCCCCCATCGAACCCGAAACAGCGAAAACCGTCGCGGCCCCCGCTTCCACAACGGCCGCGCCTTTGCCGGCGGAGGACGCCCTCCGGCAGCAGAAGGAGGAGGAAATCCTGAAACTGGAAGCGGCGGAACGGATAAACAAAGCCGCCGCCGAGGATTCCCCCATCCGGCAGAAATGGCGCGACCTGGGCGGAGACAGCGGATTCCTCGGCGCGCCGCAAACAGAAGAACAGGTCTGCCCCGACGGCCGCGGCCGTTACAGCCACTTTGCCGGAGGCTCCATCTACTGGTCGCCGGAAACCGGCGCGCATGTCATCTACGGCGCTATCCGGGAAAAATGGGCCGCGCTCGGTTGGGAAACCTGCAGTTTCCTTGGCTATCCGGCAACGGATGAATGCGGCACCCCGGACGGCACCGGCCGTTTCAACCACTTTGAAAAGGAGGGTTCCATCTACTGGACGCCGGTGCACGGCGCATTCGAGGTCCATGGCCCGATCCGCGCCGAATGGGCCCGGCAAGGCTGGGAAGCTGGTCCGCTGGGTTATCCGATCTCCGACGTGCAGATGACGGACGACAAATCCGGTTGGCTCTGCCGTTTCGAACACGGAACCATCCGCTGGGATCCTGCCCGCGGCGCGCAAACGGCACTGGCCAAATAATGAAACTCAGCGCTTCACGCTGAACGCGATCTTCTCCGGATGATCGGGGTCGAAATCGGCCTCGACCCGGCTGCCGTCCGGGATCTCGCCGGCCAGCACCTTGGACGCCAGTTCATCGAGCACCAGCCGCTGGATCACGCGCTTGAGCGGCCGCGCGCCGAAGGCCGGATCGTAGCCCTCGCCCGCCAGCTTCTCCGCTGCGGCGTCGGTGACCTCGAGCCGGATGTTCTTTTCGGCGAGAAAACCGCGTACCCGCCTGATCTGGATTTCCACGATCTTGCGCAATTGGTCGAGACCCAGGCTCCGGAACAGGATGATCTCGTCCACGCGGTTCAGGAATTCGGGCCGGAAACTCAACCGCAGCGCAGACAGCACCTGTTTTTCCATGTCGTCCCAGGCGGCCTGCCCGCGTTTCATCTTGGGATGCTTCTCGATGGCTTCCTGGATGACAGAACTGCCGATGTTCGAGGTCAGGATAAGCACCGTGTTCTTGAAATCCACCGTGCGGCCCTGGCCGTCGGTCAGGCGGCCGTCGTCGAGGATCTGCAGCATCACGTTGAACACGTCGGGATGCGCTTTTTCGATCTCGTCGAAGAGCACCACGGAATACGGTTTGCGGCGCACGTGTTCGGTCAGCGCCCCGCCCTCCTCGTAGCCGACATAGCCCGGAGGCGCGCCGATCAGGCGGCTCACGGAGTGTTTCTCCATGTATTCGCTCATGTCGATGCGCACCATGGCCTGTTCGTCGTCGAACAGGAATTCCGCCAGCGCCCGCGCCAGCTCGGTCTTACCGACGCCGGTCGGACCCAGGAAGATGAACGAGCCGATGGGCCGGTTGGGATCCTGCAATCCGGCGCGGGAACGGCGCACGGCGCGGGACACGGCTTCGACGGCCTCGTCCTGCCCCACCACGCGCTCGCGCAGGCGGTCCTCCATGTGCAGCAGTTTCTCGCGTTCGCCTTCCAGCAGCTTGCTGACCGGAATATGCGTCCATGCGGCCACCACTTCGGCGATGTTCTCCGCCGTGACTTCCTCCTGCAGCATGCGGCGGTCCTTCTGCAGCTTGGCCAGGGCCTCCTGCGCCTTCTGGATCTTCTTCTCGGCGGCGGGCAGGCGCGAGTACTTGATTTCGGCGGCCTTTTCGTATTCGCCGCGCCGGGTGGCCTGCTCTTCCTCGGTGCGCAGGGCATCCAGTTCGGCCGTGGCCTTGCGGATTTCACCGATCAGGTCCTTCTCGCGCGACCAGTGGGCCTTGAGCGCGCTGCTTTCCTCGCGCTGTTCGGCCAGTTCCTTCTCCAGCGCCTTCAAGCGCTCTTTCGAAGCGGCGTCCTTCTCCTTCTTCAGCGCCTCGCGCTCGATTTCGAGCTGCATGATGCGGCGCTCGAGCTCATCCACCTCGACCGGCATGCTGTCGATCTCCATGCGCAGGCGGCTGGCCGCCTCGTCGACGAGGTCGATGGCCTTGTCGGGCAGGAAGCGATCGGAGATGTAGCGGTGGGACAGCTTGGCGGCCTCGACCAGCGCGCCGTCCTGGATGCGCACGCCGTGGTGGGCTTCGTAGCGTTCCTTCAGGCCGCGCAGGATGGCGACGGTGTCCTCCACGCTCGGTTCATCCACCAGCACCGGCTGGAAGCGCCGCGCCAGCGCGGGATCCTTTTCCACGTGTTTACGGTACTCGTCCAGCGTGGTGGCGCCCACGCAGCGGAGTTCGCCGCGCGCCAGCGCCGGTTTGATCATGTTGGACGCATCCACCGCGCCCTCGGCCTTGCCGGCGCCGACCAGTGTATGCAGTTCGTCGATGAACAGCACGATGGCCCCCTGGCTGTCCACGACCTCCTTGATGAACGCCTTGAACCGGTCCTCGAATTCGCCGCGGTACTTGGCGCCGGCGAGCATGGCCCCCAGGTCCATGGCCACCACGCGCTTGTTCTTGAGCCCTTCAGGCACGTCGCCGGCCACGATCCGGCGCGCCAGCCCTTCGGCAATGGCGGTTTTGCCGACACCTGGTTCGCCGATCAAAACCGGGTTGTTCTTGGTGCGGCGCGACAACACCTGCACCACGCGCCGGATTTCGGCGTCGCGCCCGATCACGGGGTCCAGTTTGCCGCGGCGCGCGTCGTCGGTCAGGTCGCGGCCGTACTTCTTGAGCGTCTCGTATTTATCCTCGGGCGCCTCGTCCGTCACGCGCCGGCTGCCACGCACAGCCTGCAGGGCCTGGAGCACGGATTCGACGGTGATCCCCAACCCGCCCGCCACCTTGGCCGCATCGCCGCTCTTCCGGCCCAGGGCCGCCAGGAACAGGTGTTCGGCGCTGATGTACTCGTCCTTCATCTGGACGGCCAGCTTGGCCGCCGCCTCCAGGGTGGTCTGCAGGTCGCGGGAGACGCCCCGGTGCAGCCCTTCGCCCTCGACCTGCGGCCGGGAACGAAGCTGGCGTTCCAGCACGTCGGCAAACAGCTCGGCTTTGACGCCGATCTTTTCCAGCAGGGACGGCACGACGCCGGCGTCCTGCTGGACCAGGGCCAGCACCAAGTGCAGGGTGTCCACTTCGCCATGGCGGAACTCCTCGGCCAGACGCTGGGCGTCCCGCAGGGCTTCCTGGGCTTTGGTTGTCAAATTGTCGTAGGCCATGGTCATCCATTCCTTTCCGACCGCCAAGGATAGCGCACTCCAACTTGGATTTCAAATCTCCGGCCCGGCCGCATGGATTCATGAAATGGGCAGTTGCGGGGAACGGCCCCGGAGGCTATGCTGAAGAGGCTTGGCAAGAAATCCATGGTAAAAGCCCCTTCATTCCAGAAAGGCGCATGAACAATCGCACCCTCCAGGATGCGCACCCCCATCATGTGCTGGGGGTGGCCCTGGGCGCCCTGGCCCTGCTGGCTCTGGGCGCGGTTTTTACCTACTGGTCCGCCTGGCGCCAGGACCGCTGGATGCGCGAAGATCTGTTGAGCCAGGCCCGCCTGTTTGTGCAAACCATCAACCGCTCCAATCTCCGGCAGCTGGACGGCAATCCCACGGACGAACAAAAACCGGAATACCGCCGCCTCAAAGAGCAATTGATGGCCGCGCAGCAAATCAACCCCGACTGGCAGTGGATCTACCTGATGGGGCGCACCACCAACCGCACCGTCTTCTTTCAGCTGGATTCCGAAGATTACAATGCCCCGGATCCTTCGCCGCCGGGCCAAACCTACGAGGAAGCCACCGCGGTTTTGCAGAGCGTCTTCGACGAGGGCCGCTCCATCACCGAAGGACCGGTGCCCGACCGCTGGGGCATCTGGGTCAGCGCGTTCGTCCCGGTGAAGGACCTGCAGACCGGCGACTTGATTTCCGTCCTGGGCATTGACATCGAGGCCAGCCATTGGGCCCAGATGCGCGCCCGGGCCGCCATCCCCCCCCTGCTGGCGACGCTGGCCCTGCTGGTGCTCTGGATCGGCGGCAATTTTCTGATGTCCCGCCGGGCCCATCCCGATGCGTGCAAGACCCGCTTCTGCCGCTACCTGGAGTCCATCCTGGCCGCGGCGACCGGCCTGGTGCTGACCGCCACGGCCGTTTGGCTTGTCCGGCAGTCCGAAGCCCGCAGCGAAACCGTGGCTTTCCGCCGGTTGGCGGACATCGAATCCATGCCCGTCTGCAACATTGCCAAGGAACTGCGGGACCTCGAAATGAACGGCTTCGCATCCTTTTTCGAAAGCAGCGAGGATGTCACCGACCAGGAGTTCCGGCAGTACGCTTCCCATCTGGCCAATATCTCGGAAGTGACCTTCTGGGGCTGGGCTGACGTAGTGACCGCCAGCAACCGGGTCACGTATGAAGCGGATCTGGCCAGCCGCAGCGGCCATCCGGATCTGACCCTCTGGGAACCGGATGCCGCGGGGACACCGGTGCCGGCCGGCTTGCGGGACATCTATTTTCCCCTCGTGCACCTGGCTCCATTGAAGGCCCTGGAGCGGATGCGGGGAATCGACCTGGGAGCCGATCCGGTCCGGCGCGCCGAATTGCAAAAAGCCATGCAGACCCGGCTGACAACGGCCATCGGCCCCATCCCCGCCCTGCAAACGGCCCTCCAGAGTCCCGGCCTCCTTCTGGTAAGACCCAGTAGCCGCGGCGGACATTCCCGCACCTTGAACGGGCTGGTCTTTGCCAGCCTCGATCTCTACCGCTGGCTGCATGCGAGCCTGAACCAGAATCCGGACCGGAGTCCCATGGCCGCCATTGATCTGTTCGAGCTGGCACAGGGGACGTCGCCGGTTTGGATCGGTTCCACGGCCGAACACTCCGGAATGGAGCCGGCATCCAGCCTCGCGGTTCTGCCGCGGCTCACCATGATCCGCCCGCTGCTGGCCTTCGGCCATACCTATGCCGTTGTGGCCCGGCCGACGCCGGCTTTCTTCCAGTTGCAGGAATCCGTGGCCTGGCTGCTGGCGCTGGCCGGCCTGGTGCTGACCGGCTCCATCGCCTGGATGCTGGGATTCTTCGCCAACCGCCGCGAGGACCTGGCCCGGCTGGTGGAGGAACAGCGCCACAAACTCGGGGAAAGCGCGCATCACTACAGCCTGCTGGCCCAGCATAGCCGCGTCATCACGTGGGAACTCGACATCCACGGCATCTATGTCGATATCAGCAGCACGGCGGAAACCATCCTGGGCTACCGGCCGGATGAGATCATCGGCCAAAAGCATTTCTACGACCTGTGTCCGGATTCGCAGCGCGAGGAATTCCAGCGCGAAGGCTTGAGGCTGCTGCACCTTGGCGAACCGGTGACCGACGTGGTCAATGCCATGGTGGCCAAGTCCGGCCAGATCGTCTGGGTCTCCAGCAGTGGCATTCCCATCCGCAATGCCCAGGGCCAGCTCACGGGCTACTGGGGCACCGATACCGACATCACCGACCGGAAACTGGCGGAAGAGTCCCTGGCGAAAATGGCCCGGGAAAACCAGGTGGCGGCGGAACGCTATGCCGCGCTAATCCGCGCCTCCAATACCGGCGCCTGGGAATACGACCGGGAAACCCGGCGGGTCTGGTGCAGCCCCGAGTACTTCACCTTGCTGGGCTACGATCCGGCCGAATTCAACCTGCCGCCGGACGAGCGCACGGTCGAAAACCTGTGGCTCAACCTGATCCACCCGGGCGACCGCACGGCCTCCCGGGACTATCTGGCGGCGTATCTGGAACATCCCGCCGGCATGTTTGACCTGCGCTTCCGCATGCGCCGCAAGGACGGTTCCTGGGCCTGGATCTGGTCGCGCGGCCAGATCCTGGCCGGCCCGGGCGGGCAGCCGACGCCCATGCTGGTGGGCACGCACATCGACGTCACCGAAAGCATGCGCGCCGAAGAAAACGTGCGCACCAGCGAGCAGAAGTACCGCATGCTGACGGAAAGCATGAAAGACGTGGTCTGGATCGTTGAAGTCGATTCGCTGCGCTTCCTGTATGTCAGCCCATCCGTGGAGCGGCTGCGCGGGTTCACCCCCGAAGAGGTCATGGCCGGAACAATCGAGACCACGGTGATGCCTGAACAAGCCGGCCGGCTGCGGGACATGATCCGGCAGCATGCCGAGGAGTTCCGGCAGGGCCGGATCGGGGCCGACACCTTCTTCACCCTGGAGTTGCAGCAACCCTGCCGGAACGGCGGCCATGTCGTCACCGAAGCGGTGGTCCGGTTCTGGCCGAATCAGCGCACCGGCCAGCTCGAACTGCATGGCGTCTCCCGCGACATCACCGACCGCAAGCGCGCAGAGGAGAACTACCGCACGCTCTTCCAGAACATGTTCGAGGGGTTTGCCCTCCACGAAATCCTGGTTGACGCCCGGGGCCGGCCCATGGATTACCGCTTCCTGGCGGTGAATCCCGCCTTCGAACGCATGACCGGCCTCAAGGCGGGACAGCTGGTGGGCAAGACCCTGCGCGAAGCGCTGCCGGATGCGGAAACCAAGTGGATCGAGATTTACGGCAACGTGGCCCAGACCGGCATCCCGCTGTTCTTTGACAACTACTCCGCCGAGATGAAGCGGCATTTCGAAGTCACGGTCTTCCGGCCGGCGCCGGGCCAGTTCGCCTGCATTTTCAACGATATCACCGAACGCAAGCTGGCCGAATATGACCTGCGGGAAAGCCGCCGCCAATATGCTTCGCTCATGGCCAACCTGCCCGGCATGGCCTATCGCTGCCAGAACGACCGCCAATGGACGATGAACTTCGTCAGCCAGGGCGCGGTGGACCTGACGGGCTATGCGCCGGAAGATTTGGTCAACAACCAGACGGTCAGCTACAGCGATCTCATTCATCCGGACTATCGCAGCAAGGTCTGGGACGACTGGCAGGCGGCCTTGCAGGCGCACCGCCAATACGAAGGTGAATACCAGATCATCACCCGCGCGGGGGAAATCAAATGGGTCTGGGAGCGCGGCGAAGGCATCTATGACGATGACAACACCGTGGCCATGCTCGAGGGTTTTGTGGCCGACATCACCGAGCGCAAACGGGCGGAACGGGAGCGCGAGCAACTGATCCGGGCCATCGAACAGTCGGGGGAAACCATCCTCATCACCGATTCAGCCGGATTGATCCTCTATGTGAATCCGGCGTTCACGCGCGTCTCCGGATTCACGCGCGAGGAGGCCATCGGCCAAACGCCGCGCCTGTTGTCGAGCGGCAAGCACGATCCGGCCTTCTACCGGGCCATGTGGCAAACCCTGAATGCCGGCCAGACCTGGGAAGGCCAGATCATCAACAAGCGCAAGGATGGCACCCTGTTCACCGAGCAGGCGGCCATTTCTCCGGTGCGCGATGCCGCCGGGCAAATCGTGAATTTCGTGGCGGTCAAGCGCGACATCACGGGGCAGCTCCGCGCGGAGGAAGAGAATGAGGCCCTCCAGGCCCAGCTGACCCATGCGCAGAAACTGGAATCCGTCGGGCGCCTTGCCGGCGGCGTGGCCCACGACTTCAACAACATGCTCCAAGCCATCCTGGGGTATGTGGAAATGGCGCTGGAACAGGTGCCGCCGGGCCAGCCGCTCCATGCCGATCTCCAGGAAATCCAGAAGGCCGCCACCCGGTCCACGTCCCTCACCCGCCAGCTTCAGACCTTCGCCCGGCGCCAGATCGCGACGCCCAAGCTGCTGGATTTGAATGAAGCCGTCGAAGGCATGTTTGCGATGCTCCGGCGCCTGATCGGCGAGGATATCCAGCTGGTTTGGAAGCCCGGCCCCAACATCGGCCTGGTCAAGATCGATCCCAGCCAGCTCGATCAGGTCGTGGCCAACCTCTGCATCAATGCCCGGGACGCCATCGGCAAGTCCGGCCACATCACCCTGGAAACCTGCCGGGTGGATGCCCCGGCCACCGAGGCCACCATTCCTGGCGACCTGGCTTCCGGAACCTATGCGCTCCTGTCCGTCCGCGACGACGGCTGCGGCATGAAGCCCGACGTGCTGGAACATATTTTCGAGCCCTTCTTCACCACCAAACCCGTTGGCAAAGGCACGGGTCTCGGCCTGTCCACCGTCTACGGCATCGTCAAACAGAACGGCGGCAGCATCCATGTGGACAGTCAGCTGAACCGCGGCAGCATCTTCCGGATCTTCCTGCCGCGGTTCGAACGCAAAGCCGCTGAAGCCGCCGGACCGGTCGCCGGCCCGGAAGAACCGGTCGCCCTGAGCCATGAAACCATCCTGCTGGTGGAAGACGAGGAAACCATTCTGCGCACCACCCGGCGCATCCTTGAAACGCTCGGCTACACCGTCTTGGCCACCAATTCCCCCCAGGATGCCTTGCGCATATGCAAAGAGCGGCACGGCCGGATCGATCTCCTGCTCACCGATGTCATCATGCCGGGCATGAACGGCCCCGAACTGATCCGGCATGTCACGGAGATGTATCCGGGCATCCGGCATCTGTTCATGTCCGGCTACACCGCCAACCTGCTGGCGGAACAGGGCGTCCGGGAAAACAACATCGATTTCATCCAGAAGCCGTTTACCCGGAAACTGCTGGCTCAGAAAGTCCGGGAATCCATCGCCCGGAAATAGAATCCCGGCGCCCGGCGGGCACGTCTACATCCGGGGAACGGGCGGCTGACGGACGGCCACATGCTGGCCAATCAGATAGGTTTTGATCTGCCGCACCGTAAAAATGCCGAAATGGAAGACACTGGCCGCCAGGAGGGTGCTGGCATGCCCTTCTTTCACGGCTTCCAGGAAATGAACCAGTTTGCCCGCGCCTCCGCTGGCGACAACCGGCACCTTGGTGGTCAGGGTCACGCTACGGATCAGGTCCAGATCATAGCCGCGCTTGGCGCCATCCGCCACAATGCTGGTCAGCAAGAGCGTGCCGGCTCCCAGGTCGGCCATTTTCCGGGCGAATTCCACGGCATCCACACCGGTCGGGGTCTGGCCTCCATCAACAAACACTTCCCGGCGGGAAGGTAGTTTGGCATTCCGGTTGGCATCGATGGCCACCACGATGGCCTCCCTGCCAAAACGGGCCACAGCTTCCTTCACCAGCGCGGGATTGCGGAAAGCCCAGGTCGAAAGGCTCACCTTGACCGCGCCGGCCGTCCGCGCCGCCTCCACATCGGCCAGCGACTGGATGCCGCCCCCCAAGGTCAGGGGAATTTTCACGGCGTCGGTTACTTGGCGTACCAGATCGAAATCCGGCCGGCTTTGCTCCATGGCGGCCGCAATGTCCAGAAATCCAAGTTCATCTGCGCCGTCGGCTTCATAGTTCACGGCCCGTTCGACCGGATCCCCCACATCGATGATATCTGAAAAATGGATGCCCTTCACCACCCGGCCGCGCCGGATGTCCAAACAAGGCATGATAGAGACAGTATTTTTCATCGCATAACCATCCGCCAAGTTAGAACATACGCCGAATCCCCTCCGGCTGACAAAGAAAAAGCCGCAGGAAATATTCCTGCGGCCGGGCTGCGGGGTCTGCGCAGCGGATTACTTGATCTTCGCGCTGATTTCCGCTTCGGCCAGCGACCAGAAATAGGCGCTGTCGCCGTTGAACCCATGACGCTCGGCGATGAAATAGGCGGCGTCCTGAATCATTTTATAGCGTTCTTCCGGCGAAAGGGCGGACTTGGGCGCAGGGGCGGCTTTCGCAACCGGCGCAACGGCCGCTTTCTTTGCAGCGGCTTTCGGGGCGGCCTTCTTGGCGGGTGACTTCTTGATTTCCTTCATCTTCTGGCTCCTTGCTCCGGGGCGGTTCCGGGGCACTTGTGGTTTACATCATGCCCCCCACAGTGGGGTGCAAATCTGCGCGAACTCTATTGCACAGAAGAATGTTTGCAAGCCATTTTTCGCCCAGTAAACACGCAGAAAACCATTGCCGGACAACAAAATCAGCCGCATCCCGCGATTCAGCAAGAAGATAGGAATTTGTTATATAAAACCGTTTTACCTTAAATAATTTCTGATTAGCCTGCTGAATTACTCAATCATTCATGCAAATATTTGCAATATCATGCTGTGACATTTTTCACCTGCGTACCCCTTTTTGCCATTTTATACCGAACAGGTGACGCGATCTTAGGTGTGAAGTGTGTTCAAGGCGGACCGGGCCGCTTGGATCTCCGCTTCCTGCTTGCTCGCACCTGCCCCTTGTCCCAGACAGGTATCCCCCCAATATACAGCCACCTTGAAATGTCGTGCATGGGCGGGCCCAGAGGCTTCCAGCACTTCATAGCGCGGATTTTCCTTCCGCTCCTGCTGCAGCCGTTCCTGCAACTCCCCCTTGGGATTGTCATCGCCACCGGCCGCGACGGCTTCGGCGATCTCCTCGGCAAAACATTCCGCAAACACCCGCCGCACCGCTCCGGGCCCGCCATCCAGCCAGAGGGCGCCCAAGACCGCCTCCAATGCATCGGCCAGCAGGGCATTCTTCTCCCGGCCCCCGCCCTGCTCTTCGCCCCGCCCCAGCCACAGGTATTTTCCGAGTTCCAATTTGCGCGCCACCCGGGCCAGCGTGGCCGCATTGGTCAACCGGCTGCGCACCTTGGTCAAGGGTCCCTCGCGCCAGTCGCGGCACTGCGCCACCAGCCACTCCGCCGCCACGGCGCCAAGCACGGCGTCGCCCAGGAATTCCAGCCGCTGGTTTTCCGCCAGGTCCGGATGTCCGGCTTCCACGGCATAGGAACGATGCGTCAGGGCTGCCGCCAGGCGTTCCGGCTGTACGAATGCATGCCCGAGCCGCTTTTCCAATTCCGACTGTGCTTCCGATCCGCTTCCGGCGTGGTCCATGGTCAGGCCCTCGGATGATACTGCTGGTGCACCGCCTGCAACCGTCCCTGGTCGACATGCGTATAGATCTGCGTGGTCGAGATGTCGGCATGCCCCAGCATCTCCTGGATCACCCGCAACGACGCCCCGTTCGCCAGCAGATGCGAAGCGAACGAATGCCGCAGCGTGTGCGGCGAAATCTCCTTGCGGATCCCCGCCTGCCGGGCGTACCTCCGGATTTGCCGCCACAACGTCAGGCGCGTCAAGGGCCGGCCCAGCCGCGACAGGAACACCGCCCGGCAGGTGCCGCCGCTTTTCGCGGCATAGGCCGGCCGGCCCTGTTCCAGCCAGGCCTTCACCGCCGCCATGGCGCGGCCGCTGATCGGCACCACCCGTTCCTTGTCGCCCTTGCCCGTGCACCGGATGTATTCCGCATCGAAATGCAGGGCGTCCAGTTCCAGGTGCGCCAGTTCACTGACGCGCAGCCCGGTGGCATAAAACGTTTCCAAAATGGCCCGGTCGCGCAGGCCGCGCGGCTGCGCGGTATCCGGTGCCGCCAGCAGTCGGTCCACCTCCGCCACCGACAAGGTCGGCGGCAGGATCTTCCACAGGCGGGGCGAATCCATCGCATCGGCGACGTTGACCGCCAGCAGCCCTTCGGTCGTGAGATACCGGAAAAAGACTTTGATGGCCACCAGCCGCCGCGCCAGGCTGGGCGCGGCCAGCCCCTTCTGCTTGCTTTCCATCAGGAAATCCAGGATGTCGCGCCGCTCCACCGCCTGGATGTCCGCCCGGCCCCGGCGCGTCAGGAAGGCCATGAATTCCGACAAGTCGTGGCCGTAGCCCAGCTGGGTGTTGCGGCTCAATCCGCGCTCCAGCGTCAGGTAATCCAGGAACTGATCGAGCAGGAAGCGCATCGGCCGCGGAGGTCAGGTTTCCGGTCGCGCGCGGGCGGCCCAATCCGCCAGCAGGCGGGCGGGCACCAGCGTGGCGCCGGGCGCGCCATGGGCTTTGTCCGTTTCCAGCCAGGCGGTGCCCGCAATGTCCAGATGGGCCCAGGGAATGTGGGCCGGGATGAACTGCTTCAGGAAGGCGCCGCCGGCAATGGTGCCAGCCGAACCGTCGCCAATGTTCTTCAGATCGGCGAACTGCCCCTGCAGCATTTCGTCATACTCCGGCCAGAGCGGCAGTTGCCAGAGGCGCTCGCCGGTAGCCTCGCCGGCCAGCATCAGGTCCAGCACCAGCCGGTCATCGTTGCCCATGACCGCTGTCGCCTCATGCCCAAGCGCAATGATCACGGCGCCGGTGAGGGTCGCGATGTCCACGATGGCGGCCGGCTTCTCGTCCGCCGCGAAGGACAGGGCATCGGCCAGAATCAGGCGGCCTTCCGCATCGGTGTTCAGGATTTCGATGGTTTTGCCGTTGCGGGCCGTGACAATGTCGCCCGGCCGCGTGGCGCCGCCTCCGGGCATGTTTTCGACGGCGGGAATGTAGGCGATCACGGACCGCGGCAGTTTCAGGCGCGCCGCCAGCAGGACGGTCGCCAAGGCGGCCATGCCGCCGCTCTTGTCGTACTTCATCCACTCCATGTTCTTGCCGGGCTTGAGGCTGATGCCGCCCGTATCGAACATCACCGCCTTGCCCACCACCACCAGCGGCGCCCGGCCCCGCGGGCCGGCATAGGCCAGGCGGATCAGGCAGCCGGGCCGGCGGCTGCCCTGCGCCACGGCCAGCAGCGCACCGCAGCGTTCCTTTGCCAGCGCGGCCATGTCCAGCACGCGGCAGGACAGCCCGGCGCTCCGGGCCAGGGCTTTTGCACGGGTCGCGAGGTCCAGCGGACCCAGTTCATTGGCCGGCTGGTTGGCGATTTCGCGGACTTCGCGCAAAGTCGCGCCCGTGATTTCCGCCCGCCGCACGGCATCCCGCGCGGCCCGCGTGACCAGCGCGGCGCCGGCGAATTCAAACACGAATGCGCAGGCCGTTTTCTTGGTCTTGAAGGTTTCGAAGGCATAGGCGCCGGCCTGCAGGCCCTCGGCCGCCAGGCCAGCCAGCACGGCCACGTCCAGCGGGAAGGCCGCGCCTGCGGGCCATTCGAAATCCGCCAGTTTCACGGTCCGGTCTTTCGCCAGTTCGCGCCCGATCGCCGCCCAGGTGCGCAGCCAGCGGGCCGCATGGAAATCCTTCTTGCGGCCGAGGCCGGCCAGCCATACCGGCGTTTTCAGCCCCGCCGGCCGGGCAAGGGCCGCGACATCGCCCTCGAATTTCGCCGTTTTGATCCAGGCTTCCAGTTCCTGCCGTTCCGCAAGGGTCACGGCCGCTGGCGCCAGCAGGCGGCCCTCTTGGACCAGAATGACCCGCGCATCGGTGTGCGGCGGCCGCAACGCCCAGCGGAATTCAATCGCCGGGCTCATCTATTGACACTCCGGCGCCAGTTTGGCCCGGGCATCTTCATCCGCCGGCAAATCGTTCACCGCAAACCCGGCGTGGCGCACAGCCACTTCGATGTTCCGGCGGCCAAGCCGGACGTTGTCATACGTGACCCACGCCTTGCGCACAGTCACATCCACGCGGATATCCTTGATGGCCCCTTCGCCGAGATGTCCCACGGCGCCTTGCACGCTCTGTCCGCAAGCCTCGGTTTTCATTGCGGGAATGTTCAATTCAATCACGGATTCCGTGTTGCGGAAGCATCCGGCGGCCAACGCCAGCACCGCCGCCACTCCAATCCCGCCAGCCATTTTCCTGTTCATGTCGAGCCTCCAAAAGGTTGCGGGAACTATTCCACCCCGCCGCCCCCCTGTCAACGCCCCTCACTCCCGGTCCAGCGCGATCTGCCGGTCAATCAGTTCCGCGGCCAGCCGGGCCCGGCCCGCCAGTTCCGGCACGTCGGCCAGCGCCGGCTCCGCCGCCAGCGCGCGGTAGAGCTCCCGGGCCTCCTCGCGCCGGCC
Source organism: uncultured Verrucomicrobiota bacterium (assembly GCA_964567795.1). Taxonomy (GTDB): domain Bacteria; phylum Verrucomicrobiota; class Kiritimatiellia; order CAIQIC01; family Lenti-01; genus Lenti-01. The sequence goes on from CAZMOR010000097.1 coordinate 17,225, forward strand.
CTGCTTCAGGACGGCCAGCGCCAGGTTGAACCGCGCGTTCGGCGTGTCCGGATCCCGCGCCAGCAGGGCGCGATAGGCCGCCTCGGCATCGGCGTACTGCTCAAGATGCATCCATTCGCCGGCCTGCCGGTAGCGGAAGTAGTTTTCGTTGCCGCCGCGCGCCGCGCGGGCGTACAACGCCGCGGCCCGGGCATGATCGCCCTCCGTGCAGGCCAGCCGGGCCCGCCGCTCCAGTTCCGCCGGCCCTTCCCCCCCGCGGTTTTCGCGATGCAGGAAGCCCCAGCCCAGCAGCCCCACCAGCAAGACCACGCCGCCGCCCAGCAGCAGGCGGGCCAGCAGCCGGCCGCGCGCATCCAGCCAGCGCGCCGAGGGGGGTATGTGCTGCTGGTATGTCGCCCGCACCGCATCCGCGCCCAGCGTGAGCAGGGTCCACGCCGCCTGCTCCGGCGCCATGGCGCCGGCCGGCAGGCCGGCGCGCCGCATCTGGGCCACCACGCTGCCATGCGCGGAATTGAGCAATAGCGCAAACAACAGCAACCAGGCCCGCGGCGTCCAGGTTCCGCCCCCCAGTTCCGCCGTCCGCGACCGCAAGCCTTCGGCCATGGCGGCCGTGCGGTTTTCCCACGCCAGGGGAAAATATCCGCACGGTGAAAAATCCGGCACGCTCTCCGCGCCGGCGTCCAACCGGTGGAAGGCGGAGGCTTCCTCGTCCCAAAAGCTCTCCTTCAACCAGTCGTCCAATTCGCGCTTCTCCCCCTCCGCCTCGCCGAGTTCGCGCGCCAGATCTTCGCGGCGCGCCGCCAACCGCAGGAACGCCGCCGCCTCGTTCGAAAGCAGGACGGCCAGATCAACCGTGAAGCGCCCGGGTGCATACTCGGCCGGACACAACGCCTCCGCGGCGGAATTCCACACCGGCAACCCCGTGCCTCGCGCGTCGTAGCGGTCGAATTCACGCATCATGCACTTCGCCAGGACCGGCAGGCGGCTGGATAGCCAGCTTTCGGCCTCCGGCCGCGCCTCTGAAATGCGCTCGGCCCATTGGCAAACCACGGGACAGGCGGGCTGCAGATTGCCATCGGCATCCGCCGTGGCCAGCCACGCATCCAACAACTCCGCGGCTTTTTCCGGATCCACGAGGAGCCACGCCGCCAAGACGGCCGGCAGCGCCTCGCCGGCCACCGCGGCATCCCGGGGCAGACCCGCCACGGCCGCTTGGGCGATCGCCGCCGTTTTCGCCGGCAGGCCGGCCAGCCAGTCCGCTTTCCCTGCTGCACCGGTTGGATTCATCGCGCCACTATATAGCCGTTCGCCGCACGTTCCAACAAATGAAAAAGTTGATTCGCCCCCTCCCCGCCGCTACACTCCCGCCCATGAAAATTCTCCTTTCCCCAGGCCTGGCTTTGCTTGCGCTGTTCGCCGGAGCCACCGCTTCCGCCCGCGCCGATACCCGGATGCAGGTGGCCGCCGGCGCCACCCTCATCTATGCCCAGGCCTCCGCCAGCGGCCAGCAGGTCGGCACCGCCACGGCCGGCGAAATCCTCTTCGTGAACCGCGTCGAAGGCGATTGGGCCGCCATTGCCCCGCCGGACCGCCTCGATCTCTGGCTCAACAAGGATTTCATCGAAGGCAACCGGGTCGTCGCCAAAAGCATCCAGATCCGGTCCGGCCCCGGCATTGAATTCGGCGTGGTCGGCACCCTAGAACGCGGCGCGCCCGTCATGCCCCGCGGCGAACAGGGCGATTGGTGCAAGATCGCCCCGCCTTCGTCCACCATCCTGTGGGTGAAGAAAAACGACCTCTCCGAAGTCCGCACGCACACCACGCCCATCGAGGAAGTCGCCACCATGCCGGAACCGGCGAAACCGGCTCCGCAACCGGCACCCGCATCGCCGGTGCCCGCGCCGGCACCGATCACTTCCGAACCCGCCCCCCAACCGGAATTCGAACCCGAACCGGTGGTTGCCGCTGCAGCTCCGGCCGCTCCGGTTCCGCAACCTGATGTCCAACCGGCGCCCGCACCGGCCGCCAAGGTGGCCCCGTCCACTCCCGGCGCCAGCGCATCCGTTGCGCCCAAGCCCGCACCAGCGCCTGCCGCCCGCCCGGAAAGCAAGCCGACACCCGTGGCCAGTACGGCCGCCCCGGCCAAGCCCGTCGCCGCCTCGCGGCCGGCCCCGGCCGCACCGGCCCAAGCGACGGCTCCGGCGCCGAGGCCGGCACCCACTTCCACCCGCGTCGCCGCCCCCGCGGCCCCGACCTTGCGGCCGGCCACCGGCATTCCCGGTGCGGCGCCGCGCCCGGCCGCCACGAATGCCGTTGCCCTGCGGCCCGCCGCGCCGGCTTCACCGGCCGCCAAGCCCCCCGCCGCGACGCAAAAACCCAAGGCGCCCGAAGTCAAGGTCGACCAGGCCTACGTGGATGAACTCGATCTTGCCGACATGCCCGACCAGGGCAAATCCGTCAAAGTCGAAGGCGAACTGCGCAACGCGCCCTTCATGGCCGGCTCCCCTTCCCGCTACCGCCTGCAGGGCCGCGACGAAGACGGCATGCTCGAAATGATCTGCCACATCCACGGCGATTCCGAAATCCTCCGCGACTATGTCGGTCAGGAAGTGTCCATCCAGGGCCGCCAGTACTGGGTCGAGGAAAGCGACATGCCCGTCGTGGTCGTCGGCAAGATCACCGCGCTGGCACCGCCGTCCGACGAAGACGAACCGGTGGTTTTCTGATGCCCCGCACCATCGGATTGCTTGGCGGCACCTTCAACCCCGTCCATGCGGGCCACCTGTCCATCGCCCGCGAAGCCCTGCAACTCTTCGCGCTCGATGCCGTCTGGTTCATCCCGTGCGCCGTGCCACCGCACAAGCCCGTCCACAATCTGGCCTCCAACGCGGACCGCCTCGCCATGCTGAACCTGGCCCTCGCCGGCGAACCCCGCTTCGCCGCCCTGCCGATCGAATTCGAACGCCCCGGCAAATCCTACACCGTCGATACCGTCCGCGCCCTGCAGGCGCTCCATCCCGATGCTGGCTTTGTCTTCATCATCGGCGCCGACACCCTGCCCGAGCTGCACACCTGGCACAAGCCCCTCGAACTGCTCGCCGCGGTCCGCATCGTGACGCTCGCCCGCCCCGGCTTCGTCCCCGACCCCGCCGCGCTGCACCTGCCGGAGCCCTGGCCCGCCCGGCTCCTGGCCGACCTCCGCACCGGCGACCCCCTCGATGTCTCTTCCCGCGACCTCCGCGCGAAAATCGCCGGAGGCCAACCCGTTTCCCTTGTCCCCGAACCCGTCCTGCGCTACATTCACGACCACAACCTCTACACCTAATGATGACAGCGAAAACCCCCGCCAAAAAAACCACCGCCCGCAAACCCGCTCCGAAGAAGGCCGCCTCCCGCAAACCCGCGGCGAAAAAGCCGGCCCGCGCCAAAGTTCCCGCCGATGCCCTCCGCGCCCGCGTGGCCAAGGTCCGCGCGGTCCTGGAGTCCAAGAAAGGCGAAAACATTGCCGTGCTGCACGTCACCGGCGTCTCCAGCGTCACCGACTACATGGTCCTCTGCACCGGCTTGAACAACCCGCACCTGCGTGCCCTGGCCGACGAAGTCGCCCGGCAGCTGCGCCTCGAAACCCCGCCGGTCGCCGCCCATCGCCGCGCCGGTTCCGTGGAAAGCGAATGGATCGTCCTGGACTACTTCGATTTCGTCGTCCATCTCTTCACCCCCGCCATGCGCTCCTACTACGCCCTCGAGCAGCTCTGGAAGGACGCGCCCATCGTTTCCTAGCCGCACCGCGGCCCCCCATGCGGGGACGCGCGGCTCAGGCCGGCGGAGAATGCCATGCAAACAATCGCGGTGGATGACCAGCAACTCGCCGCGTTTGCCGCCCATCTACAGGCCGCCGCCAGCGTCCCGCCGTTCGATTTCTGCACCCGCAGCGAAGGCTTCATCTATCCCGAGTGCAACCGTCCCGGCGTGCTTGAAACCTTCTTTTTCGCCTGCGCCCACCAGTTCGGCTTCTGGACCCTCGCCGGCGACCGCTGGGAACAACCCATGGTTGCCCGCCTCGACGGCCGCGACCTCAAGGGCTCCGATTTCCTCTTCCGCGCCTGCACCCGCGCCTGGCAGCGCGACCCCGGCGCCTGGCAGCCGGCCGCGCTGGCGGCCATGACGGACGCGGCGCTCTCCGCGCGCTTCCAGGCCGACGACGGCACCAACCCGCTGCCCATGTGGCCGGAACACCTTGCCCTCATCCGTGGTTATTGCGGGTGGTTCGTTGCCCATCACCTGGAACCCGCCGGAGCGCTCCGCCGCGCGGCCGCCGCGCCGCAGCCCCTGCATGCACTGCTGGACATTCTTGCGCAGATTCCCGGC
>CAZMOR010000098.1:0-5718 GCA_964567795.1 uncultured Verrucomicrobiota bacterium
GCGATTTCGATGAACTCGAGATGATTGCTGGCGGAGGGCGGGTTGTACATGATTTCGCTGAGGAACAGCGGGCCGACGCGGGGGCCGCTGTTGGCGGAGCCGAACGTGCGGCTGAGCATGGGGTAGCCGCCGCCGGAGCCGTTGGGCCAGCGGCCGAAGGATTCGCCGTTGGCCGCGGCGCCGAATTCCACGTGATCGACGAAGCGGACAAGATTGCTTTGGGCATCGGCCTGGACCAGATAGACATCGTCGCCGTGGGCTCCATCGAAGGAAAAGTCGAGGTTGGTGTTGCCGGAGATGTTGAAGTTGTTGGTCTCGTCGTAGACCGCATAGCCGCCGGCGGAGAGTATGGTGCCGGCGGGAATACGGTACTTCCGGTAATTGGATTTTGAATCGCTGAGGAACCAGCCGCCGATGTTGATGGCGCCCTCGGTGGTGTTGAAGAGTTCGACGGAATCCGACAGCGGCGGATCGGTGTGAGAGAGGACCTCGTTGACGACGACGCGGTTGTCGGGGCCGAGTCCGGCGGCGCCGGGGGAACCGCCGTATTCGGAACTGGAGCGCCAGGCGGCGGCGTTGGAATAGGCGGGGACGGCGGGATCGCACAGTTCGAGGGAGCTGCCGTCACCGTCGGCGCGGCCGGGCCAGTCGCCGCTGTCGCTGTAGGTGATGGCGGCGATGACGCCGCCGCCGGCATTTTCGAGGCGGACGGTTTCGCCGCCGTTGCTGAGGTTGCCGCTGAAGACGGTGCCAATGACGCGGATGGCGGAGTTGGTGTAGCGGAGGCGGAACTGGTTGGTGTTCTTGACCACGACCGCATAGGTGCCGTTGGTGAGGATGAAGGCGGGGAAGGTGGCGGTGATGCCATCCTGGAGCTTGTAGCCGGTGAGATTCAGCGGGGTGCTGCCGGCGTTGTAGAGCTCGACGAACTCCAGGTTCTGCGCGTCGGTCACGCCCGCGTTGCTTTCGGCGACGGAGAGGGCGTAGGGATTGTAATTCAGTTCGGTGACGACGAGGTTGAAGGCGGCGCTTTCCACTTCGACGGTCGCGGCGTACGCGGCGCCGCCGTAGGGTTGCGTGGTGGTCTTGCCGGTGTTGTCATAGGCGCAGACCAGATAGCGGACGGTGCCGGTGCCGCCGAAGGCCGGCAGCGTGGCGGCATACGTGCCGTCGGTCTGGAGCGTCATGGCGGCAGTGTTCGTGGCTCCGCCCCGGAAGGTATAGAAGAAGGAAACGTTGGTGACGGAAACATCATCCACGGCGCGGATGGAGACCTGTACGGCGTCGTTGCTGTGCGGGAGGCTGGGGGTCATGGTGAAATCGGACAGGATGGGGCCGATGTTCTGCACATTAAGCTGCGAGCGGGCGGAACTGGCGCGGGCGCTGATGAAATTGCTGACGCCGTAACTGTCGGCCAGGTTGCCGTTATAGGGATTCTGGGCTTCCACGTAAGACCAGTAGAACTGATCGTAGCTGGTGTAGGGATAATCGCCATTGTAGCGCTGGCGTTCGCGGGCCAGCATGTTGGTCACGGAAACGGAATCCTGGAACGGCAGGGTGTTGGTCAGCGTGGCGCGGTAATGGAACAAAGCAGGATCCAGGGCGGTATTGGTGTAGATCGTGCCGAGCATCTGCTTCAGATAATAGGTGTAGCGGTTGCGGAATTCGGTCACGCCGAAGATGCGGGTGGCCAACGGCGTGCTGCCGGAGAAATTCTCCCAGCTGTAGATGTTCCGGTTGGCCCAGTCGACGCTATCCCAGTGGATGCCGCTGGAATTGTCGAAGTCGTAGGGGATGTAGACCCAGCGGCGGGTCTCGGGGTTCAGGAAAAGGTGGTAGTTGTTGGCGTTGGAGTAGTAGTCATCCCAGTTGCCGGTGAGGACATCCAGCGCGGATCGCTTGAGGAAGACGTCCACGTCGAACGCATTCATGATGGCGTTGGGGAAATCGTTCGAGGACGTATTGTTGATCAGGGCAACAAAGGCGGCGAAATCGCTGTAGGAAGTGTCGCCACCGCCGGCATATTTCAGCTCGTAGGTGGTGCCGTCGCCGATGTAGGCGGGGCCGGTATCGCCGCGGTATTCCAGGGTGGCCTGCCACGTGCGGTTGTTGCACTTGTAAAGATTGCCGCGGGACGTGGCAAAGCGCTGTTCGAGGAAATTGTCGTCCACCGGCTGGGTGTTGTTGCGGACGGCGTCGAAGAACACCCCGCCGACCCAGTTGCCCCGGTCGTAGTTTGGCCCGTGGACAACCACGGCGGCATGGTTGGCATAGGACGTGGGCAGTCCTGCCGCATTATGCAGGTCGTTTAGCAGCTTGGGCCGTGCGCGGGAGGGGTCGTTGACATCGCCGTTCAGGTTCAGCCGCTCCAGGCCCAGGAGCTTCTGGCCGGGAACAAAGGCATCGAAGGCGATATTAAACGAGCGCGGCTGTTTTTCCCGGCTGGTGTTGCCGCGGCACTGGATGCCGGCGTTGGTCACCGTGAGATCAATGTTGCCGTGCCGGAAGCGCACGGAAACAGTCTGGTAGGACTCATTCCAGGGATCGTACATGAGCGTATCCCAGCCGGACTGGGAAATGGTCAGGTCGACCTGGGCGACGGAATCGTCGGAATAGAGCGGATGTGGAGCCGGCACGCAGGTGTTGGCGGTGCAGGGGGTGTGGTAGATCAGGAAGCCTGGCTGGCCGGCGCGGAGGGTCGGGTTGGTGCCACTGGTCTGGAGGCCGTATGAGATGTCGGCGAACTGCTCGGGATAATTCGTGTAGACCTGCTCCACGGTGGTGCCGTCGGGCCGGACCAGGGCGAGGTATTCGCCATCGGCATCGAGGCTGAAGTTGGCATGCAGGGGGAAGGTCGTGCGGTTCTTGCCCGAGGCGAAGACCAGAAGGTAGCCGCCGGCGGGCAGGTTGGTGGCCGGGAAGGTCCAGCGGGTGAGATTGGTTGCGGAATCGGTCAGGTGCCAGCCATTGAGATCCACGGCGGCGTTGCTGGAGTTGTAAATCTCGATCCAATCGGAATACGCGCCGTCTTCGTCCTGGGTCACGGTGACATTGGACGCCATGAATTCGCTGATGCGCAACTGGGCCGAGACCGGGGCGGTCAGCAGGCACAGGGGCGTGAAAAGCGCGGCCGCACGTGCCGCCCGGCGGGAAATGGAAAACAGTCGGGTCATAGCGTATCCACCATACGCCCAAATCCCGGCGGGGCGAAGCGTTTTTTCTTGGATTTTCCGGCGAAACGGCGCCCGGGCGCCGCCAGGGGCCCGGAAAAATCTTCGGGGTCTCCGTTTTTTTTGTATTGCTTTGTAGAAACACGGGCCGCGAAGATGCCGGCCAGACTGGAGGCGAAGGGGCCTGCCGCCCGCTTCGGCCTTCAAGGCGCAGGAGGGCATCATCATGGTACTGGGCATCGAGGATCCGGGGGTTTGGCTGGCCTATGTGTTGAGCATCGCCGGGGCGGTGCTGTGCGTGGGCTACGGCATCGTCAACTGGAACAAGGGCGAAGAGCCCGTGCAGAAGGAAGACGTGGACTGGGCGAAAGAAGAGAAGACCGAGGTCGAGGACGCCCTGTAAAGGAGAACACACATGGATCTGCTCAGCATCATTCTGGTCATTGTCTACCTGATGGTGACCGGCTATCTCGGCTACCTCGGCTACAAGCAAACCAAAACGGCCGCCGATTACCTCGTGGCCGGGCGCAGCGCGCATCCCGTGGTCATGGCGCTTTCCTACGGCGCGACCTTCATCAGCACCTCCGCGATCGTCGGCTTCGGCGGCGCGGCGGCGAACCTCGGCATGGGCGTGCTCTGGCTGACCGTGCTGAACATTCTGGTGGGCATCTTTATCGCCTTCGTGTTCCTGGGGAACCCGACGCGGCGGATGGGACACCATCTCGATGCGCACACCTTCCCCGAACTGATCGCCAAGCGCTACGACAGCCGCCTGCTACAGGTGCTGTGCGCGCTGATCATCTTCTGCTTCATGCCGCTCTACGCCATGGCGGTGATGGTCGGCGGCGCGGAGTTCATCGGCCCCATCTTCCACATCTCCTATGACGCGGCGCTCTACATCTTCGCGATCATCGTCGCGGCCTACGTGATCGCCGGCGGCCTGAAGGGCGTGATGCTGACCGACGCGCTGCAGGGCGGGATCATGCTGATCGGCATGATCATCCTGCTGGTGGCCACGTATGCCCGGCTCGGCGGCGTGAGCGAGTCCCACGCGGCCCTCGGTGCGATGAAGGACCAGGTGCCGGGCTTCCTGAAAGCCATCGGCCACCAGGGCTGGACCGCGATGCCGAAGTTCGGCTTTGCGGCGGCCGGGGCGCCGCCGCCCGCCGGCGTCGGCTACCACATGTGGTGGAGCCTCGTGACCACGATCGTGATGGGCGTGGGCATCGGCGTGCTGGCCCAGCCGCAGCTGATCGTCCGCTTCATGACGGTCAAGTCGAAGCAGTCGCTGAACCGCGCGGCCGCGGCGGGCGGCGTGTTCATCCTGTTCATGACCGGCGTGGCCTTCACGGTCGGCGCGCTGTCCAACGTCTATTTCGCGCAGCAGGAGAAGGTGGAATGCCGCGTGGTGAACGATGCCGCGCTGCTCGATCCCGGCCCCGACGGCAAGGGCAAGCTGGCCCTCGTGCCCGCCGATGCCGCGGACGACGTCAAGGCCCGCGCCAAGCGGTTCGTGGCCTACCGCCTGCCCGGCGACGCCGACGACGCCCCGCCGAGCTACGTGATGTGGACGGACAAGCTGGAAATCGCCCGCGGCGAAAACGGCGCGGCCGACGTGCTGCGGCCGCACCTGGCCGCCACGATGCGCACCGTGACCCTCGGCACCACGCTGCAGGGCAACACCGACACCATCATTCCCGCCTACGTGCGCGGGGCGATGCCGAAGTGGTTCGGCCTGCTGTTCCTGCTGACGCTGCTGTCGGCGGCGATGAGCACGATGTCGAGCCAGTTCCACACGATGGGCACGGCGCTGGGCCGCGACGTCTTCGAGCAGTACCGGCACCACGAGCACGGCGCGAAGTCCATCCTCGTCACCCGCGTCGGCATCATCGTCGGCATCGTGGTGGCGCTCGTGATGGGCAAGTACGTGCGCGGGAACATCATCGCCCTGGCCACGGCGATTTTCTTCGGCCTGTGCGCCTCCTCGTTCCTGCCGATGCTGGTGTTCGGCTTGTTCTGGAAGCGCATGAACAAGGCGGCGGCCCTCGCCTCGCTGCTGGTCGGCTTCCTGACCAGCGCGTTCTGGCTGATGTTCGTGCACGGCAAGACCGCCGCCGCGCTGGGTTTCTGCAAGGCGTGGCTCGGGCGCGACAACCTGGTCGTCGACGCCAAGGGACTGCCGCTGGCCAATTGGAGCCTGACGTGGACGGTGGTGGATCCCGTCGTCGTGGCTCTGCCGCTGTCGATCCTGGCCGCGGTCGTCGTGGCGCTGGCGACCAAGCCCATGGACAAGGCCCATCTGGACTACGTCTATGGCGGCACCAAGCCGCCGGCCTGACCGCGGAACCGGACACCCCGCACCCCCGGGTGCGGGAAATCGCGGTTCGTTTTTCCACACTCTTATGAGAAGGCAAGTCAAGAGGTCCGTTTTGACGGACACCGCATGATCTCGTTCTTTGCGTTCACGCTCTTAGTCGCACTCGTGGTGGAGCTGCTATTGCTCCGGTGCATGGTAGAGTCCGTCGCGGGGCGCTGCTATCTGTGGATC
>CAZMOR010000099.1:0-1541 GCA_964567795.1 uncultured Verrucomicrobiota bacterium
TTGAACAACCGGCCCAGGAAGTGCCTGGGCTATCGAACTCCGGCAGAAGCCATGCGCACCGACTGTTGCACTTGATACTTGATTCCGTGAGTATGGAAAAATCAATGAGCCGCGAGCCCGCGGAATGTGGTACGGTAACCCGCCATCCACATGAACACCCCCGCCCCCAGCCGCCCGTTGCGCGCCCAGATCCTGCAGCACGTGCCCTTCGAGGGTTTGGCGGCCCTCGAGCCGCGCCTGCGCCGCGTCGGCTTCCAGATCGAAACCACCCGCTTCTTCGACAGCCCCGTCCTGCCCGATCCCGCCGCCGTCGATTTTCTCGTCGCCCTGGGCGGCCCCATGAGCGTCAACGACGAGGCCGCCCTGCCCTGGCTCGCGACCGAGAAGGATTTCATCCGCCGGTTCGTCGCCACCGGCAGGCCGTTCCTCGGCGTCTGCCTCGGCGCGCAACTCCTCGCCAGCGCCCTGGGCGCCCGCGTCTATCCCAACCGCGTCAAGGAAATCGGCTGGCTGCCGGTCGCCGGCGTCGCCCACGACAAGCCCGCGGTCTTCCACTTTCCGGGAAACACCGAGGTTTTTCACTGGCATGGCGAGACGTTCGACCTGCCGCCCGGCGCCGTGCATCTCGCCCGCAGCGCCGCCTGCGAAAACCAAGCATTCCAGGCTGGCGCGGCCGTCGGCCTGCAGTTTCATTTGGAAACCACGCCGGAATCCGCCCGCGCCCTCGTCGAACATGCACGGCATGAACTCGGGCCCGGACCGCACATCCAGACCGAGGCACAAATCCTCGCCGCGCCGCCGGAGCGGTACGCCGGCCTGCACCGCCTGCTGGACGCGCTGTTCGCGCATCTGCTGGCCGCGCCGGCTTTGCGATTGTCTTAAGCCCTTGCCTTCGCCATATTCTGCGCCATGAACGCCACGTTTCCGCGCTCCCTGGTCCTGGCCGCCGTGCTGGCGGGCCCGCTTCTGATTTCCGGCTGCGTCCGCATCCCGGTCGCGCCGGTCCCGTACCCGCCCCAGCCCGCGCCCCAGCCTCAACCGGTTCCCCCGCTGCCGGTCCCCGTGCCGCAACCGCCGCCCGTTGTCCAGCCGGTGGAACTTCCGCCCGCCGGTCCGACCATTCCCGTGGACGTCATCTTCGCCATCCAGACCCGCCTCGACCGCGAGAATTTCTGCACCGGCGGCCTCGACGGCCGCTGGGGCACCAAGAGCAGCAACGCCCTGTCCGCCTGGCAGAAGAAACACAAGCTGCCGGCCACCGGCGAAGTGGACGATGCCGTCATCGCCGCCCTCGGCGACACCAACGGCGTCATGACCACCTGCACGGTCACGGCGGAGGACCATGCCGAGCTCACGCCCTATCCGTCCTCCTGGGTCGAGCGCTCGCAGCAGGAACGCATGGGCTACGCCTCCATCGAGGAAATGCTCGCGGAGAAATTCCACGTCTATCGCGCCACGCTGCGCCGGCTCAATCCCGAAGTCCTGTGGCCCGACCCGCCCGCCGGCACCGTCGTCGCCGTGCCGGCTGTGCAGTCCAAGCC
>CAZMOR010000100.1:0-2497 GCA_964567795.1 uncultured Verrucomicrobiota bacterium
CTCGTCCTCGCGCCAGGCGTTCTGGGCCTCCGTCGCGACATCCGTCGCGGCCACCGCCGAGACATCCAGCTGCTTCAATTCACCCACGAACGCCAGGATGTCGTCCAGCTGTCCCTGCAACCGGGCCGCTTCCTCGTCCGACAGCGCCATCCGCGCCAGGCCCGCCACGTAGCGGACATCCATCCGGTCGGCGTTCTCTGAAAACTTCATCGCCATGGTTCGCGCACCTTCCGCCCCGTCCCCGGGGCATTCAAAGCCCTTCTTGTACCACGCCCCCCGCCGCCCGCGCAATCCCGGCCGCGGCCTCCCTTCTTGGATTTACCCCGGAAATTTGCTAGGTTGCACGGCGTATGTTGAAGGAGCACTCCATGAACGAAACCCTGAAGACCCTGTTGACCCGCCGCAGCATCCGCAAATTCAAGCCCGACCAGGTCAAGGACGAGGACTTGAACGCCGTCCTCGAGGCCGCCAAATACGCGCCCACCGGCGGCGGGCGCCAAGGCAACCTGTTCGTCGTGGTGCAGGACCCCGCCCTGCGCGCGCAGCTCGCGAAAATGAACGCCGCCGTGCTCGGCAAGGATTTCGATCCCTATTACGGCGCGCCGACCCTCATCCTGGTGTTTGCCGACCGCACCCGGACCACGCCCGTGGAGGACGGCAGCCTGGCCCTCGGCAACCTGTTCAACGCCGCCGCCGCACTCGGTCTCGGCACCTGCTGGATCCACCGCGCGCGCGAAATGTTCGAAAGCGCGGAAGGCCAGACCCTGCGCCGGCGCTGGGGCATCGAGGACCGCTTTGTGGGCGTCGGCTGCTGCAGCCTCGGCTATCCCGACGGCGACATCCCCGCCCCCGCCCCGCGCAAGGACGGGCTCATCATCCGCGCCCGCTAGCCCGCCCCCCATGCGGGGGCTCGCGGCTCATGCCCCGCGACCGGTTTTTCCACACTATGGAAAACTTTTTTCCACAGTGTGGAAAAAACGGCCAAAGTTTTTCCATTGTATGGAAAAATCCCCGAAACTTTTTCCATTGTGTGGAAAAACCGTTGAGCCGCGATTCCCCGCATGGGGGGAGCAGTATTTTTGCATGCATATATTTGCTTATGCGCATATGCGCATAAGTACATGGATGTGTTTGGGCGGATTGGACGGGAACTATGTTGAGAAACCGGGATTACGAATCCAGCAGCAGCGCGGCGGCCGGGAACGGCGCGAGGCAGCGCGGCAGGATGCCCTGCAGGTAGGCAATCAGCACGCCGTAGTTGACGATCGGCACGCCGGCGGCCCGCGCCTGCGCCAGGCGCCACTGCATCTCGCGCCGGTTCAGCATGCAGCCGCCGCAGTGCACCGCGAGGGCGTATTCCTTCAGGTCCCGCGGATACTTCATCCCGGCGGCGTGCTCGAATGCCAGCTCCTTGCCGGTATGCTGCCGCAGCCAGCGCGGGATCTTCACCGTGCCGATGTCGTCCGACTGCCGGTGGTGCGTGCAACCTTCCGCCACCAGGATCCGGTCGCCATCCTTCAGTTTTTCCACGGCTTTCGCACCGCGCACCATTTCGCCCAGGTCGCCCTTGTAGCGGGCGAAGAGGATCGAGAACGACGTCAGCCAGACGTCCGGCGGCGTGTCGGCCGATACCTTGGCGAACACCTGCGAGTCGGTAATCACCAGCCGCGGCTTGCGGCCCAGGCGTTCCAGCGTCTCGCGCAGCTCGAATTCCTTGGTCACCACCGCGATGGCGTCCGCCTCCAGGATGTCGCGGATGGTCTGCTGCTGCGGCAGGATCAGCCGGCCCTTCGGGGCGGCCTTGTCGATCGGCGTCACGAGCACGACCAGGTCCGCCGGCTGCAGCAGGTCGCCGACAATCCTGAATTTTCCGTCGTCCTCCGGCACGATGCGCGCCAGCGCCAGCTTCAAATCCTCCACCCCCGCCCCGGTCGCGGCCGACACGACGTGCACCGGCGCCTTGGACTGCGCCGCGGCTTCGCGGCATGCCGCCTCGGCCGGCGGCGTTACATCGGCCTTGTTGAACACCACCACCAGCGGCAGGCTCTTTTCGCGCACCTGTCCGGCCAGTTCCTGCTCATAGGTGCCCCAGCCGAATTCCGCTTCGGTAACCAGCAGGGCCACGTCGGTCCGGTTCAAAACCTCGCGGGTGCGCTGCACGCGCAGCGCGCCGAGCACGCCTTCATCGTCCAGGCCCGGCGTGTCGATGATCACGACCGGCCCGAGGGGCAGCAGCTCCATCGCCTTCGACACCGGATCGGTCGTCGTGCCCTTCACTTCCGATACGATAGAGACCTCCTGCCCTGTCAGCGCGTTGACCAGGCTCGATTTGCCGACGTTGCGCCGGCCGAAGATGGCGATGTGCACGCGTTCGCCGCGGGGAGTCTCGTTCAGGCTCATGGCCGCGGCTCCGGGAACAGGCGTTCGATGCGCTCCGGCGGCAGCAATTTCTTTTCCACGACCAGTTGCCGGATGCTTTTACCCGTGGCCAGCGCTT
>CAZMOR010000101.1:0-2475 GCA_964567795.1 uncultured Verrucomicrobiota bacterium
TTGTCCTTCAGGAACTTCAGCGCGCCCTCGATCGTGTAGAGCGTCTCGCGGTCCACCTTGGCCGCCACCTTCGTGTATTTTTTACCGTGAAATGCCATGGCTGCACCTTACTCCACTTCAATTCCCATGCTGCGCGCGGTGCCGGCCACCATGCGGATGGCGTGCTCTTCGTCGCTCGCGTTCAAATCCTTGACCTTGATCTTCGCGATCTCCGCCAACTGCTTCTTCGTCACCTTGCCCACTTTGTCGCGGTTCGGCACGCCCGAGCCCTTGGCGATGCCCGCGGCCTTCTTGAGCAGCGCGGACGCCGGCGGACTCTTCGTGATGAACGTGAAGCTCTTGTCCTGGTAGACCGTGATGATCACCGGAATGACCATGCCGGCTTCCTTCTGGGTCGCCGCGTTGAACTCCTTGCAGAACGCCATGATGTTGACGCCCTGCTGGCCCAGCGCCGGACCCACCGGGGGCGCCGGATTCGCCTGGCCCGCCGGAATCTGCAATTTGATGATGCCTGTTACTTTTTTTGCCATAAATCACCCGGGCCTATTCGCCCCTTTCCACCTGCCAATATTCCAACTCCACCGGCGCCGTCCGGCCGAAGATCGAAACCGACACCTTCAGCTTCCCGCGCTCCGGATCCACTTCCTCCACCAGACCGCTGAAGCTCAGGAACGGACCGTCCGTGATCTTGACCGACTCGCCCGGCTCAAAGACCACTTTCGGCTTCACCCGCTCCTTCTTCTCTTCGATCTGCTGCAGGATCTTTTCCACTTCGTCCGGACGCAATGCCACGGGCCGGTCCCCGCCGATGAACCCGATCAGCCCCGGGGTCGCCTGGATGAACGACCAGGGCTTCTCCATCAGCTGCTTGTTTTCATCGTACAACGCCATCTGGATCAGGACGTAGCCGGGGAAGAACTTCCGCGTCTGCGTCGTCCGCTTCCCCTGCTTGACCTCGGAGACCTTTTCCGTCGGGATCAGCACCTCCCCGACGTAGTCCTGCATCTCCTCGATCTGGATGCGCTTGGCCAGGTTCTCCCGCACTTTCCCCTCCTGGCCGGACAGGGCGTGCAACACATACCACTTCTTTTCCATCGCGCTGCTTGCTCCCCGTCCCTTAGATCGCGTGCCGCATCAGTTCGCGCAGCAGCAGGTCGCATACCGCCACAAAGCCGCCCAGCAGGCCCACCGAGATGATCACCACCACCGTGGAGTCGAACAGCTCCGGCCGGGTCGGCCACGCGCATTTCTTCAGCTCGGCTCCCACCTCGTCGAAGAATCCGCGCAGGGCGCCGAAGCTTTCTGCAATCTTGCTCATGTCTGTTCGCCTTTTTCTCTGCTGCTTTTCCGGCCGGCCGCTCCCTGCGGAGTTGGCAGGCCAGGAGGGACTTGAACCCCCAACAACCGGTTTTGGAGACCGGTGCTCTGCCAAATTGAGCTACTGGCCTGTGGGCTGTCCTGCCGGCAACGGTTCCGTCCCTGCCCTACTTCGCCTCGCGGTGCACCGTGTGCTTCCGCTCCGCCGGGCAGTACTTCTTGAGTTCCAAGCGCTCGGTCTTGGTCTTCTTGTTCCGGCTGTTCACGTAGTTGCGGCGCTTGCACTCGGTGCACGCCAGCGTAATGCTTTCCCTGGGCATGGTTCAAACTCCAGATGCGGGATCCGGGGGCGGCGCTCGCGCCACCGCCCCGCGACCTTCCCGGTTGTTACTCGACGATGTCCGCCACGACGCCGGCGCCGACCGTGCGGCCGCCTTCGCGGATGGCGAAGCGCATGTTCTTCTCCATGGCGATCGGCGTGATCAGATCGACGGCCATGTCGATGTTGTCGCCCGGCATCACCATTTCCACGCCCTCCGG
The DNA here is from genome assembly GCA_964567795.1 of uncultured Verrucomicrobiota bacterium. Taxonomy (GTDB): domain Bacteria; phylum Verrucomicrobiota; class Kiritimatiellia; order CAIQIC01; family Lenti-01; genus Lenti-01. The sequence continues at coordinate 1,858 of CAZMOR010000101.1, forward strand.
CAACGTCACTTCGCCGGTCACGTCGGTGGTCCGGAAGTAGAACTGCGGACGGTAGCCCTTGAAGAACGGCGTGTGCCGGCCGCCTTCTTCCTTGCTCAGCACGTACACGCTCGCCTTGAACTTCTTGTGCGGGGTGATCGTGCCGGGCTTGGCCATGACCTGGCCGCGCTCCACGTCTTCCTTCTTAAAGCCGCGCAGCAGCGCGCCGATGTTGTCGCCCGCCTGGCCCTGGTCCAGCAGCTTGCGGAACATTTCCACGCCTGTCACCACCGTCTTCTGCGTGTCCCGCAGGCCGACGATCTCGATTTCCTCGCCGACCTTGATAATCCCGCGCTCCACGCGGCCGGTCACCACGGTGCCGCGGCCTTCGATCGAGAACACGTCTTCGATCGGCATCAGGAACGGCTTGTCCAGCGGGCGCACCGGCTCCGGCACGAACGTGTCGATCGCGTCCATCAGCTCCTGGATGCACTTGCAATCGGCGCTGTTCGGATCCGTCGACTGCAACGCCTTGATCGCGCTGCCGCGGATGATCGGGGTCTTGTCGCCCGGGAATTCGTACTTGTTCAGCAGTTCGCGGATTTCCATCTCGACCAGGTCGAGCAGTTCCGGATCGTC
>CAZMOR010000102.1:0-39370 GCA_964567795.1 uncultured Verrucomicrobiota bacterium
GGGCGTCCAGGTGCCGGTGACAGTGGTGCAGGTGGGGCCGTGCACGGTGGTGCAGCGCAAGAGCGCGCAGACCGACGGCTACGAGGCGGTGCAGCTCGGGTTTGAAGAGCAGAAGGAATCCCGCCTGACGAAGCCCCAGCAGGGGCATTTCAAGAAGGCCGGCGCGAAGCCCGCGAAGGTGCTGCGCGAAGTGCGGCTGGCGAAGGGCGATGACGCCAAGGCCGGCGACGTGCTGACGGCGAAGGTGTTTGAAGGCGTGAAGTTCGTGGATGTGCTGGGCCAGACGAAGGGCCGCGGGTTCCAGGGCGTCATCAAGCGCTTCAAGCTGGGCGGCGGCCGGGCGAGCCACGGCGGCGGCTGGCTGCGCAAGCCGGGTTCCATCGGCAACCGCGAATGGCCGGGCCGGGTGTTCAAGAACAAGCGGCTGCCGGGCCACATGGGCGCGGTGGATATCACGACGCAGAATCTGCGGGTGGTCAAGGTCCTGGCGGACGACCACGCGCTGCTGCTGGAAGGCGCGGTGCCGGGCCCGGTGGGCGGGATCGTGCTGGTGCGCAAAGCGATCAAGAAGGCGTAGGTCGAGTCATGAGCAAGATTGCCATTTACAACCTGAACGGCGAAGCGGCCGGCGAGAAACAGATCGCCGACAAGCTGCTGGAGACGAAGCGCGGCGCCCAGGCCGTGCTGGACGTGGTGACGGCGTACCGGGCGGGGATCCGCGCGGGTTCGGCGTCGACCAAGAAGCGCGGCGAAGTGAGCGGCGGCGGCCGCAAGCCATACAAGCAGAAGGGTACCGGCCGGGCCCGCCAGGGCTCCATCCGTTCCCCGATCCTGCGGGGCGGCGGCATTGTGTTCGGTCCCCATCCGCGCAGCTATGCGAAGAAGGTCAACAAGAAGACCGTGGACCTGGCCTTCCGGCGCGCGCTGAGCGACAAGATCCTCGCGGGCGGACTGGTCCTGGCCGCAGGCCTGGAGCAGGTCGAAGCCAAGACGAAGGCGCTGGCCGGCCTGTTGAAGAAGGCGGCGGCGGGGCGGGCGACGTTGTTCGTGACGGGCGCGCCGAGCAAGAACCTGAACCTGGCGGCGCGCAACGTGACGAAGGTCGAAGTGACGACGGCGGCGCAGGCGAACACCTACCAGATCGAGCGGTATCCGTTCATCGTGGCGGACGCGGCGGGCCTCGACGTCCTGCAGGCGCGGCTGGCGGAAGGGGCGGAGTGATATGAAGAACCTGATTGTCAAGAAGCTGCTGGTCACGGAAAAGGGCACGCGCCTCAAGGAGGGCGGCAACCAGTACGTTTTCGAGGTGGACCGCGGGGCGAACAAGCTGGAAATCCGCCGCGAGGTGGAGCAGCGGTTCAACGTCAAGGTCAAGGATGTGAACACGATGGTGCGTCCGGGCAAGGCTAAGCGGCTGCGCACGGCGAACTACGGCCGCACGCCGGAATGGAAGCGCGCAGTGGTGACGCTCCAAGCCGGGCAAACCATCGAGATGGCATAAGCGAGGATCGAACATGGGTCTGAAAACATACAAGCCGAAGACGGCGGCGCTGCGTTTCACGACGCTTTCCGACTTCGAGGGCATCAGCAAGAAGCGTCCGGAGCGGACGCTGATTGCGATCAAGAAGAGCCAGGCCGGGCGCAATGCGCAGGGCCGGATCACGATCCGCCACCGCGGCGGCGGGCACAAGAAGTACCTGCGCCTGGTGGATTTCAAGCGGCAGAGCAAGCTGGACATTCCGGCCAAGGTGCAGGCGATCGAGTACGATCCGAACCGCACGGCGCGCATCGCGCTGCTGGCGTACGCGGACGGCGAGAAGCGCTACATCCTCGCGCCGAACGGGCTGCAGGTCGGCGCCACGCTGCTGGCGGGCCCGAAGGCGGAGCCGGTGGACGGCAACGCGCTGCCGGTGTCCGTGATCCCGCTCGGGATGGCGATCCACGCGATCGAACTGACGCCGGGTTCCGGCGCCAAGCTGGCCCGCAGCGCGGGCATGGTGGCGCGCATCGCGGCGCGCGACGAGGCATTCGTGCAGATCAAGCTGCCGTCGGGCGAACTGCGCAAGGTGCGCGGCGAATGCTATGCGACGATCGGCCAGGTGGGCAACCTGGAGCATGAAAACATTTCGCTGGGCAAGGCCGGCCGCAAGCGCTGGAAGGGCATCCGCCCGACGGTGCGCGGCGTGGCGATGAACCCGGTGGACCATCCGATGGGCGGCGGCGAAGGCCGCACCTCCGGCGGCGGCCACCCGGTGACGCCGTGGGGCCAGCTGACCAAGGGCAAGAAGACCCGCAGCGACCGCAAGCCGTCGGGCCGGTTCATCGTGGAACGGAGAAAGAAGTAACATGACGCGCTCAATCAAAAAGGGACCGTATGTGGAAGACCACCTGATGAAGAAGGTGGAGGCGCTGAACGCCAGCGGGGCGAAGCGTCCGATCAAGACCTGGTCGCGCCGCAGCATGATCCTGCCGGAGTTCGTGGGCCATACGTTCACGGTGCACAATGGCAAGGTGTTCACGAGCGTGTTCGTGACGGAAAACATGGTGGGCCACCGCCTGGGCGAATTCGCGCCCACGCGGACGTTCCGCAAGCACGGCGCAGCGACCGACAAGACGATCACGCTGAAGTAGAGATTTGGATGATGGGCTTCCGTCGTGGATTGCGGCTCCTGTGGGCCGTTCCGGTGGTGGGAGCCGCGCTGGCGGCGGGCTGGTTCTTCGGCGCGCGGCAGGCGGAGAAAAGTTCTTTGACGACCGGGCCGGCGTCCGCGCCGGCACGTCTTGAGCAAGGGCCCGGGCCAGTCCCGGCAGCCCCGGTTGAGGCGGAGACGGCCGAAGCTTCGGTGCAGTCCGCGTTGGATGTGGAAACAAACACCATCCGCACGGACGGGCACGCAGCAGCGGCCGGGGGCGCGGCGGATGGCCAAAACGACGAGTTATTGGACCTGGTGACGACGGAGTCGCGCCTGGTGACCGCCCGTCTGGCGCAGGAGATCGCCGGGTTGCGCAGCGACCTGGAGGACCGGAACCAGCGGATCCGGAAGCTGAGCGTGGCCCTGGCCGAGGCGCAGGCCGCGCTGGATGTGAAAGAGGCGCGGCGGGCCGAGGCGGCGGGCGCGCCGGCGGAAACGCCGGCGGATGCGCCGGTCGAGGCGCGGATCGCGGACGTAAACGCGGACCTGGGTCTGGTGATCCTGGATCAGGGCGCCCGGCAGGGCGTCCGGTACGGGTTGCCGCTGACGGTGCTGAGAGACCGGCGGCGGGTGGCGCGGATCCGGGTCGTGGATGTGAGAGAGAGAATCGCCGGCGCGGCGGTCGAGGAGACCGCGCGGGGCGATTACCCCCAAACAGGGGACCGAGCGGTGCTGATCCGGCCGGGAGGTCCTTGAGGAACGAGACATGGAAATCAAAGCAGTATCGAAATTCGTGAGAATGACGCCGTCCAAGGCGCGGGACCTGACGCGGGCCATCACCGGCAAGAGCGTGGGCGAAGCGCTGCAGGTGGTGGAATTGAACAAGCGCAAGGCGGCGGTGTGCATCGGCAAGACGCTGAAGTCGGCGATCGCCAACGCGGAAAACAACGCGGAGCTGTCGGCGGACAAGCTGTTCGTGGCCAAGGCGGTGATCGAGAACGGACCGACGTTCCCCCGGTACTGGCCGCGGGCGCGGGGTTCGGCGACGCCGATCCGCAAGAAGACGGCCCATGTCCGGATCACGTTGACGGACGAGAAGCCGCGGAAGCAGAAGTAGAGAGAGCGAAGGAGGCACGTTTTGGGCCAAAAAGTCAATCCGATCGGGTTCCGCACGGCGGTCCACAAGCAGTGGAAGAGCCGCTGGTTCGCGGAGAGAAAAGAATTCGGCGACCTGTTGAACGAGGATCTGCTGATCCGGGACATGGTGCGCGCGAAGCTGAAGGACGCGGCGGTGGCGGATATCGTGATCGAGCGGTATGCGCAGCGGGCGCGCGTGACGGTCTACACGGCCCGGCCGGGCGTGGTGATCGGGCGCAAGGGCGAGGGCATCGACAAGCTCCGCGAGGAACTGAGCGCGAAGACCGGCAAGGAAATCTACGTGGAAATCAAGGAAGTGCGCAGTCCGGACACGAACGCGCAGCTGGTGGCGGAGAGCATCGCCCTGCAGCTGGAGCGCCGGGTGGCCTTCCGCCGCGCGATGAAGCGCGCGCTGCAGCTGACGATGGACATGGGCGCCCTGGGCATCCGCGTCCAGGCCTGCGGCCGCCTGGGCGGCGCGGAACTGGCGCGCGTGGAGCACTACATGGTCGGCAAGGTGCCGCTGCAGACGCTGCGCGCGGACGTGCAATATGGATTCGCCGAGGCGAACACGATGGCCGGCAAGATCGGCGTGAAGTGCTGGATCTGCCAGAAGCCCGAGTCGGCCGACGCCAAGGCCCAGCCGAGCAAGGAGAAATCGTATGCCCCTTATGCCTAAGAGAGTGAAGTACCGCCAGAGCCAGCGCGGGTCGCGCAAGGGCCTGGCGCAGTCCGGCAACACCCTGGCGTTCGGCGAATACGGCCTGCGCGCCATGGAGCGCTGCTGGATGACGAACATCCAGATCGAAGCCTGCCGCGTGGCGATGAACCGCGAAATGAAGCGCAAGGGCAAGCTGTGGATCCGGATTTTCCCGGACAAGTCCTATTCGAAGAAGCCGCTCGAGGTCCGCATGGGCAAGGGCAAGGGCGCGATCGAAGGCTGGGTGGCGGTGATCCGTCCCGGGCGCATCCTGTTCGAGATGGACGGCGTGACCGAGCCGCAGGCGATGGAATGCCTGCGCCTGGCCGCGACCAAGCTGCCGATCCGCACGATGTTCGTGCGGCGCGGAGTCACCCTGTAAGCAGAGGAGAGCGAGCGATGAAGGCAAAAGAAGTCCGCGATCTGTCGCCGGAGGAACAGGCGGCGAAACTGGCGGAGTTGGAGAAGGAACTGTTCAACCTGCGCATCCAGCAGACCGCCGGCCAGCTGGAAAAGCCTGACCGCGTCCGCACGGTCCGGCGCGACATCGCGCGCATCCAGACGGTCATGAACCAGGCGAAAGCCGCGAGGTAACGATATGGCGACTGAAACACGCAATCCGCGCAAAGAGCGCAAGGGCGTCGTGGTGAGCGACGCGATGAACAAGACGGTGGTGGTGCAGGCCGAGCGCCGCATCGTGCATCCCGTCTATGGCAAGGTCCTGCGCCGCAGCAAGAAATACTACGCGCACGACGAGAAGAACGAAGCGAAGAAGGGCGACCAGGTGGTGATCACCGAGACGCGCCCGCTGAGCAAGACGAAGCGGTGGCGGCTGGTGGAGATCACCGTCCGCGCCGGCGGAAGCGAGGTATGAAATGATCCAGATGGAATCCCTGCTGCCGGTGGCGGATAACACCGGGGCGCGCCTGGCCAAGTGCATCAAGGTGCTCGGCCAGCGCAAGACGGTGGCGCACATCGGCGACATCATCCGGGTGTCGATCCGCGAGGCGCAGCCCGTCGGCATGGTCAAGAAGGGCGAGACGGCCCGGGCGCTGATCATCCGCACGGCGGCGCCCATCCGCCGGCCGGACGGTTCGACGCTGTCTTTCGACCACAACGCGGTGATCCTGATCGACGATCAGAAAAACCCGCGCGGCAGCCGCATCTTCGGCCCCGTGGCCCGCGAACTGCGCGAGTTGAACTACATGAAGGTCATCTCCCTGGCCCCCGAGGTGCTGTGATGAACAAGACCAAGCTGCATGTCCGCCGCAACGACATCGTCCGGGCCATTTCGGGCGAAGAAGCCGACGGCAAGAAGACGGGCAAGGTGCTGAAGGTGTATCCCAAGACCGGCCGGGTGCTGGTGGAGGGGTTCAACTTCGTGAAGAAGCACATGCGCAAGTCGCAGGACAACCCCAACGGCGGCATCGTCAGCAAGGAGGCGCCGATGGCGGCCTCGAAGCTGGTGGTGGTGACCCGCGCCGCGAAGAAGACGGAGAAGGAATAGAGCCATGTCGATGCTGAAAGACAAGTATCAAAAGGATGTGGTGAAGGCGCTGAAGGCCACGGGGAAGTATCCCTCCCCGATGGACATTCCGCGGCTTGCCAAGGTGGTGGTGAACATGTCGGTCAACGCGCAGGTGGACCGCGACACGCTGAAGCTGGTGGCGGAAGACCTGGCGAAGATCACCGGCCAGCGCCCCTCGATCCGCAAGGCGACGAAGAGCATTTCGAACTTCAAGCTGCGCGAAGGCATGCCGATCGGCGCGAAGGTGACGCTGCGCGGCCCCCGGATGTACGAATTCGTCGAGCGGCTGATCCACGCGACGCTGCCGCGCATCCGCGACTTCCGCGGGGTCTCGCCGAAGGCGTTCGACGGCCGTGGAAACTACACGCTGGGCCTGAAGGAACAGACGCTGTTCCCCGAGATCGAGTCGGACAAGGTCAAGCGCGTCCAGGGCATGGACATCACGATTGTGACCACCGCGAAGAACAACGCGGACGCCAAGGAGCTGCTGCAGCTGCTGGGCATCCCGTTTGCAACCGCATAGTTTGGAAAGGGAGGAAAGACCTTGGCTAAGATATCATGGATGGTGAAGGCGGCGCGCGAACCCAAGTTCGCCGTGCGCGGGTATTGCCGGTGCCGGCGGTGCGGGCGTTCGCGGGCCTATATTCGGAAGTTCCAACTGTGCCGTATTTGCTTCCGCGAACTGGCGTCCGAGGGCAAGATCCCCGGCGTCGTGAAAGCCAGCTGGTAGGACGGAGGATAACAATGAGCTGTTCTGATCCCATCGCGGACATGCTGACGCGCATCCGCAATGCAAGCAAGGCCGGGCTGCCGGTCGCGGAAATGGGCCATTCCCGCCTCAAGGCGGAGGTTGCCCGGATTCTGAAGAAGGAAGGTTACATCGCGGATGTGGCCGAAGGCGACGACGACGGCAAGAAACTGCTGCGCGTGGTGCTGAAATACGACTACAACGAAAAGCCGATCATCCAGCAGCTGCGCCGGGTGAGCAAGCCGGGGCTGCGCCGGTACGTGGCGGCGGCCGACATCCCGCGCGTGCGGGGCGGCATGGGCACCTCGGTGCTGAGCACCAGCCGGGGCGTCATGTCCGACCGCGAGGCCCGGGCGGCCCACGTGGGCGGCGAAGTGCTTTGCCAGGTCTGGTAATTTCGGAGGCGAGAACACTATGTCGAGAATCGGAAAACAACCGGTGGTCCTGCCTGCGGGCATCTCCGCCAAGGTGGCCGACGGGGCGGTGACCCTGAAGGGCCCCAAGGGCGAGTTGACCCAGAAGATCCCGGAAACCGTCGCGGTGGCCCTGGAGGGTACCGCGTTGAACATCACCCGCCAGGGTGAGGACAAGCAGAGCCGGGCGGACCACGGGACGATCCGCGCGCTGCTGCAGAACATGGTTGTCGGCCTGAAGGAAGGCTATAGCCGCGAGCTGGAGATCCAGGGCGTGGGCTTCAAGGCCAGCATCTCCGGCAAGCAACTGACGTTGAACGTGGGCTATTCCCACCCGGTGGAGTACACGGTGCCGGAGGGCATCACCGTGGCCGTGACCGACGGCACGCAGCTGAAGGTCAGCGGAATCGACAAGCAACTGGTGGGGCAAGTGAGCGCCCGCATCCGTTCCTTCCGCCCGCCCGAGCCCTACAAGGGCAAGGGTGTGCGCTACAAGAACGAGCGCGTGCGCCGGAAAGCTGGTAAGACGGTGGCGTAACCATGAAAATGAAGAACCTGAAAGATTATCGAGTTCGCCGGCATCTGCGCCTGCGCCAGAAGCTGCAGGGCACGCCGGAGCGGCCGCGCATGAGCGTGTTCGTGTCCAACCAGCACATTTATGTCCAGTTCATCGACGACGCGGCGGGCAAGACGCTGGCGGCGGTGTCGACGCTGGTCGGCACGGCGAAGGGCCAGAAGCTGAACGTGGCGACGGCGAAGCAGATCGGCACGCTGGCGGCCCAGGCCGCCAAGGAAAAGGGCATCGCCGAAGTCGTTTTCGACCGCGGCGGCTTCGCCTTCCGCGGGCGCCTGCAGGCGCTGGCCAACGCCGCGCGTGAAGGCGGCCTGAAGTTCTAGCCTCCCAACCTGAGGAAACCCGGAATGATGAAACGCGAATCGAAGAAGAACGAAGAAACCCAGAAGAGCCCCGCCGAGGCGATGGAGCGCGTGGTGGAAGTGAACCGCTGCGCCAAGGTCGTGAAGGGCGGCCGCCGCTTCAGCTTTTCGGCCCTGGTGGTCGTGGGCGACCGCAACGGGCAGGTGGGGTATGCGCTGGGCAAGGCGCGTGAAAACGCCGATGCCATCCGCAAGGCCACCGAGACCGCGCGTCGCAACATGATCAAGGTGACGATGAACGAACGGACGATCCCCCACGAGGTGATCGGCCGCTGCGGCGCCTCGCGCGTCATGCTCAAGCCCGCCTCCAAGGGCACAGGCGTGATCGCCGGCGGCGGCGCGCGCGCGGTGCTGGATCTTTCCGGCATCCGGGACGTGCTGGCCAAGTCGTTGGGCGCCTCCAGCGCACTCAACGTCGTCAAGGCCACCATGGACGGCCTGATGCAGCTGCGCTCCCGCGAGGAGACGGCGGCGCTTCGCCAGTAGGACAGAAAGGGCAGAAACTACCATGAACTTGCATTCGTTGAAAAACACCCGCGGCGCGAAGAAGCGCCGCATGCGCGTCGGCCGCGGCGAATCCTCCGGCAAGGGACGCACCTCCGGCAAGGGCAACAAGGGCCAGATGAGCCGCACCGGCCACAAGCACAAGCCCCTGTTTGAAGGCGGCCAGATGAAGCTGATCCGCCGCATTCCCAAGCGCGGGTTCACCAGCCCCAACCGCGTGGAATACGCGGCGCTGAACATCGGCGAGCTGGTGAAGATCCTGCCGGGCGACATCACCCCCGAGGCGCTCGTGGCCGCCGGGCGCGTGAACGCCCGCAGTTTGATCAAGATCCTGGGCGGCGGCGACGTGAGCGGTGCGCGCAAGGTCAAGGCCCATGCGTTCAGCGCTTCGGCCAAGGCCAAGATCGAGCAGGCGGGCGGCGCCTGCGAAGTGATTTCCTGAGCGACCTGAACCGAAAGGGGTTCCCCGATGCTTTCCGCCTTCACCAACAGCCTGAAGATCCCCGAGCTGCGCCAGCGCATCCTGTTTACGCTCGCGCTGATCTTCGTTTGCCGTCTGCTTTCCGTGATCCCGACGCCGGGCGTGGATGCGGAGGCGCTGCGGGCCATCATGGACCGGATGGCGCAGCAGGGCGGCAACATCGGCTTCATGGGACTGCTGGACCTGTTCAGCGGCGGGGCATTGACGCAGGCGGCGATCGGCGCGCTGGGCATCATGCCCAGCATCAGTGCCTCGATCATCCTGCAGTTGCTCACGGCCGTGGTGCCGGCGCTGGAGAAGCTGGCCCGGGAAGGGGATTCCGGCCGCCAGCAGATCATCCAATATGGCCGTTACCTGACGGTGGGACTGAGCGCCCTGCAAGCCTATGCGATGGCGGCCGTGTTGCTGCGGCCCGAGGCCCTGGGCCTGCAGATCATGGACGGCGAGGCCATTGTCACGATGTCCCGCGTTCCCTTCCTGCTGATGACCGTGCTGACCATGACGACCGGCACGATGATGCTGATGTGGCTGGGTGAACAGATTACCGCCCGCGGCATTGGCAACGGCATTTCGCTGATCATCACGGTCAGCATTGTCAGCCGCCTGCCCGGGGCGACTCAGCAGGCGGTGAACATGTTCCGGGGCGGCTCGGCCAACGTCTTCCTGCTGGTGGCCATGCTGGTGCTGGCGTTCCTGGTGATCGCGGGCGTGATTGCCGTGACGCAGTCGCAGCGCAAGATCCCGGTGCAATACGCCAAGCGCGTCGTGGGGCGCAAGACCTACGGCGGCCAAAGCACGTACATGCCGCTGCGCGTGAACTACTCGGGCGTGATGCCGATCATCTTCGCCCAGGCCATCCTGATGTTCCCGCAGCGGCTGCTGATGATGGTGCCCGTCGATGCCGTCAAGAACTTCGCGGCGGTCTACCTGCGCTACGGCGGTCCGACCTATCTGGTGATGTATTCCCTGATGATTCTTTTCTTCTCCTATTTCTGGGTGGCGACGCAGTTTCATCCGGTCCAGATCGCGGATGACCTGAAGAAGTACGGCGGCTATGTGCCTGGCATCCGCCCCGGCAAGCCGACGGCGGAATTCCTTGACCGGGTCATGACCCGCATCACGCTGGCGGGCGCGGTGTTCCTGACCGGGATCGCGGTCCTGCCGATGATTTTGGCCAATTCTTTCCATATTCCCGGCATGGTCGCCCAGTTCTTCGGCGGCACCAGTCTGTTGATCATCGTGGGCGTCATGCTCGACACGATGCGCCAGGTGGAATCGCATCTGGTCACGCGCCACTACGACGGCTTCCTCCGCAAGGGCCATCTGCGCGGCCGCCGCTGAGCCCGCGAACAAGGGAGAGCACGCATGAAAGCCATCATTCTTCTCGGCGCGCCCGGTGCGGGCAAGGGCACCCTGGCTGAAGGTGTCCGCACCGCGACGGACTATATCCATGTTTCCACCGGCGACATGCTGCGGGCGGCGATCAAGGCCGGCAGCAAGATCGGCCTCGAGGCCAAGGCCTACATGGAGAAGGGGGAACTGGTGCCGGATGCCGTGATCATGCGGATCGTCGGCGAGCGCCTTGCGCAGGGCCAGGCATCCGACAAATACATGTTCGACGGTTTTCCCCGCACGCTGGAACAGGCCCGGCAGTTGGATGAGACGCTGGCCCGGCTGCATGCGGCGGTCAACCAGGTCTTTTTGCTCGAAGTGCCCACGCCGGTCATCGTCAGCCGCCTGAGCGGCCGGCGGATCTGCAAGGGCTGCGGCGCGGTCTATCACGTGACGAACATCCCCCCGAAAAAGGAGGGGGTGTGCGACCAGTGCGGCGGGATGCTGTACCAGCGGCCCGACGACAGCGAGGCCACCGTGCTGAACCGGCTGGAAGTCTACCAGCGGCAGACGGCCAGCCTCATCGATTTCTACGAGAAGAAGGGCATCTTGGTTCGCATCAACGCAGGGACGAATCCCCAGGCGGCGACAACGGAACTGATGTCCAAGCTGGCTTGACCTGACCGGGACCGATGATTCCTCTCAAGACTCCGGCGGAAATCCAAAGCATGCGGATCGCATGCCGGATTTCAGCGCAAGTCTTGGCGGAGATGGCGGCGCAGGTTCGCCCGGGGGTGACCACGGGCGAGCTGGATGCCTTTGCCGCCGAACGGATGCGGCAGCTCGGAGTCCGGAGTGCGTTCTTTGGATATGCTGGATTTCCGGGATATACGTGCATTTCCCTCAATGACGAGGTGGTGCACGGGATTCCCGGGGCGCGGGTGGTGAACGCGGGCGACCTGGTCAGCCTGGATCTGGGCGTGGTGGCCGAGGGATTCATCGGCGACAATGCCACGACGGTTTGCGTAGGCGCCGTGGACGCCGGGTCGACCCGGCTCTGCGAGGTTTGCGAGGCCGCTTTGGCGGCTGGCATTGCCGCTGCGCGCGCCGGCAACCGCCTGGGCGACATCGGCCATGCGGTGCAGACCGTGGCCGAGGCGGCCGGGTACAGCGTGGTGCGCGACTATTGCGGTCATGGCGTCGGCCGGAAACTGCACGAGGAGCCGCAGATTCCCAACTTCGGGACGCCCGGCAAGGGGCCGGTCCTGAAGCCGGGGATGACGCTGGCCATCGAGCCGATGATCAACCAGGGCACCGGCCAAGTGGAGGTGCTGGCCAACCGGTGGACGGTGCGGACGCGCGACCGGAAACGGTCGGCCCACTTCGAGCACACGGTGCTGGTGGTGGCCGAGGGCCCGGCGGAAATCCTGACGTGCGCGGAAGTGAAATAATTGAGCTGGACGCGGAGGTAGCGGGTGTGATAGAAACTCGCGCTTTCCGTGCCAGACTAGGGAACGGACATGAGTTTACGGCGTTCGTTCCGCGGGAGAAAGCGCCCGCGACCGGAGGAGTTTGCACTCCGGGCGCGCGCATTCGTGTGCGCATGTCGCCGTTCGACATGTCGCGCGGAGAGATCGTGGAGATTTGGAAAGCAGAGGTTGGAAGATGAAAGTCAGGACATCGGTGAAACGGATTTGCGAGCGCTGCAAGATCGTGCGTCGCAAGGGCGTGGTGCGGGTCATCTGCACCGATCTGCGTCACAAGCAGCGCCAAGGATAAGGTCAGGAGAAGAAGAGCAATGCCCAGAGTGATTGGTGTCGATATTCCGGGAAAGAAGCGCGTGGAATACGCGCTGCGGTACATCTATGGCGTGGGTCCGGCCCGCGCCAAGGAACTGGTGGAGCGGCTGAAGATCAACCCGGCGAAGAAGGCCGACGAGTTGACGGGCGAGGAAATCGCCAATCTGTCGAAGATGCTCCAGGAAGAATATGTGGTGGAAGGCGACCTGCGCCGCGAGGTGGGCGGCAACATCCGCCGCCTGATCGCCGTCAACTGCTACCGGGGCATCCGGCATCGCAAGGGCCTGCCGGTCCGCGGCCAGCGCACGAGCACCAACGCCCGCACGCGCAAGGGTCCCCGCAAGACCGTCGGCGCCGTCCGCGGCAAGGAAGCCCGTTCGGCTGTCAAGAGCACCGCCGGCGCCGCCGCACCGGCCGCCGCCGCTCCCGCCGCCCCCACCAAGTAAGGATGTAAGCCATGGCAGAAGAAACCAAAGACGAAGTGAAGGCGCAGACTGCGCCGGCCGCCGCCGAAGCCGCTCCCGCCGGGGCCGAAGCCGCCCCGGCCGAAGGGGAGGGCAAGGTCCGCCGCCGTGCCAAGGGCGCCAAGAATGTTCCCGTGGGCGTCGTGCACATCCTGGCGTCCTTCAACAACACGACCGTCAGCATCACCGATCCGCGCGGCAATGTGATCGCGTGGAGCAGCGGTGGCCGCTGCGGCTTCAAGGGCTCGCGCAAGAGCACGGCGTATGCCGGCACGGTCGTCTCGCAGGAAGCCTGCAAGGTGGCGGTCGGTTTCGGCATGCACGAGGTCGAGATTCTAGTGCAAGGTCCCGGCTCGGGCCGCGAATCCGCCATCCGCGCGGTGCAGGCCGCCGGCCTGGTGATCTCCGGCATCAAGGACATCACCCCGGTGCCGCACAACGGCTGCCGCGCCCGCAAGCGCCGCCGCGTCTAAGCATTTCAAGAGGAAGGAAGAACCCATGGGCAGATACATTGGACCGGCGTGCAAGCGTTGCCGTCGGCAGGGCATCAAACTCTTTCTGAAGGGTGATCGTTGTTACATGGCCAAGTGCCCGATCGAGCAGGGGCACTCCATTCCCGGCATGCACGGCGGCCGCCGTCCGCGCCTGAAGGATTACGGCATCCAGCTGCAGGAAAAGCAGCGCCTCCGCAACATGTACGGCATGCAGGAAGGCCAGTTCCGGCTCTTCTTCGAACGCGCGCTGCGGGCCCGCGGCGTCACCGGCGAAATGCTGTTGCAGGCGCTCGAAATGCGCCTGGACAACGTCGTTTACCGCATGGGCCTGGCGCCTTCGCGCCGTTCCGCCCGCCAGTTTGTGCTGCACGGCCACGTGCGCGTCAACGGCCGCAAGGTCAACGTGCCCTCCTACAAGGTGAAGCCCGGCGACGTGGTGCAGGCCCGAGATGTCAAGCGCAGCCGCGATTACTCCAAGGCGCACCTCGACGCGGCCGAAAGCCGCGGCTGGCCCGCCTGGATGACCGTGGACAAGGCCGAGCACAAGGCCGAGATCCTGCACGTGCCGACCCGCGATGAAATCGCGCCGATCGTCAACGAGCAGCTGATCGTCGAACTGTATTCGAAGTAAGATCCGACAACCTAAACCCCGCCATATGTCCCGGCCAACGCCCGGGGCTGGAAGGAGAAGACCATGAGTACCCGTCTGAACCGGTTCGAGATGCCCAAGTTCGTCGTCAAGGACGAAGCTTCGGCCACCGCGACCTATGCCCAATTCACCGCCGAACCCTTCGAGGCCGGCTATGGCCGCACGATCGGCAATTCCCTGCGCCGCGTGCTGTTGTCCTCGCTGGAGGGCGCCGCGATTTCCTCCGTGCGCATCCAGGGGGCGGAACACGAGTTCTGCCACCTGAAGGGCTGCGTCGAGGACGTGACCGACATCGTGCTGAACCTCAAGAAGGTCCTGCTGAAGATGTACACCCGCCAGCCCAAGATGCTGCGCATCAAGGTCAAGGGTCCGGGCGACGTCACCGCCGGCGACATCCAGCTGGACTCGTCCGTCGAAGTGCTGAATCCCGACCAGCACATCTGCACGCTGGACGGCGATGGCGTCTTCGATGCGGAAGTCGAGGTCAAGATCGGCCGCGGCTACTGCCCGGCGGAGTGGAACAAGAAGACCGACCAGGAAATCGGCTTGATCCCGATCGACTCGCTCTTTTCGCCCGTGCGCCGCGTGAAGTACGCGGTGGACAACACCCGCGTCGGCCGCCGCACGGATTATGACAAGCTCGTGCTGGAGGTCTGGACGGACGGCCGCATCGGCCCCGACGAGGCGCTGACCTTGTCCGCCGCCATCCTGCGCCACCACCTGGACGTCTTCGTGAACTTCGACAAGGACATTGTCGAATTCCAGGAGAGCGAGAAGGCGGTGGATCCGGCGCGCGAAGAGCTGGCCAAGAAGCTGGCGATCAGCGTCAACGAAATCGAACTGAGCGTGCGCGCGGCCAATTGCCTCAACAACGCCAACATCACCACGGTGGGCGAGCTGGCGCAGAAGACCGAGGCCGAGATGCTCAAGTACCGCAACTTCGGCAAGAAGTCGCTGAACGAAATCAAGCAGAAGCTCGCCGAGCTCGGGCTGTCGCTGGGGATGACGTTCGACGCCGACCTGTTGAAGCTGACCAAGCCCACCGAAGAATAACCGAGACAGGAGACTTTCCATGCGTCATCGCAAGAACACCGTCAAACTGGGCCGGACCTCGTCGCAGCGCAGCGCGCTGTTTGCGAGCCTGGTCAGCAACCTCATTCTCGCCAAGCGGATCCAGACCACGCTGCCGAAGGCCCGCGCGACCAAGCGCCTGGCCGAGAAGATGGTCACCGTGGCCAAGCAGGGCACGCTGGCGGCCCGCCGGCAGGCGCTGGCGTTTCTCCGGCTGGAGAAGGCCGTGGCCGAATTGTTCGGCGCCGTGGCGCCGGCCATGAAGGACCGCGCCGGCGGTTACACCCGCGTGATCAAGCTCGGCAAGCGCATGAGCGACAGCAGTGAAATGTGCATCCTCGAGTGGGTGGACTTTGTGCCCAAGGCGCCGAAGGCCAAGACCGAAAAGGCCGCGGAAGCCCCCAAGGGCGAGCAGAAGGCCGAGAAAGCCGAAAAGGCCGAAAAGCCGGCCAAGAAGCCCGCGGCCAAGAAGGCCAAGAAGGAAGACGAAAAGAAGTAGTTCTTTTCCAGTCCTGACGCAAACGGCATCCGGAAACGGATGCCGTTTTGCTTATCTGCCCGCCGGACGTTCTGGCGCCGGCCGAATCCGTTACGGCTCCGGCCATTGGGCGCGCGGATCAATCCGGGTGGCCGAGGTGGTTCCGTCCGGCTTGTTGAGGCTGTCGATATAGGCCCGATCGGCGGAGCGGAGTGCCTGGCGCCGGATCTGGATCCGCTCCCCGCCGGCTTGTTCGAGAATGACATTGCCGGATTTGACCGCGACAAACGCGGCCGTGATGGAGGCACCGCTGGTGCTGGTCCAGGTGCGGAGTTCGCCGGCATCGGCCGCCGGCCAGGCAAACCCGGCCAGAAGGCCCGCCAGGACGGCCGCCGGAAGCGGACGGGATTGTTTCATGCCACCCGGGAAGGCCATCTGAACCGATTCCTCGCTCCTCAGAACAGGCCAAAGCTGTCGCTGTAGTAGCCGCCGGAACGTCCGGCCTTCCGGGAGAGGCCCAGATTCGATTGGATGCTGTCCAATTGATAGAAGATCGGGATCTTGGCCAGGCTTTCGCCGGGCGGCGGCAGTTCGGCGGTGCGGGTGGCGTGATAGCGGTAGCCCATCCGGCGCATGCGGGTGTCCTTTTGCGCTGCGGAGAGCTTGTCCAGTTCGGCGATGTTGCCGCCGAGCGGCAGCAGGTTCTCCGCCTGGGCGAGGTTGAGCTTCAGGGATTCCGTGCGGGTGGCCCAGAAGCCCTTGAGATCCGTGAGGGTGTCGGTGCGCAGGCAGATGTGGCGTTCGAAAGGATCCATGCGCAGCAGGCGCAGCTGAATGGCGTTCCATTCGCTGACAGGCAGCTCGATGCGGTCATGCAGGCCGTTGATCTGTTCCCAGACATCCAGGTAGTCCGGATCGAGGCTGACGGCCTTTTTGTATTCGGCATACGCCTTTTGGTAGTCCTGCTGCTCTTCGCGCAACTGGCCGAGGAGATAAAAGACCGGCGGCCGGGCCGGAGCATTGGTGGCCAGGCGGGTCAGGACGAGTTCCGCCGCGCTGCGGCTCTCCGGATTGTCGAAGACGCCCACGCAGCCGAGGCAGAGCGAAGCCACCTGGCCGAACTGTTCGGGCATGCGTTCAAAGGCGATCTGGTAGTGTTTCTGGGCCTCCTCGGTTTGGCCCAGCGCCTGCAGGCGTTCGGCCAGCCGCCATTGCACGCAATACGCATCCGCGAAGTATTTTTCGGCTTCGGCGTACAATTTCAAACTGCGCGTGGTGAGGCCGGCCTCATTCAGCTTGTCGCCGTCCTCGGCGATCCGGACGGATTTGACCACGTTGCGGAAGAATTCCGCATCGGCCTTCCGGCCCTTGGCTGCCAGGATGTCGGCCAGAACGGAGTAGCCGCGCACGCGGTCCCCGTTCGGCTGTTCACCATCCGTCGGATCGACCTTCAAGGCCTGGCGGGCCACGGTTTCGGCCGCGTCCAGCTGCTTGGCCTGCAACAGGAGCGCGGCCTTCCAGATGAGCGGGCGTTCTTCGAACTGATCGCGGGCATAGAGCTGGTCGAGGAAGGCGGGCAGATCCGCATGGGGCAGCTGCACCAGCAGGGCATAGGCCTTGTCGTTGCCGGGTTCCTGGGCCAGGGCGCTGACGAGGACATCCCAGGCCTCGGCATTCCGGCCGGCGGCATGCAGGGCGGCCGCCGCGGGCACCAGCAGCTGCGAGGACAATTCGCTCAGGTTGGTGGCGTTGCCCCAGCCGGGGGATTTTTCCAGCAGCGCCAGCACGTCGGCGGGGCGGCCGGCCTTGTCGTAGACTTCGATCAAGCGCTCCAGGTCGCTGGACAGGTCGATCGCATTTTCCGGCCGGGCGGGGTTGGCGTGTGCTTTCATGATGGCGAGCTGCCGGTTGAGATCGGCCCAGACGCGCTGTTCGGCCTCTGCGTAACGGCCCAGATCCAACAGGCCCTGCTGGATCATATCGGTGCAGCCGCGGTAGGGCCTTTCGTAGTCATCGGGCTGAAGCTGCATCATCCGGGCCCGGGCGTTCGCGTTCACGGCCAGACCTTCATCGAACCAGGTGGTAGCCTTGAGGGCGAGTCCGGCCGCGGCCCAGGTTTCGCCCAGCTGCGCCTTGCGGGCTTCGATCTGGATCTGGACCGCCGTCATTTCCTTGCCGGCGTCCATGGCCGCCAGTTCGCGCCAGATGACGAGCACATCGTTGGTGCGGTCCAGGGCCAGGAAGAGCCGGGCCTTGCCGAGCCCGACATCAAAGCGCTGGGCCAGCGTGAGATCCGGGTGGCCGGCGATGGCATCGAGTTTCTGGAGCGCCTCGTCGGTGCGTCCGGCGATGACGGCCGACCGGATGTAATCATCCCACAGCGGCAGGCCGGGCTTGCGGTCGAGCCACTGCCCCAGGAAATCCACGAGCACATTGGCCGGCACGGCGGAATGTTCACGCACGGCCGAGGTGAAATAGCATTCCTGGACATCCTGGTCGTCGAGCGACAGGACATACTGCAAGGCCTCCTCGGTCCGGTTCAAGAGCAGGAGGCTGGAAAGATACGTGGCGCTGGCTTTTTGAAAATCACTTTTGAAGCCATAGCTGTTCCAGCCCTTGATCAGCGCGGGCGCCGGGGCGGCAACGGGCTCCGCCGCCGGGGCGGCGGCGGTTTCGATCGTATCCGCGGGGGTCTGCGGTTCCGGTTCTCCGGCTGCGTCTTCTTCCGCGGCTTCCGCTGCTGCCGGAGCGGCCGGCGCCGCCAGGCTTTCCTCCGTGCGGGGGCGCTCAAAGCGGGCGGAGAGCGCCTTGAACAGCTGCTGGCCGGTCGGCGTGGAATCCACGAGGCCCCATTGCGGCGAGGGCAGGGTGGCCATTTGCTCCAAGACCAGTTGCTGGGCCAGGCGCAGGGTGTTTTTTCCGAACACCTCCAGGCGCAGTCCGGGGACGGCAATCGCCTTGCGGAGCAGGGCGGTGGCTTTTTCCTCGCCGACGGTGGCGGCCAGATCGGGCACGGACAGTTCCTGGTAGGATTGGCGATCCGAGTCCCACTGGTTGATCTGCCGTTCGAGCCGCGTGACGATGTCCTGGCTGCCGCTCTCCAGCAGCGCCTGCCAGTCGCCCAGCTCGCGCAGCATGTTTTGAAGATTCTGCCGCTGGTAGTCTTCAAGATTGGCGCCTTGGGCGGCCAGCGAATCGAGGGCGGTTTTCAGGGCCTGGGGATCGGCATCCAGGAAGGCGATCGCAGCCCGCAGGATGGTCCGGCGGGCCAGGTCTTCGGCGGTGGCGCCGGGCACGGCGGCATCCAATTTTTTGCCGAGCAGGAACCAGGCGGGCGGCGGCGGAACGGCGGCAATCAAGCCGGCAAAGGACAGGGGATCGGCCTGGCTGGAATCCTCGCCGCAATAATACATGGCCGGGCCGGTGGGTGCCGGGAGTTTCCAGAAGAGGTCGGCCAGTTCCAGCCAGCCGTTGGCGGCGGCATCCGGCACCATGCCTGCGGCATCCTTCATGAAGGCCGCGCGCTTGGCCTTGAACTCGGCCAGGGCCGGATCTTCGGCGGCGGCGGCATTGGTGGACGCCACGAGCAGGTTCTGCAATTGCGGAATCAGCGCCTCCGCGCCCTGCATTTGCGGCGCCGCGGAATCCGGGGCGCCAAATGTCGCCAGGCCGCTGAAGAGCAAAACCGAAATTCCCACGGATGCAAATCGAGTATTCATGCGCATTCCCTCTTTTCCGGCGGCAATCTGTTCACCGTCACGGGTTCAAAATAGCAGGCGCGGCCGGGAACTGCCAGAAAAACCTCGAGCCGCGATTCCCCGCATGGGGGGACTCAGGAACGGTAATGGAAACGGGGCGCCCGCACCTGTCCGGAGGGGTCCGTCTCCACGCCTTCCAGCGCCAGCAGGGCGCGCTTCATGAAGACGCCGCCCTGGAACCCGCCCAGCCGGCCATCGGAGCGGATGGCGCGGTGGCAGGGGATCAGGATGGGAAACGGATTGGTGGCCAGGGCGTTGCCGACCGCCCGCGCACTGCCGGGCCGCTCCAGGTGCGCGGCGATGCGTCCATAGGTGCTGACGCAGCCGCGGGGAATGCCGTGTTCCGCGCGCAGCACGGCCTGCTGGAACGGCGGGCACTCGTCCAGGGCGATCAGGTCCAGGGGAAAACACAGATCCACTCCCGCGAGGAAAGCGCGGATGGATTCCGCGACGGCATTCAACTCCGGACACGAGGCCACGGGGGCGGCGGGATAGGCCTGGTGCAGATCCTGTTCGGCGGAACGCGCGGGGGTGGACAGGAGCACACGGACGATGACCGGGCGTTCCTGGTGGATGTCCCAGACAAGAGCCACGGGGCCAAACGGCGACTTGCGAATGATTTTCGCGCGCAAGTTCATCTCGACGCTGAACTGTACCACAAATCCGGTTACGGGCAAAGGATTGGCGGGGGCAGTTGGAATCCGACTCCCCCCATGCGGGGAATCGCGGCTCAAGTCTGCAGGGGGGGGCTCAGGGGTGAAAAGGGCGGAAAAGGCTTAAAAACGGCACTTTCGCGGCGTTTAGCCGGCAAAAATGCAGGATCCGGGACGGCGGGCGGGGAAGATGCCGGAAGCCTCGCGGCGGGAAAGGCCGGGCTTAGCGGAGGGCTTCGAACGTGCCGGCAAGTTTCTGGGAACCCTTGCGGATCGAGTACGTGCCAAAGGAATGCGTGGACGAATCGAACGACGCCTGAAGGCGCACGTCATCGGTGGTGGCGGTGTCGGTCACGTATTCCGCTTCGAACGTGTTGCCGACAATGGCCACGGGCTGGGGAAACCACAAGGAGGCCGCGGGATCCTGCAGCCGCAGGGTGGTCACCATGCCGGCCGAAACCGTGAACGTGATGGTGCCGCCATGGGAGGTGCGGCCCTGCCAGGTGCCGTCGTAGTTCTGGTCGCTGCCTTCGTCGCCGCCGCCGCAACCGGTCAGCAAGGCCAAGCCGACAACAAACGAGCACGCGAGGCTGCGGGAGAATAATTTCATGAATGGAGCCGTCCTTCTTTGAGGACTCTACCCGCGAACCCGCGCGGCGTCAACGCGCCGCGGTTCGGAATTCCGCGCCGGCGGCCGGTCCGTCGCGGCCAGTTGCATGTGGGCGGGATTCGCAGGCGGCCCTGGCTGCGGGGAGCCTACGGAGCGGACGCCGGCACCAGCACGGTCAGGCTGGCGGGCAGGAGGCGGATGCGGACATCCCGGCCGGTTTCGACGAGTTCACCGTCGAGCTGGATCGGCGCGGCGGTCCGGCGGTGGATGTCGAGCGTGCGGAAACGGCGGGTGAGCACCTGCGGCAACTGGTCGAGCGTGCCGTTGAACAGGCGGGCGATGTTCACCAGCAGCAGGGGCAGGTCGGGGCGCAGGGCCACGACCAGTTCCATGAGGCCGTCGTTGGCGCGGGCCTTCGGGGCGATGCGCGCGCCGCCGCCGTATTGCGTGAGGTTGGCCACCGTGAAGATGACCGGATCCGGAAACACAAGGGTTTCACGCTCGTCGAGCCGGACTTCGAACGGTTGGGGCGCGTAGGTGAACAATTCGGTCGCGGCGGCGAACACATAGGGCACGATGCCGCGGAACGGGAAGGCTTCAAAACCGCGGGCGATGGCGGCGTCCCAGGCCATGCTGCAGGTGACGAAGAACGGCCGGTCGTTGGCGGTGCCGACATCAATGGCCTGGCGCCGGGCGGAGGCCAGGGCCCGGACGGCGGCGGGGAGGTCGAGCGGAATGCCGAAATGGCGGGCGAAGCCGTTGCCGCTGCCGGTGGGCACGACGCCAAGGGCGACCGGGGAGCCGGCCAGCACGCTGCCGATGCTGTTGACCATGCCATCGCCGCCGGCGACGAGAAGCGTATCGACGCCGTCCAGCAGGGCATGTTGGGCCTTGCGCCGGCCGTCGGCGATATCGTTGCTGAACTGGTAGGTTACATCGGCGCGATTTCCGCCGAAATGTTCTTCCACCAATTTCCAGAAGGAATTGAAGTCGGCGCCCAGTCCGGAGCGTGGATTCACCAGGACGCGCACGCGGCGGTTTTTGCCGGCTGACCGGGGAAGTTGCATCTTGTTTCCAAGCCTACCACCATTCCGGGCCGAAGGCCATGCCGACCTGAGCCGCGAGCCCCCGCATGGGGGCAGGCAAACGGCGCCCCGGAAACACCGGGGCGCCGGGTCCGGCCGGGAAGATCAGTGCGCGAAAATGGCGGCGTTCTTCAGCAGGTCGAGGAATTCGCGGCGGTAGCCGTCGGGATCCGCGCCAGTGGCGGCGGAGGTCCACTGGATGACTTCGGGATAGGTCAGTGTGCTCGCGGCCGGATCCTGGCGCAGCAGGAGGCCGCCGGCGGCAACGCCCGCGGCGAAACGGAAGTCGGCGGAGGCGTTTTCGAAGGCGGTGGTTGAGCCGGTGAAAGGCACTTCCCGCTTGATGCTGCGGTTTTCCTTGGGGAGCTTGTAGCGCAGCTTGACGGTGAGCCATTCGGAACTGGCGTCGGCGGGTCCGGTGCGCCGCGCGGGCTGGTCCGCGGCCGGCTGGTACTTGAGCGGGTCGACGCCGGGGGCGGACTCGCCGCCGACGGGCACGAGTTCATAGAAGGCGGTGACGGTGTGGCCCGCGCCGAGTTCGCCGGCATCCTTCTGGTCGTTGTTGAAATCCTCCTTGGCCAGCAGGCGGTTTTCGTAGCCGACCAGGCGGTAGGCGGCGATGCGGGCGGGGTTGAATTCGACCTGGAGCTTCACGTCCTTGGCGATGGTGAAGAGCGTGCCGACAGCCTGTTCGGCGAGATTCTTGCGGGCCTCGGAGAAACTGTCGATGTAGGCGTAGTTGCCGTTGCCCTTGTCGGCGAGGGTTTCGAGGCGGTCATCCTTGTAGTTGCCCATGCCGAAGCCGAGCACCGTGAGGAAAATGCCCTTTTTCGCGCGGTCGGCGATGAACGCCGCCAGTTCTTTGGAATCGGTGATGCCGACGTTGAAATCGCCGTCGGTGCAGAGGATGACGCGGTTGTTGCCGCCGGGGAGCAGGTTTTCGAGCGCCTCGTCATAGGCGAGGCGGATGCCTTCGCCGCCGGCGGTGCTGCCGCCGGCCGCGAGGCCTGCGACCGCGTGGTCGATGGTGTCCAGGTCGCTCCCGGACGTGGGCGGCAGGACGAGGCCCGCGGCGCCGGCATAGACGACGATGGAAACGCGGTCGCGGGCCGTGAGCTGGCGGGCGAGGAGCTGGATGGATTTCTTGACCAGCGGCAGCTTGTTTTCATCGCTCATGGAGCCGGAGACATCGAGCAGGAAGACCAGGTTGCAGGGCGGCCGGGATTCGGCGTCGAGGGTTTTGCCCTTGAGGCCGATTTGCACGAGTGGGTGGGCCGGATTCCAGGGGCAGGCAGCGGATTCGACATGCACGGCGAAGGGCGTGTCGTCCTTGGGCGGGGCGTAGTCGTAGGCGAAGTAGTTGACCATCTCCTCGATGCGCACGGCGTCGGGCGGCGGCAGCTGGCCGGCCCGGAGGAAACGGCGGAGGTTCGCATAGGACGCGGTATCCACGTCGATCGAGAAGGTCGAGAGTGGTTCGTCGGCCACCTGCTTGAACGTGTTGCCCTGGATCTGCGCGTAGGATTCGGTGTTGGGCGGCGGCGGCGGTTGCCGAAACGTGTTCCAATTGCCGCCATAGGAGCTGAAGGTTGCGGTCCGGCCTGCGCCGGCGCGATCGCCCAACTGGACTGACGCCCGGGCCTTCATGGGCGGCGGCGGGGGGGCGCAGGCGGCGGGGATCGTTTGCAAATCGTCGAGTTCCTTGAGCCGAGGCGGGACGGAGAAATCCTGGACTTCCATTTCCACCTGCCCGGGTTTTTCGTCGATCGGCGCGGCGGCGTAATCCACCATCTCCGGCAACTCGGACGGCGTTGCCTCTGCCGCCATCGGTTCCGTGTCCAATTCGATGGCCGTGGTGTCGGCGGGGTTGTTCATGGCCACTTCGCCGTTTTCTCCCATCCGGGCCAGGAGCATGCCGTGCAAGTGGCGGGAGGCGCCCCAGAAGGCGCCGCCGAAGACGAGGGTGATGACGGCCGCGACGGCGGCGAAGCCGGTGACGGTGCGCCACGGGAAGCGCACCCGGCTGTCCCCGCGCGGGGCCGGGGGCTGGAGGATGCGCCGGCGCTGCTCGTCGGTCAGGGCCAATTCCGGCTCGTGTTGGAGATCGGCCGCGAGCTGGCCGGCGAGGGCGCGGATGTCCTCCACGGCGGCCCGCTGCTCGGGATGGTCGCGGAGCCAGGCTTCGATTCCGGCGCGTTCGGCGGCGGAGAGTTCGCCGAGGGCGTAGGCGGTCAGTTGGACTTCATCAATGGGTTTCATGGACGGTCTCCTAGATGCGGGCCACTTGCTGGCGCAGGGTTTGGATGCCAACGTGGATGAGATAGCCGACGGTGGATTCGCTGAGGGCCGTGACGGCGGCGATCTCGCGGTAGGTCAGCTGATGCTGGAACTTGAGGCGGATGACTTCGGCCTGCCGGGCGGGGAGTTCCGCGAGCTTCTGGAGGAGGAGGGAGACGCTTTCGCGGAGGCCGGCCTCCTCGGCGGGGGATTTGACCGGTGCCGTCAGCGTGGCGGCGTGGGTATCGGTGAGCGCTTGCATGGGCTTGTCCTTTCGGAGGATGTCGATGCAGCGGTTGCGGCAGACGCGGAACAGCCAGGGCGCGAGATGCCCGTCCTCGAGGATGTCCTCGCGCCAGAGCTTGAGGAAAGTATCCTGGACGGCATCGCGGGCGCTTTCGTAGTTGCCGGTCAGGCGGCAGGCATACTGGCAGAGCGGCCGCTCGAAGCGGGCCACGGCGTCCTGGATCCATTGGGTTTTGTCGCGCGTCATCGGCTGTTCCGGGTTGGGCTTCTTGAAACCTTGTGCATGGCGAACCTCACCATGTTAACGGATGGCGCGGAGGTTTTTTAGTTAATTTCTTGATTCAGGGGGGGCTCAAGGCCGAAAAAGGCGAAAAAGGCTCAAAAAGGGCGCTTTCGCGGGGTTTGGGGCCGCCAACGGCGGCCGGATTCAGAATTCAGGAGTCCGGATTCAGAAGGTTGGGCGATGGCGAGGGGTTTTGCGGCTTGAGCCGCGAGCAAGCGCATGGGGGGAAGCGGGGCGGCGTTGGCATTGATCTCATTACCGCGACTTGAGATACTCACCAGGCATTCAAGCCGAGGAGGGAGAGGTTCATGAGCCGGGTTTTCGGAAATCGCATCCAGGCATGGAGTCTGGGGTTGATCTGCGGCGTACTTGCACTGGGTAGGGCATGGGCGGAACCGGAACCCACGGCGACAGCGGTCACAGGCCTCGTTCGTGGGATCGTGGTGGATGAACAGGGAAACCGACTGGTCCATGCGGTGATCACTCTAAAAGGCGATAAGTATTATCGATCAACAGACTCTTCTGACTATACCCCGCCGACCGATCCGGACCTGGATTTTGAATTTTCCGGCCTGCCGGCAGGCATCTATCAGCTGCACGGCATGGGCGAGGGGATCGCGCCGGTAGCGATTGAACTCAAAGATGGGCAGATGGTTTTGGAGAACGTCCGCGTCCCGACGTTGCGCCAGACAGATTTGAACTGGCGGCTGCGGCGGGCGGTGCAGGATGAGCGCACCGCAGAAGTTCGAGAATTGCTGGCAGCCGGTGCCGATCCCAATCAGGAAACCTGGCCGGGATCTTTGTTGACGATGGCCGCAGCGGACTCCGACTTGGACATGGTGCAAGCACTGGTGACCGGCGGCGCAAACGTCTGCGTGGCGCCGGACGCCGCAGAGCGCAAGCGATATCAGCACGGCATATCCGACTCGCCGTTCACGGACGCCCTGACCCCCTATGAGCATGCCCTCTGGCGCCGGTTGCCGGACATGGCGACCTATTTGTTCGCCCACGGCGCATCGACCAATGACCTGCTGGTGCCGCCGCCCGGAGCCATTCGCGGCCGGATCGAGACTGAAGACGGCCAGCCGGTGGCGGATCTCAAGATTGGGCTGACGTGGCCGAACGAGGTACATGGCCGAGTATACCGCCAGACCAAGACCGGTGCGGATGGCACCTATTTCTTTCCGTCCTTGGAGCCTGGCCCGTTGGCTGTCACGATCCTCGGCATGGCCTCGAATCCCGTGCTCGTCGCGCGGTTGACGCCGGAGACGCCCGAAGCGGAAATGCCGCTGTTGCGGATCGGGAAAAGCGTCGTGCCGACCCAGAAGCTGCTGAAGCCAGCCCAGCGGCTTGGTCCGGGAAAAATCGCGGAACTAGTGGCCCAGGGGGCGGACGTGAATGCCTGCGACTTGCAGGGCCGAACACTACTGATGCAACAGGCCCAATATTCACATTCATTGGATGTGCTCCGGGCCTTAGTGGGGAACGGAGCCCGCCTGGATCTAACCGATGCGGACGGGTTTACCGCCATGGATCTAGCCACAAGATGGGGCCAGACCAACGCCATCGCCTATTTACTGGAACAAGGCGCCCAACCTAGCCGGTTGGCGCTGCCACCGCACGGAATTATCGGGGGCGTCTTGCTGGACGAGCAAAATCGTCCGTTGCCGCGCATCCCTCTGCAATGTTCGGGCGGGGAGGAACCGCAATTGTGGGATCCGATGATTTTCACCGAGCGGGATGGGAGTTTCCGTTTTGATCATCTGGTCCCCGACGAGTATCGCGTCCGCGTATCGCTTATACCCGATATCTTGCTGACGACGACGTTGACTGAGCCGGAATCTGCCATTACGAATGCAGTACTCCGTTGCGCGCGGGATGCGGCGCTGGATATGGCCCTTTGGATCCATCTTCAGACAGACATGCCGTTTATCGCAGAGGTGCTGAAGGCCGGTGCCAACGCCAACCGCACCAACTCCGGCGGACAGACTGCGCTTATGATTGCGACAGAAAACGGATGTTCAAGGCCGGTCCAAGCCTTGCTGGAGGGGGGAGCCGAAGTGAACGCGGCGGATCCGGGAGGCACGACAGCCTTGCATGTCGCTTGCCGGCGAGGCAACACGAACATCATCGCGCAGCTGATTGCGGCGGGGGCGAAGCTGGACGCGACCAACCAGGCCGGCCGTACCCCGCTGGACATCGCCGTATGGGAGGGCCATGAGGATGTGGTTCAACAACTCCGCGCGCTGGGAGCACCCGGTTCCGTAGCGGAATCCAAGGCGATAGGCGCCATGAGCGGCATGGTCCGGGATGATACCGGTGCGCCAGTTGCGGGCGAGTCGGTACGGTGCCTCCTTGATGGCGGAGAATTGACGGATTCCGGCTTTGGCATGTCCGGTCGGGATGGCCGTTACTTTATTGGTGAATTAAAACTCGGCACTTACCATGTCCAACTGGGTTACGATGATAATACTTGGAAAACGGTCGTGCTCTCGAATCGGGATGAAACGGTGGCGGGCGTGGATTTCCAAATACGAGGGGTCTGCGATCCCAATTGGAAATTACTTCATTCCAGTTCGATGGGCGACGAATCCATCTTCCAATTGCTAAAGCAGGGGGCGGATCCGAATACGCGGGATCCGGAAAGCGGGGATACACCTTTGCACAGAGCCGCCTCCGGTTCGCGGTCTAGCGATTTGCCGGCTCTGCTGGAGGCCGGGGCGTGCGTCGATGCGACGAACCGCTGGGGCCAGACGGCGCTCATGGTCGCCGCCGAGAATGGGTATTCCGGCCACGTCGGGTTGTTGCTGAAGGCCGGGGCGGACGTGAGGAGGCTCGACCACATGGGTTCTTCCGCGCTGCATCTGGCCTGCAAGAACGGCAACTGCAACGCGGTGAAGCAGCTGATCGAAGCCGGCGCCGACTTGCAACAAACCAACCATTGGGGCCGGACGCCGCTGGACGAGGCCGTTTGGGAAAAACGTCCGGAAGCGGCGAACATGCTACGCGCCGCGGGCGCGCCGGGCACGCTGGCCGCGCCCAAGCCCGATGGGACCATTCGCGGCATCGTCGTGGATGAAGACGGCGCGCCGTTGCGGAGCATTGTCTTGCAAGTCCAGCGGCAAACGAGCGGGACGAATGCTCCGGTCGGGCCTGCTGAATTGCGGACGTTGCCGGATGGCTCGTTCAGGATGGGGGGAGAGACGGCGGGTTGCTATCGCTTTGCGTCAGCTTCGCGGTTGGACAATCCCGTGATCGTTTGCCTGACAAATGATTGGGATGTGCAAAACGACGTTCGTGTCCAGATTCCGCGCCGATGCGTCCAGGAGGCGGCCCTGTTTGCGGCAGTCGCCGCCGACGATCCCAAAGCCGTGGAAAGCCTGCTGGCGTCCGGGGCCGATCCTCGCGCCGTCGATTGCGAGAACCGGAGTCTTCTCGAAATGGCATTAAGCCAGTGGGCCACCAACGTCGTGCCGGCATTGCTGGCGCACGGCGCCGATCTGAACACGCCGGGAGCCGATGGCCGTACGATTCTGCGCCGCGCCGCCGGCGATTGGATGAGTTGGAAGATTCCCTATCTGCTGCGACAGGGCGCGGCGGTCCGTCCGGAGGAAGGCGGGAGTCCAATGTTGATGCTGGATGTGGTCCGGCGCGATCCCGGCGAAGACGAGGGCATGAAACAATTCCGTCTGCGCTTTATCGGTCGCTGCGCGAAGACCGCCCGGCTCCTGATCGGCGCTGGAGCGTTGGTGAACATCCGGGATGAAAACGGCATGACGCCGCTGCATTACGCCGTCCGTAATGGTTATGCTGAGTGCGCTGAAGTTTTGTTGAAAGCAGGCGCCGACGCAAATGCCACGAATAGGGCGGGACAGACTCCGCTGGCGATGGCATTGCAAAGCCAACAGACCAATACGGCGGCCGAGTTGCGGTGGTACGGCGCAACCGAGCCATCATCGGCCCCGTAACGGACAACATATCTCCCGAGCGCTTGCGCGTGGCTTGAGCCGCGAGCAAGCGCATGGGGGGAAGCGGGGCGGGCGTCAGGTGAAGAGGCCGCGGACGCGCTCGGATTTTTCGGCGGGGACGCAGAGGGCATCCATGACAAACGGCGACTCCAACCGGTCGAGCGGCCGGAAATTCCAGCCGGCGGCGCGGGCGTAGACGCGGTAGCCGAGGGGTTCGAGGAAGGCTTGCACGTCGCGGATGGTCTGGCCATGCCACTTGAGGCAGTGCGCGGCGAATTCGCCGTAGATGAGCGGGCGAGCGGTTTCGAGCAGTTGGCGCGCGCCTTGGAGAATGAAGAAATCGTAGCCGTCGGTGTCGATCTTCACCAGGCCGCAGGCGGCCGGCAGCTTGCCGTCGGCGACCAGGCGGTCCACGGTGGTGACATGGAGCGGGATGCGCTCGCACGGATAGGGCGTGGTGGCGGAGAGGATGTTGGCGGTGCCGGTGCCTTCGCCGGCCTTCAAGTTGCCCGCGACCTGGATCTCGACGTCTTTTTCGCATTCGCCGACGGCAACGCCGAGGACATCCAGCATGTGGTTGAGTTCGTTCAGGTCGATGTTGGCGGCGAGGCGGTCGCGGTTGGCGGCGACGGCTTCGAGGCAGTGGATCCAGCGGCCGGCGGGCAGCGGGCCGGCCGCGGCGCAAAGTTTGGCGAAGGGAATGGAAATCAGGCCGATGTTGGCGCCGATGTCCACGAAATGCTCGCCGGGACGCCAGAGGCGGAAGAGGAATTCGGCGGTGCCGGGTTCGTAGCGGTCCATGAAGTAGGCCATGCGCTCATGCATGCAGAAGAGGTCGAGCTGGGTGCGGAAGGGGACGGGATGGTGCAGGGCGGTGGTGAGGAGGGTGTGGCGCCGGTCGAGCCCGAGCGCGCGGTGGAGCGCCAGGAGCGCGCGCACCTTGCCGCGGAAATTGGGGAGCCGCCGCACGCCGGCCGCGCAGCCGAGCAGAAGGCGGGTTTGGAAGTCGCGGGCGGGCTGGTCCATGGGCCTAGGCGGGTTTCTTCTTCAAGGCCTGGGCGACGATGCCGCCGAAAAAGATGGTCAGGACAATCCCGGCGATGACAGCGCCAATCCAGCCCAGCAAAGCCAGGGCGGTCATGATGACGCCGGCGCCGAGCACGCCGAAGAAGATGGACAGCATGCTGCGCCAGAAGTTGATGCCCAGCAGCCAGCCGGCCATGGCGCCGGTCCAGGCGCCGGTGGCGGGCAGGGGGATGGCGACGAAGATGGCGAGGCCCCAGAACTCGTATTTCTCGATGTCGGCGGTTTTGCGGCGGGTACGGGCGAAGAGCCAGTCGCAGAACCGCTTGCCGGCGGGAAATTTCATGAGCAGGTTGGAAAGCGGGCCCAGGAGGAGATAAATAAGCGGCACGGGAATCATGTTGCCAAGGACGGCGTAGAAAAATACGTAGGCGGAGCGCTTGAGATCATCGAGGCCGATGCGGGTGGATTTGTCGGTGTCGGGGAAGAGCACATGGCCGACGGGAATGGCGCCGCGGAGTTCCACGATGGGGAGGGTGGAAATGGCGACGATGGCGGCATCGCGGGAGAGACCCTTGGCCTGGAGTTTTTCGGCGATTTTCTGGCCGGTGCTTTTGTGGGCCACCGCGACCGCAGTGGCGGTCGAGGCGCGTTCAACCACGATGACGCCGGCATTGGGCGCCGGCTGGGCGGCGGCGGGCAGACTCCAGGCGCAGGCGAGCAGCAGGGCGGCACAGAGGGCTTTCATCGGGCGAGGAATTCCTTTTTGATTTTCTTGAAGCGGCGCAGCATGCGGAAGAAGCGGAGCGTGTCGGTGAACGGGTTGATCTTGCTCTTTTCGTCGCCGTAGATGGTCTGGATGGTGACGGCGCCGATCTTGCGGCCCTGGAGGGCGAGGCGCAGCAGGATTTCGGATTCGGCGGCGAAGCGCTGGGAGTGGGCGTCGTAGGGGCCTTCGGGGAAGGCGGAGCGGTGGTAGAGGCGGAAGCCGCACTGGCTGTCGGGGACGTGCTGGCCCATCACGCGGGAGAGCAGGTCGGACATGAAGCGGTTCACGACGCGCCGGAGCCACGGCATGCCGGCCACGTTGCCCATGCGGTTGCCGACGAGGACGGGGCTGTGCGTGCGCTCGTAGGCCTGCAGGAAGGCGGGAATGTCGGAGGGGGCGTGCTGGCCGTCGGCATCCATGGTGATGGCGAGGTCGAAGCCGTGCGCGCGGGCGTAATCGAAGCCCGTCTGGAGGGCGGCGCCCTTGCCCTGGTTGTGGACGTGTTCGAGGACGGTGGCCCCGGCTTCGGCGGCCACCTTGTCCGTGTCGTCGGGCGAGCCGTCGTCGATCACGATGACATCGGGGCAGTAGTCGCGGACTTCGCGGACGACGGCGGCGATGCGTTTCTCCTCGTTGTAGGCGGGGATGAGGATGCAGGTTTTAATGGGCGTGTGGGGCATGCGTGGATTTCAGTAGGCGTTCTGGCGGTTGACGAAGGTCTGGATAAGGATCTTGAGGTCGAAGGACAGCGACCAGTTTTCGAGGTAGTAGAGATCGTGCTGGACGCGGTCCTCGATGGAGGTGTCGCCGCGGAGGCCGTTGACCTGGGCCCAGCCGGTCATGCCGGGGCGCGAGACGTGGCGGGTCATGTAGTGGCCGACGTCGTCCTTGAACTGCTCGACGAAATGCGGGCGTTCGGGACGGGGCCCGACGAGGGACATGTCGCCCATGAGGACGTTCCAGAACTGAGGCAGTTCATCGAGGTTCCACTTGCGGAGGAACTCGCCGACGCGGGTGCGGCGGGGATCGTCGGCCGTGGTCCAGACGGGGCCGGTGGCGGCCTCGGCGTCGACCGGCATGGTGCGGAGCTTGAGGATGGTGAAGTACTTGCCGCCGATGCCGCAGCGGGTCTGGCGATAGAAGACGGGGCCGGGCGAACTGCGCTTGATCAGGGGCGCGGCCACGAGGATGACGGGGGCGGAAACGAGCAGGCCGACCAGGGCGCCGGCGAGGTCCTCGAGGCGCTTCAGAACGCGGTTCCAGAAAGCGTCCAGCGGCCAGGCCGCCATGCCCAGCAGGGGGATGTCGGCGACGTGGTTGACGCGGACGCGCGAAGTCAGCACGCCGTAGAGGTCGGGCACCATGCGGAAGGGAATCAGGTTGCGCTCGCAGTGGAACAGGATTTCGGTCAGGCGCTTGTGCGAGATGGTCATGTCGGCGAGGATCACTTCGTCGATTTGCTCGTCGGCGACGACTTTTTCGAGTTCGCCGATGTGGCCCTTGACCAGCTTGGGGGTGATGGCGGAAGAGAGGGGGATTTCGCGGCCGCCGGGGTCGAAGGGCAGGAGGTAGCCGGCAAGGCGCGAGCGCAGGCGGGGTTCGCGTTCGAGGGCGCGGCGGAGGCGCGCGGCGAGGTCGTCGACGCCGATGATGAGGACCTGGCGGATGGGGGCGGTGCGGCGCGCCCAGTGCAGTTCGATGCGGAACAGGGCAAAACGCTCGATGAGCACCAGGGCCAGCACGGTGAAGAAGGCGATCAGCGCGACGGTACGGGAATAGGGCGGCCAGTCCGCCGGGCGCACGACGAACGACAGCGCCAGCGCCGTGCCCAGCGTGATGGTGACGCCGCGGACGATGCGCGGCAGCTTGTCGCCGAAGGGCCCGAGCTGCGGCCGCAGGTAGAGGCCGATCTGGCGGAAGATGACGACCAGCAGCGGCGCGAGGACGATCGCCGCGGCTACGTACATGATGCGGGGCGGGAAGATCTCGTTGTGCTTGAGCGGCACCAGGCCCGAGTCGAAGCGGATCCAGGTGGCCAGCAGCAGGCCGAGAAACGCCGCCGCCGCATCGGCCGTGGCGGCCAGGATGCTGCAGAAGGCGTCAAAGTTGTCGCGCGGAGGTTGCATGTCCGTTGACCGTACAATCTACGCAAACCGGTGGCAGGCGGCAACCCCCGAATTGCCCCCATGCGGGGACGCGCGGCGCATGCCCGGAACCCCTGTTTTTCCACACAATGGAAAAAAGTTTTCCACAGTGTGGAAAAATCCCCGAGCCGCGCTTCCCCGCATGGGGGCGGCGGTCAGTGCACGACGGCGTCGTCGGTGGCGGGGACTTCCTGGACCTGGTCGGGCACGAGGACCGGGGCGGCGGCGCCCTGGATCCAGTATTCGCGGCCCTTGAGGTGCACGCGTTTGTCCTGCAGGCTGCGGAACTTGGCGGCTTCGCCGTAGACGTGGCAGAGGATCTGCCAGCGGTTGTCCTGCCAGCTCACCACGCGGTAGCGCGTGGGGGCTTCGTTGATCAGCGGGGCGGCGCGCAATTCGCCCTCGACTTCCGTCAGGCGGCCCTGGCCTTCCAGCGGGATGAGCTTGAGGTTGGCGGGCGGCGGCACGGGAATTTCGCGCAGGCCGGCATCCTTTTCCGGAACCGACGGCGAGACGATCGGCGTGGGGTATTCGGTTGCGGCGGCGGTGGCGGCGATTTCGGGCACGGGCACATCCTCGGCCGGGGACTTTTTCTTGCGGGATTTCTTGGCGGCCGGCTCTTCGCCGGCGGCGGCGTGGTCATCCGCGGCGGCGGCCACTTCGGCGGCCGGTGCGGCTTCGTCCTGCCCGGCCGGTTTGTTTTCGGCGACGCCGGTTTCCTTGGCCGGGGCCGCGGCGGCGGCCTCGCCGGAGAGGATTTCGACGAATTCGCGGCTGACCCAGACGCGGGCGGCGGGCGGCGGGGCGATCTTGAGCCAGTCGGCCACTTCCTCGCCGCGCGGTTCGACGGTATCGCCCAGGGCGAGGGTGCAGAGGATGTTGTAGTTGATGCTCGGCCCGGCGCGGACATTGACGCGGTTGGCGCCGATGGTGTTGGCGGGGGCCTGGACGTAGGACTTCATGACCCAGGCGTCGGCCGTGGCCGGCGCGGCGACTTCGACCCATTCGCTGCCGATTTCATAGGCGGTGAGGCGGTCGTCGTAGTGGGCCTGGGTGACGACTTCGGAGGTCAGCAGCGCCTTGGCGCGGAGGTTGACGTTGTCGGCCGTGACGCGCACGGGGGTCTGGGCCTGGAGGGAGGTGGCGGCGGCCGCCACGGCCGCCAGCTGCAGGAATGCCTGGATGGTCTTTTTCATAGTGGGGGGAAGCATAGGCGGCGGGGCCGGAATCGGCAATGCCGAATTGCGGGGATTGATTGTCGGGGGCGTTTGGGGTATGAAGGAAAACCATGTCAACACAACCGAAACACAGGGGCCTGGGCCGGGGACTGGATGCGCTGATCAAGGGCGGGGCGACGCGCCCGGGCACGGAGCCGGCCAAGCCGGTTGCGCGGTCCGGAGAACATCCCAAGCCGGCGGCGGCGGCCGAGACCAAGGGCGCGGTGCGCCTGGTGCCGGTGCACAAGATCCAGAAGGGGCCGTGGCAGCCCCGGCGCCATTTCGCCGAGGAAGCGCTGAAGGAGCTGGCGGATTCCATCCGGGAGAAGGGCGTGCTGGAGCCGGTCTGGCTGCGGCCGGCCGGCGAGATTTTCCACCTGATCGCCGGCGAACGGCGCTTCCGCGCGGCCCAGTTGGCGGGCCTGCTGGAAATCCCGGCCCTGCTGCACGAGGTGTCCGACCTGGAAGCGCGGGAGCTGGCGCTGATCGAGAACCTGCAGCGCGCCGACCTGGACCTGATCGAGGAGGCGGAGGGCTACCGTGACCTGATGCGCGAGGCGGGGCTGACGCAGGACGAAGTCTCGAAGCGCATCGGCAAGGCCCGGGCGACGGTCGCGAATTCGCTGCGCCTGCTGGATCTCTCGGACGCCATCAAGCGGGCGCTGTCCGAAGGCGTGCTGTCCGCCGGGCATGCCAAGGTGCTGCTGGGAGTCGAAACGAAGGACCGCGACTTGCTCGCGGCCCGGGTCGTGGCGCAGGGACTGTCCGTCCGCGCGCTGGAGAAACTGGTCGCCAGCCTGGGCCAGCCCAAGGGCGGCAAGAAAGCGGCGGAGAAGAAGGACGCCGGTCCGGCGGACGACAAGAGCGCCAAGCAGTTGAAATTCCTGGCCGACCGCATGCAGCAGGAGCTGGGCACCAAGGTGTCCCTGGCGCCGGCCCGCCTGCTGGCGGACGGCAAGCGCGAGATGGGACGAATCGTCATTGAATTCTTCGACAACGAGGATTTGTCGCGCCTGCTGGACATGCTGAACCTGGGCGATCTGGCCTGAGGGAGGGCCGCGCGCCATGGCGGCCTGGTACGACGAGCACAAGGAGGCGCAGGCCCGCGCCTATGACCGCCTCCAGGCGCTGCTATTCCTGTTGCGCTTCGCCTTACTCTTCGCCCTGGCGGCGCTGTTCTGGATGTCGGGGTTGTCGCGGGCGGTGGTGGAGGGGTTGAGTTCCCGGTTTTCGTTTCCGTTTTCCTGGCCGCTGGTCTGCGCCGGGCTGACGGCGCTGGCGGTGTTCAGCTACGAAGTCTTGCTGTTTCCGTTGTCGGTGGCGGCGGATTTTTCCATCGAACGCGCCTACCACCGGTATGCGGGCGAATTCGGCGAGTGGCTGCGGGGCTATCTGGTGACGATGCTGCTGGAGGTCGGGCTCATGACCGTGGCGTTCACGGGCCTGTACGCCCTGCTGGCCGTTTTTCCGGCGACGTGGTGGCTGGTGGCGACCGGGCTCTATGTCCTGCTGGTGGGCGGGCTGGGGGAAATCGGTCCGTCATGGCTGCTGCCGCGCGTGCGGCCGCCGGTGCCGATCGTGGACGCGGCGCTGGAGGCGGAGCTGCGCCGGGCCGGCCAGGCGGCCGGGCTGGAAATCACGGGCGCGGCGTGGTGGAATTTCGAGCATCAGGAGGATCTGGAGGAGGTACGCCTGACGGGCTTCGGGCGGCGCCGCCGGGTGGTGTTCTCGGCCCGGGCCTGGCAGGAGCTGGACCGGCGCGAGCAGATGTTTCTTGCGGCGCGGCACATGGGCTGGCACCAGCATGGCGCGGCGGCCGGCCTGCAGGCGCTGCAGGTGGCGCTGGCGGCCGGCGTGTTTTTCGGCGCGGCGCGGATCGTGGACTGGGCCGCGCGGATCCGGGGGCTGCCGGGCGCGGCCGCTCCGGAAGCGTTTCCTTTCTGGGTGGTGGCGTTGTTCGGCCTGGCCGCCGTGGCCGGGGTGGTGGCGCATGCCATCGGCCGGCGCGGCGAACTGCGCGCCGACCGTTTCGCCCTGCGGCATGCCGGCGGGGCGGCGGTGCTGCAGGCCTGTTTGCAGCATGACTTCGAACGCGAACCCTATCCCGTGGAGGCCGCCGGGTGGCAGGTTCTGCTGCTGCGGAAAATGCCCACGCCGGCGAAACGCCTGGCCCGGGCGGCGGCCGTGGAGTCCGGGGTGTCCTCCGCCGGCGCCTGAAGACTGCAAATTGCGCTTGGCGGCGGCTGCAAACGGCTGTTAGATTGGCCCCGCATGCATTCAACTCCATCCATTCTTTCCCGGCGGCGCTTGCGCCTCGGGTGCACCCTGTTTTTCATGTTGATTACGGGGCTGGCCGGAACGGCCGGCGCCCAGCAGCCGGTGGCGGCCTCGCAGCCGTTGACGGCGCGGCCGGTGGCGCCGGCCGCCAAATCCGCCGCGGCGCCCGCGCCGGCTCCGGCCACGGGCATCGCCGCGCTGTCCTCCGGCACCGCCGATGCCTTGGCGGGCCTGGTGGACGTCCAGGCCGACGACCTGTCCTATGACGCCGCCCGCCGGCTGGTGATCGCCAAGGGCCATGTGAAGGTCGCCCGCGGCACGGATTCCGTGGCGGCGGACTATGCCGAAGTCGATACCGCCGCCCAGCAGGTCTATGCGCGCGGCAACATCCTGATCCAGTACCTGGGCAACACCTGGAGAGGCCAGGAGGCCACCTACAACTTCAAGACGGGGCAGGGCGACTTCGGCGCCTTCGACGCCTATGCGCCGCCGTATCATGTCACCGCCCGGGATTCGCGCCGCATGTCCCTCAACATGATGGAACTCGACGGCGTCATGCTGACGACGTGCGAACCGGACGATCCCGAGTACTCGGTGCGCGCCAGTTCGGCCACGTTGGAGAACAACAAGATCCTGCGCGCCAAGAACGTCCGGTTCCAGTTCGGACCCGTGCCGTTCTTCTGGTTCCCCTACATCCGGGCCAACCTCGAGGAACTGGCCAACTTCGAAATCACGCCGGGCTGGAGCTCCGACAACGGGCCGTTCCTGCTGACGGCCTACAACTATCCGCTCAACGACGTCTTCAAGACCCATACCCACGTCGATTACCGCCAGAAGCGCGGCGTGGGCCTGGGCGAGGACCTGTCGTGGAAGGACCCCGACGGCACCGACTATCTCGGCAAGCTGCGGCTCTACTACGCCTACGACCAGAATCCCTGGCACGACGAGGAGCAGCAGGCCGAGCGCGAAGACCTCATCGACAGCAACCGCTACTGGCTGCACCTCAACGACCGGCACAACGTCACCGACCGCGACTACCTCATGACCGAGCTCAATTACGTGAGCGACCCGTGGATCCTGAGCGATTTCTTCGATGACGAATACCAGAAGAACGTCCAGCCGGAAAACCGCGTGACGCTGTCCCACCGCGGCGACCACTATACCGCCGGCGTCCTGATGAACATGCGCCTGAACGACTTCTACGAGAACGTGGACCGCCTGCCCGAGGTGTTCCTCAATTTCAACCGCCAGCAGATCCTGAACACGCCGCTCTACTACGAAGGCGAGAACACGCTGAGCTATCTCGGCCGCGTCTATCCGGACGGCTCGGAGGATGAGCGCTACGACGCCTTCCGCTTCGACACCTACCACATGCTCTACTGGCCCACGCGCGAGTTCGGCTTCCTGAGCGTGATTCCGCGCGCCGGCTACCGCGGCACCTACTATTCCGACACACTGCTGACTACCGCCGTGACCAACGTCGTACCGATCACCAACGGCCTGGGCGAAGTCGTCGGCACCACCAACGAGGTCGAGGAAATCATCGCCGACGATTCCGCGGCCTGGCGCAACCTGCCGGAATTCGGCGCGGAAACCTCCTTCAAGGCCTTCGGCGACCTCTACGAAGGCCCGACGGGCATCGAGGAGGACGAGGACCTGCGGCACATCGCCGAGCCCTACGCCGACTATACCTTGCGCCTCGAACCCAACCTCAAGCCCGAGGATTTGTGGCAATTCGATTCCATCGATGAGCTCGACAAGCGCAACGACGTGAAGATCGGTATGCGCAACTATCTGCAGACCAAGCGCAACCTGGCCGCGCACGACCTGCTGTTCGCGGATGTCTTCAGCACGCTGCTGCTCGATCCCGACGAGGAGCAGGGCGAGGAAACCCTCGGCGACATCGGCTTCAAGACCGAGACCCGGGTCTTCTCGTGGCTGTCGTGGGATTTCGACGGGGCCTATGACACGCAGGAGAGCGAGCTGCGCACCTTCAACACCCAGGTCGAGGTGAAGCAGGAGGAGATCTTCACCTTCGGCGTGGACTACCGCTACAAGCGCGATTCGCGCGACGTCATTGCCGGCGACCTGGTGCTGTTCCCCGAGCAGCGCTGGTCGGGCCGCGTCTACGCCCGCATGGATCTGGACCAGTCGCAGGTCGAGGAGCACTCCTACTTCATCATCCACCGCACGCGCTGCCTCGGCATCGGCCTGGGCGTGCGCATCCGGCCGGAAGAAGCCGCCAACGGCGACGACGACTACACCTTCTGGATCCGGGTCTGGCCGCTG
Source organism: uncultured Verrucomicrobiota bacterium (assembly GCA_964567795.1). GTDB lineage: Bacteria > Verrucomicrobiota > Kiritimatiellia > CAIQIC01 > Lenti-01 > Lenti-01. The sequence continues at coordinate 37,967 of CAZMOR010000102.1, forward strand.
GCCCTGCCGCAGTTCTCCAGCTCCCTGGGCGGCGGTTGAGCATGGCGGCGGACGGCCTTCATCTGGTGACGGGCGGCGCCGGATTCATCGGCTCCAACCTGGTGCGCCGCCTGGCGGGGCAGGGCGCGCGCGTCCGCGTGTTCGACGATTTGTCCTCCGGCCACCTCGAAAACCTCGCCGGCCTGGAAACATCCGTGGAATTCATCCGCGGCGACCTGCGCGACGCCGCCGCGGTGCGCGCGGCGGCGCGCGGCGCGCGCCACGTCTTCCACATCGGCGCGCTGGCCTCCGTGCAGGCCTCCGTGGACGATCCCGCCACCACGCACGAGATCAACGTCACCGGCACGCTGAACGTGCTGCTCGCCGAGCGCGCCGCCGGCGCGGAGCGCGTGGTGTTTTCCTCCTCGGCGTCCATCTACGGCGATTCGCCGGTCATGCCCAAGCGCGAGGACATGCTGCCCGCGCCGCTGACCGGCTACGCGCTTTCGAAGCTCGCCGGCGAGCACTACGGCCGCATTTTCCACGGCCTCTACGGCCTGAAGTTCTTCGCCCTGCGCTACTTCAACGTCTTCGGCCCGCGCCAGGATCCGGCCTCGCACTACGCCGCGGTGATCCCGCTGTTCATGCGCGCCTACTGCGCCGGCCGCCAGCCGACGATCTACGGCGACGGCGGGCAAACGCGCGACTTCACGTTCGTCGAGGACGTCGTTTCCGCGAATCTCGCGTGCCTGGCGGCGCCGGACGCCGCCGCGGGCGGGGTCTACAACGTCGCCTACGGCGACCGCATTTCCGTCAACGACCTTGCGCGCCAGATCGCCGCGCTGGCGGGCCAGCCCTTCGCGCCGGCCTATGCCCCGGCGCGGCCCGGCGACGTGCGCGAATCGCAGGCCGATGCTGCGCTCGCGCGCCGCGTGCTCGGCTGGCAGCCCGCGCACGCCTTCGCCGAGGGCCTGCGGGCCACCTTCGACTGGTTCAAGGGCCGATTCTGAATCCGGCCCGGCCGGTTGCGGAACGGCGCGACCGGCGGTAGGTTGTCCCTCTCGACAGGAGGTGGACCATGATCGGCAAATGGACGCTCGGCATCGGCATGGCGGCTTGGCTCGGCTGGAATTCCGCCGCGCCGGGCGCGGAACCCGCGCCCAGCATCTACGACTTCACGCTGAAAAACATCGATGGGCAGGACGTGAGCCTGGCGGACTTCAAGGGCCGGGTGCTGCTGGTGGTGAACGTGGCCAGCAAGTGCGGGTTCACGAAACAGTACGCCGGGCTCGAAAAACTGCACCGGACGCACAAGGACCGCGGCTTCGCCGTGCTGGGATTTCCCGCCAACGATTTCCTCGGCCAGGAGCCCGGCACGGAGGCCGAGATCCGGAACTTCTGCACGCTGAACTACGGCGTGACGTT
>CAZMOR010000103.1:0-23846 GCA_964567795.1 uncultured Verrucomicrobiota bacterium
CAGCCCGCCTTGTAGGCGGGCATGGCGGCGTCGTCCGTCAGCGTCACCGTCAGTTCGGCGAACGGCGCGTCAGCCGGAAACGCCCGGGCCGCCAGCATCCGCGCCAGCTGCCGGAGCGGCGCCGGCCGGACGGGCAGCGCCCGCTGCCGGTTGAGCAAGCGAATCTTCACGGGGATACGGGTTCCTTCCATGCAGGATGTTCGTCAGTGCAAACACGAACGAGGCCTGGATCTCGTGCAGGTCCTCGAGGGTCAGCGGGCAGAGATCCAGCTGCCCGTCGAGCAGCTTGTCGCGCACCAGCGTCGCCACCATCTCGGTGATCCGGTTGGGCGTGGGTTTTTCCAGCGAGCGCGAGGCGGCCTCGACCGTGTCGGCCAGCATGAGGATGGCCTGTTCCCGCGTCGCCGGTTTCGGACCGTCATAGCGATAACTGTGCTCCAGTCCGGCGTCCTCGGCCATGCCGGCCTCCTGCAGCGCCCGCCGGGCCACCTGGTAGAAATAGGAAGTCAGCGACGTGCCGTGATGCGTCCGGATGCCGTCGCAGACCAGCTGCGGCAGCTTGTGCCGCTTGGCCAGCGTCAGGCCCTCCTTCACGTGCGACTGGATGACCAGTGCGCTCATGCTGGGGGCCAGGCTGTCGTGGGGATTCTCGCCGCCGCGCTGGTTCTCCGAGAAGAATTCGGGCTTCGCCAGCTTGCCGATGTCGTGGAAATAGGCGCCGACCAGCACCAGCAGCCCGTTCGCCTCGATGCGGGCGGCCGCCGCCTGCCCGAGCGCCCCCACCATCAGGCTGTGGTGGTAGGTGCCAGGCGCCTCGATGGCCAGCCGCTGCAGCAGCGGGTGGCTCATGTCCGTCAATTCGAGCAGCGAAATATCCGTCGTGTGCTGGAACAGCCATTCCAGGAACGGCAGCAGCAGCAGCGCCAGCACGGCCGACAGGATGCCGCTGGCAATGCCGGTGCCCACCTGCGTCAGGAAAGTGCCCGGCCGGTACAGGTAGAGCGCGGCCAGCGCCAGGGCCAGCACGCCTTCCAGCAGGCCGATCGCCAGCCCCGCGCGCATCGCTTGCGAGCGCTTGCGCACGTTGCGCAGCAGCACCACCGCCAGCGCCGAACCGCCCAGCCCCAGCAGCAGCAGTTCAAAGCTGCGGTCGAACACCAGCGCCGTCGACAGCCCGCTCCACAGCCCCACGGCCAGCGCCGGCGACGGCCCCAGCATCAGGGCCGCCAGCATGGTCGGCAGCGTCAGGGGAATGGCGAACGGCGCCAGCCAGGGCGGAATCCAGTTCAGGCCGACGGCGAGATAGCGGAACAGGCTGGCCAGCATCAGGGCCAGAAGCCCCAGCAGCACCAGCAATCCCTTGCGCCGGCTTTTCTCGTAGGCGCCGGGCTGCGAGCTTCGCAGCCAGCCCACGCAGACCACCAGCACGATCAGCATCAGCGCCGCATCGCCGCCGCGCTTCACCCGGCGGTCGCGGGAGGTTTCCACTTCCGCCAGTTTCCGGTTGTAGGCATTGACCAGCTCCACCGTCTGCGGCGTGACCGTGGCCCCTTCCTCCATCAGCGTCGTTCCTTCGCGCACCGTCATGGCCACCGGCTCGATGCCGCTCTGGATGGCGGTGCGCCGCGCCTGGGTCGTGCGCTCGTCGTAATCCAGGTTGGAGCGGAAAACCGGCCGCGCCAGTTCCGCGATCGTTTTCTGGGTGCTGTCCACGCCCAGGGCCGTCAGGCGGTTTTGGGCTTCCGTCACGAAGGCGTCGAGCGCGCCATCCGGCGTCGGCAGGTCGCCCAGCGCCACCGTGCGGAAGGCCGGCGTCCCGTTCTCGGCCGGCAGCAGGATGTCGATGGTCCGCCCGGCCGCCAAGCCTTGGAACCCGCTTTCCCGGTCGGCTTCCGACAAAATGCCGTTCAGCCACGTCGTGGACAGGCTGTCCTTCAGCGCCGCCAGCACATCCATTTCCTTGCCGGCCGGGAAAAGCTGCACTATGGCCTCGCCCGGAATCGACAGTCCCAGCAGGTCCGCCACGACGGCCAGTTCCGTCTCCAGCGACTTGAGGGGTGCCGCGGCTTCCGGCGCCGCCCCGGCCTTGGCGGCCGGCCGTTCAACCTCGCGCCGGAGGGACAGGGTCCGGTCGACCAGTTTCTCCAGGTTCCGGCGGGCCGCCTGCAGCGGGCCCATCTGGATCGTGAAGACCGGCACGACGGTATCCGCCGCCTGCTGGCGCAGCAATTCCGTCGCGGCCAGGTTCAAGCACTCGAAATCATGTCCCGCCACCACGGTCGCCGGCGCGCGCTGCCCTTCGGCCAGGCCCGTATGGCGCTGCGGCCCGCCGAGGTTGATGAACACCACGCCCATCAGCCACAACACCAGCATCAAGCCCACGTCGCCCAGGGTGCTCCAGCCGCGCCAGGCCGGCGGCCGGGGGCCCAGCGTATCGCCGCGGAAGGTGCTCCGTCTGGAAAATCCCAACGCCATGTCAGCCCGCCCCCCCGTTGCCGACGCCCTTTTCCCGGCCCTTGTAGGCTTCGATGATCCGCTGGACCAGCGGATGCCGGACCACGTCCGCCCCCGTCAGCCGCACCACGCCGACGCCTTCCACCTTGCGCAGCAGGAATTCCGCCTCGAGCAGGCCCGGCATCTTGTGCGCCGGCAAGTCCACCTGCGTGAGATCGCCGTTCACCACCGCCTTGGAGCCGAACCCGAGCCGGGTCAGGAACATCAACATCTGCTCGCGGGTCGTGTTCTGCGCTTCGTCCAGGATGACGAACGCGCGGTTCAAGGTGCGGCCGCGCATGTAGGCCAGCGGCGCCACTTCAATCACGCCGCGCTCCACCAGCCCCGGCACTTCCTCCGCCGGCATCATTTCATGCAGCGCGTCGTACAGCGGGCGCAGGTACGGCAGGATCTTCTGCTGCAGGTCGCCCGGCAGGAAACCCAGCGCTTCGCCGGCCTCCACCGCCGGCCGGGTCAGGATGATCCGCGATACCTCGTTTTTCAACAGCGCCGAAACCGCCATGGCCATCGCCAGCCATGTCTTGCCCGTGCCCGCCGGCCCCAGGCCGAAGGTCAATTCGCTGCGGCGGATGGTATCCAGGAACATCGCCTGTCCAAACGTCCGGGGAAAGACCGGCGCGCGCCCGGGCGCCACGTCGACCCGCATGCCCGCCAGCTTGTCCAGGTCCGCGCCGCGCCCATCGGCATACGCCTGGCGGGCATAATCGACCATGTGCCGGTTCAGGAACATCCCCGCATTGCGCGCCCGCAGCAGGCCCTCCACGAAACCGCCGGCGGCATCCACCTTGGCGCCTTCGCCTTCGATTTTCAGCCACAGGTCCCGCGAAACCGCCGTCACCCCGAAAGCCTGCTCCAGCGGCGGCAGATATTCGCCCCGGGTGCCGGTGATGTCCTGCACTTCGCGTGCGTTGTCAAAATGGATGGTGCGTTCCGCCATGATTTCCAACCCGTTCCCGCCTCAAGCCTTTTCCGCCGGCAAGGCCTGGACCAAGGCCGCATGCATTTCGACCAAGGCCTGCGGCATGACCCGCACCCCGCCCAGTACCGGCATGAAATTCGTATCCCCTTCCCACCGAGGTACAATGTGCATGTGCAGGTGGTCCTTCAATCCGGCTCCCGCCGCCGCCCCCTGGTTGATGCCCATGTTGTACCCCTGCGGCTTGGCCACCCGCTCCAGCAGGCGCTCCGCCAGGCACGTCAACTCCAGCACTTCGGCCCGTTCTTCGTTTGTCAGCTTCCCCAGGATTCCGACATGCCGATAGGGCGCAACCATCAGGTGCCCGCTGTTATATGGATAGCGGTTCAACAGCAGCAGGGCCAGCCGCCCCCGGTGAACCACCAGGTTTTCGGTGTCCTTGGCCGGCCCCTCCCGGATGATCCGGCAGAGGAAGCACCCCTCCTCCTTGGTGCCGCGGATGAATTCCATCCGCCACGGGGCCCATAATTGGTGCGCTGTCTGAAAATCGGTCATTGGGCAGGCACTCTACCCCATTTTTCCCTGAAAAACAGCCAAAAAGAGCCATCCGACTGCCTTCAAATCCGCTCTCGCCCTGCCCGTGCCCGGACGGGTAGAATCGCGGGCATCTTTTGGAAACCATGGATTCCGCGCCAGTCAGCCAGCCCTCCCGCCCCAACGCCACCGACCAAATCGGCACCGATGCCATCGGCCGGCTGCTGCTGCGCTTCTCCCTGCCGGCCATTGTCGGCATGCTCGTCAATGCCCTCTATAACATCGTGGACCGCATGTTCATCGGCTACGGCATCGGCGCCCAGGGCATCGCCGGCGTCACCATCAGCTTCCCGCTGATGATGACCATGGTCTCGTTTTCCATCCTGATCGGCGTGGGCGCCAACACGCTCTTTTCGATCCGGATGGGCGAAGGACGGCAGGAGGAAGCCGAACGGATCCTAGGCAATGCCTTCGGCCTGCTGTTTTTCATCCCCCTGGTCGTCTCCCTGGCGGGGCTGTTCTATCTCGACCCCCTCCTGCGCCTGATGGGCGCCGGCGACGACCTGCTCCCCTACGCCCGCGACTATGCCCGCATCATCCTCATCGGCATCGCCCCCACCACCACCGGCTACGGCCTGTCGCACTTCATCCGGTCGGACGGCCACCCGCGGATTTCCATGATGGCCATGCTGATCGGCGCGATCACCAACACCATCCTGGACCCCCTGTTCATCTTCGTATTCCACTGGGGCATGCAAGGCGCCGCCTGGGCCACCGTGATTTCGCAGGCCCTCTCCTTTTCCTGGTGCTTCGGCTATTTCCTCCTGCGGCGGTCCGGCACCCGTCTTCGCCGCTGCCACCTGCGCCTGGACCTCCGCCACGTCGTCTGGCCCATTCTCACCATCGGCTTCGCCCCCTTCGCCATGAACCTGGCCAACAGCCTGCTCAACGTCATCCTCAACCGCGGCCTGCGCCAGTACGGCGGCGACCCGGCGATCGCGGTCATGGGCATCCTCAGCGCCTACATGAGCATCATTTTCATGCCCTGCTTCGGCCTCACGCAAGGCGCGCAACCCCTGATGGGTTACAACTACGGCGCCCGCAAGTTCGCCCGCGTCCGCCAGTTGTTCTGGACCTCCGTCACGGCCGGCACCGTCCTGATGACCCTCGGCTGGGCCATCAGCCAGTTGTTTCCCGTGCCCATTCTGCGGGCCTTCGTCGCCGCCGACTCCGAACTGATCCCGCTCGGCGTGCGCGCCCTGCGCATTTTCTCCCTCGCCTTCCCGATCATCGGCTTCCCGATCATGAGCGGAAACTTCTTCCAGGCCATCGGCAAGCCGGTCCAGGCCACGCTGATCGCCCTCTCCCGCCAGATCCTGCTCTTCATCCCCTTCATCCTGATTTTCCCCCGGTTCTGGGGCCTGCCGGGAATCTTCGCCGCCGCGCCGGCCTCCGACACGTTGACCTTCCTCATCGCCATCCTGCTGGTCGCCCGCCAGATGCGGCGCCTGCGGCAGCAGGAACTCGAATCCCCGGCCGCCCCGTGAAAACCTGCGCCACCTGCGGCGAAACCATCGCCCCCCAATCCACCATCTGCCCCTTCTGCGAAACCCCGCAGGTTCCCGGCCCCGCCGGCAGCTCCGGCCCCGCCGTCCGCACCCTCGACATCGAAGCCGGCCTGCCCACCGTGGAGGAAGCCCTTCGCCGCCTGGAGGCGCAGCTGGACCGCGCCCGCGCCGACGGCGTCCAGGTCGTCCGCATCATCCACGGCTGGGGTTCCTCGTCCGGCGGCGGCGGGCGCATCCGCGCCGCCGCCCGCCAATGGCTGCAGCGCCAGCGCGAGGCCGGCCGCCTCCGGAGCGTCTTCCTTGGCGATCACTACACCCACACCTCGCCCGCAGGCCGGGATTTCCTGCGGCGCCATCCCGCCTTGCGCCCCGCCGAACGCACCGACCGCGAAAACCCCGGCATCACCTTCGTCGAACCCTGAGCCGCCCCCCCCATGCGGGGGCTCGCGGCTCATCGGTTTTTCCACAGTGGTGGTGTCTAAGATGAAGTGCACAAAAGTTCCAAGGCCACGCCTCGGTTCGATACGATCGAACGGTCATCACAACCATAAGGAGGCAGGCCTTGGAATACGGACATCTTACACTGGAAGAGCGAACCGTCATCATGATTTGTATGCGGGAGGGCAGAGGAGTCGAGGCGGCGGCCCGGTGGCTGGGCCGGTCCGCCTCGACGATCCGGCGGGAACTGGCCCGGAACACCCAGCCGTATGAGGCGGTTGCCGCCCAAGTGCGCGCGGCGGAAGTGACGCGCTGGCGGCGGCGGCGAAAGTTGGATGACTCGCTGCTGCGAGCCGAGGTGGATCGGCGCTTGCGGCTGGACCATTCGCCTCGGCAGATCGCGCATCGCCTGTGGATCGACGCCGGGGCGCGGATCAGCCACGGGATCCTCTACCGGTTCGTCCACCAGCAGTTGCGGGCGGGGGTGAAATACGGCCCCCATCTGCGCCGCGGCGATCCCCGTCTGAGACGTCCGCCACGCAGGAAAAGCTCATACCAGCGCATCCGCGACGGCCGGTCCATCGAGGACCGGCCGGCCGCCGCCCAACGGCGCCAGGAGGCGGGCCACTTTGAAAGCGACACGATGAAGGGTCTCTTCCACAGTCCCTGCGGCCTCGCTACGCATGTGGATCGCAAGACCCGCTACCTGGTCTTGGCTCGGTTGCCCGATCGCAAGGCCGCCACTTACATCCGCGAGACCCAACGGGCCTTCGCCCGCCATGGTCTGGCGCCCAAGACCTTCACCGTCGACAACGGCATGGAGTTCGGCCAGCACCGCCAGATGGAGGCCGCCCTGGGCGGCCTCGTCTACTTCGCCCACCGCTACAGCCCTTGGGAACGCGGCCTCAATGAGAACACCAACAGCCTGCTGCGGCAGTACTTCCCCAAAGGCTGCAATCTCGCCCGCGTCACCGAAGAGGACATCCGCCGGGTTGAAGATCTGTTAAATCACCGGCCCAGGAGGTGCCTGGGCTATCGAACCCCGGCCGAAGCCTTGCAACTAGAACTCCGTGTACTTGATGTTTGACTCCACCACTGTGGAAAAATCCTCACCTGTTTTCCATGGTGTGGAAAAACAAAAAGCGCCGCGGATTTCTCCGCGGCGCGCAAGGGCCGGACTGCCGATCAGGGCGCGATCGCCATGGCGGCCGCCGTGGTCGTCGTGTTGGTGTCCGTCGTGGTTCCCGTTGAAGTTCCCGCGGTCGAAATCGTCACTGACGTCGTCTGGCCATTGATGTCGCCCGTCTTGCCGCCCAGTTCGATCCACGTTCCCTTCAGAAGCCGTCCGGTGAAGACGCCGGAAGCCACCGTGCCTTCGAAGGTACCCACGATCGTCACCTGCATCATGGCCGCGCTTACGCCCGACACCTCGAAGTTGGCCACAATGGCATCGCCATCCGCCGGCAGATCGCTTTCGTAATAGGTGATCTTGCTAAGTGACTTCTGGGACTGCTCATCCCCGGAAACCTGTTCGATATCCGTGTTTTCGGCACCAGACAGCGAGCGGATCTGGCTGATCTTGCCCGCATACGTGCAGCCGTTATTGTCCACGAAGGTCAGGTTCTGCCCCTGATGGGTCACGCTGAAGGAATAGATGCTCTTGCCCGTCGAACCCGCCACGGCACCGCTGCCGGCCGTGCCATCGTTTGAAACAAAGTACGAATAACTGGCCCGGATATACCCTGCTTCAGCAGGTCCCATCCCGGCGGAAAATGTGATGCTCCAACTGCCCGACACATAATCGATCGTTCCATTCTGGGTGCCGGAAGTCAACACCCGGTTGCCATTGTCGGCAATCGTTAAGATGGCGGTGCCGGACTTGTTGTAAAGCGTGATTGCCGCCGAACCGGGAACAACATTCCCATTTTTCAGTTTGCCGCTAAAAGCGGTCTGATACACGGTAAAACTGCCCTGGGCTTCGCCTGAAACCGCCAGTACATTGGTACTGCCCGGAGCCGAAGGCGTGGTGGTGTAATCCGTCACCAGCAGACCGCCGGAAGCACTGCGATACACCCCGCTGAAATTCACCCAGTTGTAAGAGGAACTCCAGCTGGTGGCATCATTGCCCGTTTCCCAGTTGCATCCCATGATGCCGGCGGACAGCGCCGCCACACAAACGCCAATCAAAGCCAATCGTTTCATCCTGTCCGATCTCCTTGCTAGATGCCCTTATTATTCGACCTTAAACTTTATGACAACTCTCCGTCAACGCCATTCGGCGAGGCTTGCCCATCGGGACGCCATCCCTCAGGGAAAGGTTATTGACTTCTGATCCTCACGTTCAGCCGACCATCTGGCGTGGGATCTGTCACCATATTCGTGAAGACGCTCCCAATATCTAAAGCCGTCAGACTCTTCTGCGAGCCGGATCCAACCCAGTTCGTACCGTTAGTCAGCACATCGTTAATCATCACCTCGACGGAGGAATATGCGCCGGTCATTGAATCCACACGGTAGGCAAGCTGCAACCCGTTGTTGGTGTAGAACGCGCTAATTATGGTGGTTGAGGCGGTCGAATACATCGCAGGAGTGCTGGATGGGTCATTCGGTAAAGTTCCCAACGCCACCTCAAGACCATCACTGATTCCATCGCCGTCCGAATCGGTCCGGTTCGGATCGGTGTTTAACTGATATTCTTCATAATTCGTCAAACCGTCTCCGTCGGCATCGATGTTGGCATCGTTCACCAATGGGTCAAAGCCATTCACCACTTCGTAGCCGTCTGGCATACCGTCGTTATCGGTATCGGAGTCATTGGCCAATGTCCAATTTGCCAATTCGTCCGCATTGCTCAATCCGTCATGATCCGGATCACCCGCCGCACCGTTATTTCCAGCGGCAGACAACGGCAGCAGACCACTGGCCATCTCCCATCCGTCTGGCAACCCGTCGCCGTCACTGTCCGGATTGGCTGGATCAGTGCCTGCGGCAACCTCAGCCGCATCGCTGGCTCCATCAAAGTCGCTGTCCCAGCGCATCGGATTGGTACCCAGAAGCAGTTCGGCCTCATCGGTCAAGCCATCCCTATCGCTGTCGACATTGTTCTTGTGATATGCCAGTGCATCATAGTCGATGAGATCTTGTCCCAAGGCCGCGCCTTGCGAATCAACGGCGATGGATTTCACCGCGTATTCCACGGCATACGAGGACTGCGCATCCGCCGCCCCCTTGGCCACGGCCTTCCGGGTCAAGACACTGGTACTGGTGGCTTGGCCCTTCACAAAGCCCCACGCCTCGCCTTCATCCAGCACGCCGTTGGCATTGGCATCCACAAAACTGCGGATGTGATAGGTCCCGGCCCGCAGACCCAGCAGCTTGTATGAACCATCCGCGGCGGCCCGAACGCGGGCATCCGAGGTTTGGTCGAAACCCGCACCCGTAAACGCTTCCACCACACGGGCAGTACCAGTGGCGGCACCGTAGTAAGCAACCTTGCCCTTGATCATGCCGGCACCAACAGGCGCTTCTTGCAGATTGACCGAGAACGGCACGGTTGCCGAGGTGGCGCTGGCAATGCGGTTCGAGGCAATCACACGAATCGTATAGTCGCCGTTCGTGAACGTGCTCCAGCCGGCCAGCCATGGCAAGGTCATTTCCGCCACGCCGCTATTGCCGACATACGGCGCATAGGAGCTGGAACTGAGCACCATGGTCCCATTCCGCAGCACCTGCACTGTGACCTGCGCCGCATCCTTGGACAAGGTCATCCGCAGCTTGTTCTGCGCATACGGCAGCGTTGTGTTGGCTGGCGCCAGAATCGTCGGTGCAGTCAACGTCGTCCCATAGGCAATGGAGTTCGTGCCGGTCACAAACGCCACCCGGTCGGCGGTGCTGATGGTCCATTCATAGGTCCCGTTCAGGGGCGCCACGTTCGCCTGTTTCAGGTCCATTTCGGTGATATACGCCCGATCCAGGGACTCCAGATTGCGCGTCGTGGAATAAATCGTGGGCTGGCCGGCCGTGCCCAACGACTTGATAGCCACAATATAGGTCGTACCGCCGACCTGGGACAGGGCCGCCGCGATCTTGGTCAGGTCCTGTGCCCACGAGAAGCGGATGTATCCCGCCGGTTTGTCCGTCAAGTTGATGCGGACCGCCGCGGAACCCCACTGGATGTTTTCAATGCCGTTTTGCGCAGCGCCTTCGCTGAAGCCCATCCATTCGCCGGCATTCCACTGCCCATCTCCATTTGCGTCAATAAAGGCCATGAAGATGTTGTTGCCCTGGCGGACGTGGCCGTCGCCGACGCCACCGGTGTTGCCGCCATTCCAAAGACTCACGGTTTCCGTGAGGCCGTTGACAAACCGGTTCGAAACCACATGTGTCGCATCCGGACGCCGCATTTGCGAATCGGAAAACGCCATGACGATCAGTTGATCATCCGGCGCCGGCGTGCAATCACCGGTGAAGGTGAAGGTAATGGCCGGTGTGGGGAAGGATTGGGCATCATCCGGCTTTGTCGACGCCACTGGTGTGAAATACCGCACCAAGGTCGCCGCCGAATTGGAAGTGGCCACACTGTTACTCGAGGAAACATACTCGTATCCCGCACCCAGATATTCCGCCAGATTACTCCAGCCATCGCCATCCGGATCGGTATTGGCGTCATTTACCAGCGGGCTGAGCACATCACTGAAGAGCAGCTCCCAGGCATCCGGCAGCTGATCGCCATCCATGTAGTACTCGCCATAGGTCAGGCAATTGTTGGTACAGGTCGGATCGGTGGATTCATAATCGCTGATTCCATCACCGTCGCTGTCCCAGTTGTTCGGATCCGTCCCGGCCAGATACTCGGCAATATTGCTCAATCCATCCTGATCCGCATCGCCATAGGCGCCATCCGCGCCGTCCGGATCTCCAGCATCGAGATCGTTGGCTTCTTCCCACCAATCCGGCAGGCCGTCGCCATCGCTGTCATCCGTAGTGACTTCGCCGGTCGAGGCGACAAACGCCGCGTCGCCACGCAACAGCCCGGCATAGCCAAGATCGTTGCGCTGCATGAAGTTTTCCGCCGTTTCACCGCCGTCATCCGCGGCAAAATATCCCGCCAGATCGTCCTTCAAGGCACGCAGACGGTCCACAAACACCGGCGGCCGCGAATTGCGCAAAATTTCATTGCCGTTGACATCCGGCAGGATGCGGTAGTTCAACGGTTCATTGGCGGCATCCACCACGAGCGGCAAGGGCGGCGTGCCATCCATGAACACATACGACACCAGGTCGACATGTTGCGAAGCATCGTCGATGGCGTATTCCGGCACCGGCGTAATCACTCCGCGCCCGGTCTGGATTTCCTTGGCTGTCAAGCCGTAGTCCATGTGTTTACGGATTTCCGCCTGGGAGTGATCTTCGTTCCAGAACATGGTTTCATCGATGTCCGCCTGCAGGGTGCTGTCGCCAATGCGCAAGGCGGAACCGGCGTTCGGATACTGCCAGTAGAGAGTCTCGAAATCAGGCGCCGGACGGGCCTTGAATACATAGTAGGTCAGCGCTTCCGTCTCGAGTTCACCGTCCACATACAGGCGGATGCGCTCACTATCACCCACGGCCGCCAGGTGGTGCCACTGGCCATCGCGAATGTCGACTTCAGAGATCGACTTGCGGCGAATTAAATCCGTGGTGTATTCCAACCGGTTCAAGACTTTCCGCTTGATGGTGTTGGTCTTGGCCGGATCCGGATTGGGGACTTCTTCTTCTTCGTAGATGGGCGTAGCCACATTCACCTGGCCCCACCATTCCACGGAAGGCGCACCATTGGTTTCGACATCCAGTGCCTCGGTGATCCGCCAATCAGACCCCTGATCCACCAGCATCACGTCGATCTGCCGTGCGACTGCCCGGCCGCCTGCGGCGCCCGGCTGCATCCGGATCCAGGTTTCCAGCGTGAATTTGTGCGTCAGACGGCCTTGGACATAGGTCAAGGTCCGGTACTCGTCGCCAATCACGCCGAGACTGGTATGATCATAGGTGTAGCCATCTTCAATGGGTTCTGTCACACGACCCATGTAGCTCTGATTGCCATCCAGGCCGGTCACGTGGAAGCTGTTCTCCAGGGCGGCCACCGAGAATAGCAGGGTCTTGCTATAGTTGGCATAGATATCGCCCGCCGAGCGGGCGCTGTTCCACACCCGGATTTCCTTCATATCGCCAAAGTAATTGACGGCCCCGAGCTCGAGCCGGCCGGCGCGGTTGATCACTGGCAGTGCGGATACATCCGTCCCCCGGATTTGCTCAACACCGTTGATATACAGAATCAACCGGTGGTCTTCGCTGGAATACGTCATGGCCAAATGCGTCCAGACATTCGTCGGCAAGATATGACTGCCGCTATCCACATGGAATGCGGCATGGCCCGAATCTTCCCGGTCGAAACCGGCATAGACCGACAGGTTCGTGTTCAAACCCAGTTCAAACGTCGCAGAACCGCCGCCCAGCGTACTGCGCTTGATCAGCGATACCGAGGTGGCCGGATTCGTTGCCGGTTTCACCCAGGCTTCCACCGTCCAGTTGGTAACGGCATAGATCATCGTCTCCAAGCCGTCCACCTGTTCGCTCGCCAGTACACTGCCCATGCCGCCGAAGCGCAGAGCACGCGGCACGTACGGGGATTCCGAACGCAGAACAAGTGTATTGTTGGCGCGCTCCGCCACGTCTGTCGCCGCGTCATCGTCCGAATCCAGATCGACCGGCGGCCAGGCGGCGGAAACGAGATGGGCATCGCCCACCAACGTCGCCGCGTTTTGCCAATCGGACATCCAGTCGTTCAGATAATAGCTGTTCTCGGCCGTAGTCCCGCCGTCGTCAAAGTTGAAAATGCGCTTGGGCGAGAGGTTCTTGTCAATGGTGCCGGTCATGTTTGCCTCCGGCAGCAGAACATCGCGCGCACCCTGGATTTCGATGCCGGAACGGGCATAATCCCACGTCCGCACCGCGTCCAATTCTCCCACCAAACCGTTACCGATGATCGTTTCAAACACGCCCCGCAGAGAAGCGGACGGCAAGCGGGCGGCCGTGGTATTAGTCACGCACTTGCCATTCACATACAAGCGGGTCTGCAGGGTTGCCGGATCGCGCACGGCCGCCACATGCGACCACGCATTCATGGGCAGGGCCTTGGGCGCATCCAGTCGCACGGCAACATAGCCATTCGACTCGCTCCGGAACGCATAGGCGATGTACGGCCGAGCACCTTCCAGGCCCAGCTCGTAATCCACCCAAATCTGGTCGTTCGTGGCCAACTTCTCCGCGCGGCGGATGATGGTTCCGTTCGTGCCCGTGCCGACGGGTTTCACCCAGGTCTCCACGGTCCATGGCAGGCTGGCATCGGCATCATGCTCCGTCCGGATTTCCAGACGTCCGCTACCGTTGAAAGCCATTGCCCGGGCTTCATCCGGATCGCTTGCCTTCAGCGGATCGGTCCCCGCGGCGATTTCATCCACATCCAGGTGTCCATCGTCATCTGTATCGGCCGGATTGACCGAGTCGCCCAGCCATTCGGAGCCCGGCAGCGTACCCGCCTGCTGTTCCTGGCCGTTGCTCAAGCCATCGCCATCGGAATCCGCATTGAAATCATTGACGGCGTCGTGATCGGTGTCCGGATCCAGCGGGTTGGTACCCGCCAGATATTCATAGAAGTTGGTCAGCCCATCACCGTCCAGGTCGCCATCGGCCCCATATTGGCCGGTACCGCGCAGCGGATCCAGGCCCATGGCCTCTTCCCACCAATCCGGCATACCATCGCTGTCGGTGTCTTCAAAGAGCGGCACATAGGTATCGCTCGAGAACGAAGCTCCGTCCCGGACCGCCGCATGGAACCAGGCCTTGCTGTAGCCCTTCAGGGCGCTGTTCCAGTCTTCGGTCGTGGTAAAATCTTCGGCCCAGGCGCCGCCATCATCGAACCGGAGATGCAAGACCTGGCTGCCCCCCACCACCTTGGCGAGGTTCAACCGGCCGCCGGTGGCGACCTTGTCCTTCATAGAATCCAGTTTATCCACCGCCGCCAGCAACTTGCGCCGCAGACTCAGCGGCTCCAGCAGGGAATCCTGGCTCAGCAGCAGCGCCGCGGCACCCGATACAAACGGAGTCGCCATTGAGGTGCCGTCCAGGCTGGCATACTGACTGTTCGGCCAGGTGCTCAAAATACCGGCGCCCGGAGCGGCCAGATCCACCGAACTGGCGCCATAGCAGCTGAAGTCGGCCAACTGGTCATGCATGTCGGAAGCCGCCACGGCCACAACATACGGCGTGTCATAGCTGCTGGGATAGTGCGGCGTGGTGTCATTATCGGTCGCTTCATTCCCCGCGGCCGCCACGAACAAGTGACCGTGAGCGCCGGCGATTTCGATCGCGTCCAGCAACGCCTGGCTAAAAGCGCCGCCGCCCCAGCTGTTGTTGCTGATGCGCGCGCCGTTCTGCCAAGCATACTCCAATGCCAAAATGGCGTCGGAGGTGAAGCCCATCCCGAAATAGCCCAGGAAGCTCACGGGCATGATCCGCACCTTCCAATTCACGCCGGCCACGCCGACGCTGTTGTTGCCCACGGCGCCAATGATGCCGGCCACATGTGTGCCGTGACCGTTGTAATCCATCGGATCATTCGCCGGCAACCCCAGCAAGGTATCAAACGTGCTGAAGTCCCAGCCGTGAACGTCGTCGATATAACCATTGCCGTCGTCATCAATCAGATTGTCGGGAATTTCACCCGTGTTGACCCACATGTTTGCGGCCAGATCCGGATGGGTATAGTCGACGCCTGTATCGATCACGGCAATCACTACGGATTCGCTGCCGGTGGCCTGCGACCAGGCTTCCACGGCGCTGATGTCGGCATCTGCCACCGTCGTATTCTGCAACCCCCACTGCCGGAAGAACAGCGGGTCATTGGGAGTCCGGTCCGCCCGCAGGATGTAATCCGGCTCGGCATACAGTACATTCGAGTTGGCCCGCAACTCGGCCAATTTGGTGGCCAGGTCTTCGCCGGCCCCCAGCTTGAAACGGTGAATGGGGGCGATCTTGAACGAATGCGCCACCGTCATACCCAGCGCCGCGGCCGTATCCTCTGCCGCCGAAGCCGGCGCCGTGCTCTTGAAGCGCACCAGCAGGTAGCTGTTGGTGTGCTCGTACTGCAAGGCCTCGGAAATCGGCAATTGGTGCACTTCCGGATCCACGGCCACGTTGATGGTCTGCAGGGTCGTCGAAATCTGGCGGGAAGCCTCATACTTGATCTGCGTCACTGTCGCCGCGCCGTCCAGGATCTTAACGTCATCCATCCAGCCCATGAATGGGAGTTCGACCGCGCTGGCGCTCTTGGTGCCGCCGCCGATGGTCAGGGTGCCGAGCACCTTCTTGTCGGTGCCCAGACTCATGCCACCGGGCGGGAACACGTCATTGCGATAAACCGACAGTTCACCGTTGATGTACAGGCTCATGGTGTGCTTGTCGGCATCATAGGTGCCAGCCAGATGCGTCCATTCGCCGGCTTCGATTAATCCGGGTGCCTGTTCGCCACCCTTGGTCTCATTCACGCTGTTGGTGTTGTTAATACTTGTAATGACATCTACCGGCGTATCTTCATCCAAGCCATTACCATCCGAGGTCAGACCAACATGCCGCACATAAGGGGCAAAAATGTTGGTGCCCACGCGGCGCAAGCCCAATTCGTAGTTCACCAGGTCTGAACCTGAATATTGCGGGCTGGTCGCCTTGAGCGTTCTTCGGATGATCAGGCTGTTAGTGGTCAGGTCCGCGGACGGCTTGACCCAGGCCATCACGGTCCAGGACTGCAAATGATGCCGGGCCTGCGGTTCCACGGTCAGGCGACCGTTGCCCTTGAATTCCATGGACCGGCGCATGGGCGGATCCAGCGACCAGACCGGGTTCGAAACGCGAGTGGCCGCGCCTTTGCCGATGGCCTCTTCATAGTCCGTCAAGCCATCATCGTCGGTATCCACCAGATCCACGCGGGACATGGTGATTTCCTGTTCGTACCAGTTCGGCAGGCCGTCATGGTCGTAATCTTCTTCGCCATCGCCGATCCCGTTATCATTTGTATCATCGTCCTGGGGATCATAGCCCAGCAGATACTCGTTAAAGTTGTTCAACCCATCGCCATCCGGATCGCCATCGGCCCCGTTGTCGCCCGTGGCATCATTGGGATCCAGCCCGTTGGCGATTTCCCAATCGTCTGGCAGTCCGTCGCCATCGGTATCGATCAACGAACGCGTTACGCCATCCATCAGACGGAAGGAACCATAGCCCAGCAACCGGGCGGCATGACTCCATTGGTTGTTCCAGTCCTGCGCCACGGTCGCATCTTCGCAGGACGGCAGCATGCCCCAACGGTCCCAGATCACGCCATCGCTCTTGTACGCCGTGCCTTCACTACGCACATGGATGTAGACATCGCCGTCCAGATCGGACGCGGTCGCCAGCGTTTCCAGGGCCGACCCCGTCCAGATCAGCACGGCACTCGCGGGCGCCGGGGCCAGAATGCGGTCGTTGATATTCAGGAGTTCTAACGCATAATTCTCCGCCACGGTTCCGTCTTCGGAAAGCGCCGTGTAGATCACGGCATCGCCGGCGTACATCGGGTCGTTCCAGACGATAAACCGGTCGCCCACCACCGCCACGGTGGTGGCCATCGCCGTCAACAGGTCCGCTTCGGTGTCAAAAATACCGTCCACCTTCAGGCGAGCCGGGGTCAATTCGCGCAGCGCCGGGCCCCACTCCAGCCATTGCCCGCCGATATACCGGTAATATTCCGCCTTGCTGTTCCACCAGGCAAAATCGCCGGCAGACGCCGCGCCCGCCATCATGGCTCCTTCGCAGAATACCGCAGCCGGCGCGGCACTCGTGCGGCTGACGCCACTGTCAACCGTGATGATGTTGGGGGCCGCGTACCAACTGACCCCGTCCATCCGCAGGCTCGCGGCCGGCGCAGCCGGATAATCCACGCCGCGGATAATGGTCGGATCGACTGCCGCCACCCAGGCCAAACCATCCCATTCCAGCACCGATCCGGTACCTGCATTCAGTATCCGCATGCCAACGGCCGGTTCCGTGAAGCTCCAGAAGGAACCCTGATATTCGGCGATTGCGTCATCCTGGCCCGTCCAGGCCCCTGTCGCCGGCGCCACAACCAGGTATTGATCACCCGCCGCAGGCTCCACCACCGGCGGTGCACTCAGCGCCGCCAGCGCCCGGGCCTTGACCTGGATGGCCGGCCAACCGCCGTCATCCAGCGTGAACCGCGCTACCAGGCTGGTGGAGGACAACGTGGTCGTATCGATATCATTATAGATTTCGCTCTCGGTCCGGGTCACCGACCAGATCCGGATGTCATCCACATAGCCCTTGAAGCCTTCGCCAATCCGGACAAACGACCGGGCACCCTTCCCGCTTTGCGGCGGCCGGCTCAGGGCCGGGAATTTCTTGCTCACCATCAATGCGCCATTCATGTACAGGCGCAATTCAGCGGTTTCCGCATTGTAGGTCGCGGCCAGATGGGTCAGGCCTTCGGTCGGGTACGGATCGTTGGTATAGGCCGAAATCGTGAGGCGATGGCCGGCCTGGTTGGTCGGCGAACCACGCACCGACACGATCTGCCCCTTGCCCGTATTGTCCACATAGACATATCGCGCTTCGGGGGTCAGGTTGGTGCCCACCCGGACAACGCGGAGGTCGAAATTCGCCGCCAGCATATCGTTGGTGGTGTCCTGCACGGTGCGCCGGACCAGAGAAACCCCCTGCCCGTCCGCCAGGGAGTTCAAGTCCGTCGGCAGGACCTTCGCCTCAACCGTCCAGTTGGCCAGCCGGAATGAGCTGCGATCCGAAATATCCAGATACGAGCCGGGCTTGCCGTCCACATAGAGAATCAGGCTCTTGGCCGGGCTGCTGGAATTCGTCGGCGAATTGCTTTCGGCCTGCTCTTCGGAATCCATCCAGCTGTCATCATCGGTGTCGCGCAGATCCGGCCGGCTGCTCAGATCCGCCTCCAGGCGGTTGGCCAGCCCATCACCGTCAAAGTCCTCTTCGCCATCCAGAATGCCGTCGCCATCCGTATCGCTGCGGCGCGGATTCGTGTGCGCCCAGTATTCATTCTGGTTGTTCAGTCCATCGCCCGTCGGCAGTTCCATGTCGCGCAAAGCGTCGGACATTGAGGAATTGGTCACCGTCACGCCGTTGACCGCCTGGCGGGAAATTGGCGTGCCATCCCGGGCAACATACCAGGTGTCCCCTTCCAACAGGAACGAGGCCACCTGCCCGACTGTGATTTCCCAGTTGGTGGTCACCCCCGTCACGACGTTGTACTCGTTCGAGGAAACAACCACGGTTTCATATTCGCCGATGATCACATGATTCGGGTCGGCGATGTTGGACGCCACGCCATTCACCACCGTCTGCACCAGCGGTGCAACCGTGTTCGACCAATTCACGCCGTAATCCACCGACGCACTGAAATGCGTCTGGTCGGCGCGCGAGATCAAGACCGGCTCGCGGGCGCCCCAGGCCGGATCGTACTGCGGAATCTGGGCATGGTCCGGCGTGCTGTACTTGAAGGGATTGAGCTCGTGCACGATTTCCCACGAATCCGGCAGCCCGTCGCGGTCGGAGTCGAATTCACCCCGTTCGCCGTCGAGCGCCCCGATGATTGCCGCAGGATTGTTGGCATCGAAGGAGAAGGTCGAACCCGCTCCCAGCAGGGAATCGCTCACCAGGCCAAAGCCCTGATCGGAATAGAGGTATTCCTGATTAAGGAAATTCACTACGCCTTCATCGTGGGGATAGTCATAACCCAGCAGGCTGCACTTGGCGCGCCGCACTAGATCTTCCGCCACATAACCGCCATCGTCAAAGGTGTAATAGGCCAGCAGCGTGTTCGGTACGATTTCCGTATACACATCCGCGGAGCTCAATTGCACCCAGTCGATCAGGTGCAGCCGGTTGTTGGCGATTTCATCGGAACTCCGGGGCGCGCCCCAGATGCGGACTTCATCCATCCGCAGGCGGTTGGCAAAGCCGCTGCCACCGGCGGATTGCCCCAAAACCAGCGTGCCGCCGTAGGTCGCGCCTTGCGTGCCCGCGCCTTCTTCCAGCACCTGCACCGATTGCTCCAACAAGCCATTAATAAACAAACTCAGGGCGTTACGCTTATGGTCATACACGCCGGCCAGGTGGACCCACTGCCCGTATGGAATCGAACGCCCGGCTGCGCAGGTGTAGGTCTTCGTGGCATTGAGGGTCTGCAGGGAGATGTACGGCACGGATTCAAATCCGTTGACCGTCTTGACGCCGAGATCAAAAGCTTTGGCGGTCTTGGTTCCCACGACGACATCGCCGCGGATCAACGAACCCTGGAAATTGTTGTTGCCGGCAATCGGATCGAAATACACCCAGGTTTCCACCGTGAAGTCGCGGCTGAAGAACCGCCGGCTGTCGGAGGTCGCGAACAGATTGGGGGAAATACCCGCATCGGTCGTCAGCAGGGCGGAACGGGGAGCAAACGGATTGTGCGATTGCACCGGACTGGTCGGTTGCTTGCCCGCCTGGACATCCGCCTGGATTTCCAACTGGTCGGGCCAGCCGTCGTCATCCGTGTCGGTGCCTGGCATCGGCCATATGAGGGAAATGGCATCGGTCAGGGGACCGGAAGCCTCCAGCGTGGCCGGCGCAACGACGCCAGCCAGACTGCCGCCATCAAAGAGAATCGGATCGCCAACCACCGGCGGGATGGCCGCGCCATCGCTCGGCGTATAATAGCCTGGCGCGTTCACCGCCAACCAGACGGAATCGACTCCCGGCGTGTACCAGCCATCCGCATCCTCGTCATACCAGGACAAACCGGTGAGGGCAGTGGCAAACGGCTGGAATGTGCCTTCATCGAGTCCCAGATACTCCTGATCGTTGGCCGCCACGAACGGCGGTACGCCCGGTACCGGCACAAACGTTCCGCCGGCAAAGGAGGTCGGATCAAAAAAGCCGAAATACACCAGATTCGTGCCGTAACTGGCAATGAAGTCCGGGGCGTAACCAACCGGAGCCTGAGTGCCCGAAGTGCCGATGGTTCCCTGACCGATCAACCGGGCGAATTCGCTCCGTGCCGGTGCATTGAACAGCCGTGCGATCCAAGGATTGGTCTCATCGCCCGTGCCCGTGATATAATCAATGCGATAGCCATCCTGGCCGAAGTATTCCTGCAGATTGAACAGCGTATCCTGGTCCGGATCGCCCAAAGCGCCGCTGACCGCCAAATCCAGGTTTTCCACGCCTTTCGTGCCGGCATTCAAGGCGTTCAAGCCGTGCTCCAGTTCCCAGCCATCCGGCATGCCATCCCCGTCTGAATCCGCAGAAACCGGGCTGGTCCAGCGAACGACGCCACCCATAATGCAGGAGATCGCTGAGTTCTTGACCGGATGTCCCCATTCGACAAGACCTGGAGCATCCTGGTTATTACCGCCTGCGTTATATTGCGCCAAATTCAAATAGCCCGATGCCAATGTCGGAGTCGGGAGGTTGGGATCCGCTATGCCCCGGCCGCCAGCGGCATGACCAATGCTTTCCAACCCATATACCGGAATGGCTACCGAAGGAATACTCCCGCTCGACCAGAAACCGGCCAGAAGAGGATGAGTACACATTTCGCGATAAGTTGTTAAACCGTCTTTATCCGGGTCGCCGTTCGGGTCATCCTTAACGCGCGGATTCAAGCGGGACAGGTTGCCAAACTGATATTCAAACGAATCGATCAATTCGTCATAATCGGTGTCGTAATTGACGGGCGAGGTCCAATCCGCAGCGGCCAACGTGGCGTAGGGGAAGCCACAGTCTGTACCGGCAACCAGAGAGGATGTTGTCGCGATTTTGAATTTGATCCCTGCGCAGTTAGGTCCTGCGTATTCTTCCGCGGAAGTCAACCCGTCGCCATCGGGATCCTTGGTGGGATCCTGCATCGAATCCGGCACCGTAACGCCGTCATGGCAGTAATCCAATCCCACCCATGCTTCCCATGCATCCGGCAGGCCGTCGCCATCGGTATCCTCGGAATTAGGATTGCTCAGGAGCTCCCCTTCCCACCAGTCGGAGATGCCATCTTTGTCCGGATCGATTTTGTCTGGATCCGGACCGTATCCGAGAAACGTCGCCACACCTGTACCTTCCGGATCGCTGCAATATGTAAACCAGCCTGTGACGCCATTGACAGTGGTCTTCCAGCCAAGATACTCGCTGCTGTTGCTCAGGCCATCACCATCCTTATCGTCGCCCGGCCCATACCCCGACGAATATTGCACGCCCGAGTTGGTAGTGAACGTAGCCCAGCCATTGGTAATGGCAAAATCCGCATAGGTCGGCAACCGAATCGGCTTCGGTGTCGCCAGCGCCGTTTGGGTGGAGATGCCCAGCAACGCCAAGCAGGCGATGCCCATTGTCCATAGCCGTGTAGCTCGATTCATCGTTCGCTCCGTGGTAATAGCCGATTTCTTGGCGACAATAAATGGTGCAGACGCAGTAGTATTCATGGCGTCCTGGTCTCCTTTTCCGGTGTGGGTTCCGCGGCTTCCTTGGCCGAAATCAAGGCCATCAATTTCGTCCTGAATTGCATGGTTTCAAACAAATCGGACTGGGCCGCCATATAGGCCGTGCGCTTTCCCTGAACGTCCGGCAAGGCATCGGTCTGGACCGCAATCTTGACCTGCAAATCCTCGATCTGTTTGTAAAGCGCCTGGATTTCCGGGGCTTCGCGGTCCGCCTTGTTGCGGGCTTCCGTCAATTCTGTATTTCGTTCCGTTGAAATCTTGGCCAATTCCGGCAACTTGGCTTCCGTTTCTTTCAGCAGCGTCTTCAAATCTTCCAGGCTTTTGCTTTTCTCTGCTTCAAGTCGGGCAGTGGCTTTCACATTCGCCTCCGCAAACGAGGGCTGCAGGGACGAAGCATCCGGTGTCGCCGGAGAAACTTCCGCAGTGGATACGACCGCCGGGGCGGCGGCCTCTTGTCCCCATGCTGCGCCGGCCCATAAACACCCCACGATGACAACCCCCATGCAAAACCACAAAACGCCAGCGCCTGCTTTTTTCATCATGCGATCTTTCTGCAAATTCGGATCAAGGGCTTTGTGCCCTTTTATGGAAAGTAAACTCCAAAAGGCAGTTGCTGGCAATCAAAAAATGCCCCGCCCGCACCCGATTTTCACCCGCCCGGGGGTCAAACGCTCGACGTCGCGGAAAGGAAGGCGTCCATCTCCGCGTCGGTGCCCATGCTGACCCGCAAATAGCGGTCCGTGCGGCCCCCCGGAAAGTACCGGACCAGGATTTTCTGTTCTCGCAAACGCTGGAACAAAACCGCGGCCGACATGCGGCCGGACGGCGGCGCCACGAACAGGAAATTCGCGGCGGACGGAATCACCTCGAACCCGCGCTTGCGCAGCTCGCCCGCCACCCGCTCGCGCGTGGTGATGATCTTCCGCGCATTGGCCTGCATCCAAGGCAGGTCTTCCAAGGCGGCCAGCGCGATGGCTTGCGCCATCCGGTCTACGTTGTAGGAATCTTTCAGCTTGTACAGCGCCCCAATCGACTCCCGGGAACCGATGGCCCACCCAAGACGCAACCCGGCAAGGGAGAATGACTTGGACATGGTCCTGCAGACCAGGACGTTCGGCTGGCTCTTGGCCAGTTCCAAGCAGCTTCGCCCCCCGGAAAAATCCACGTAGGCCTCGTCCACCACCACGACCCCGGCAAAGCGGCGGCAGAACCCCGCAATGGCCTCTTCCGGATAGAAAACGCCGGTCGGGGCGTTCGGATTGGCCAGGAAAAACAGGCTTGCGCCAAGATCCGCCGGCGGCTCCGTCCAGCTGAAATCCTCCGGCAGCGGCACTGTGCAAAATCCGACTTCCTCCGCGGCGGCCAGCACGGGATACAGCGAGTAGGACGGCGCAAAGGACGCCGACCGGCCGCCGGCCGGCGTGAAAGCGCGCATGCACAGCCGCAGCACTTCGTCGGACCCGTTGCCCACGAACACATTCTCCGGGGCCACGCCGGCCTGCGCCGCCAGGCGCCGGCGCAACTCCACGCACAGCGGATCCGGATACAACCGCAAGGCCTCCGCCGGATACTCCCGCAGCAGGCGGACCACCGCCGGGCTCGGGGGATACGGGTTCTCGTTGGTGTTCAGCTTGATCAGCCCCGCCACCTGCGGCTGCTCGCCGGGCGTGTAGGCTTCCAGTTCCTGGACGGATTTGCGGATGTAGGTGCTCATGTGCGTTCTCGTTCGCGGGGCCAGTCTCCCCCACCGGTTCCGCCGGCGCAAGCCGTTTCGGCGGCGGGGAGAAATGAAAAAGGACGCCCCGCAGGGCGTCCTTCCGTTCGGCCGGGGGGCCGGGATGCTTACCAGCGGTAGTGGGCGAAGGCCTTGTTGGCCGCCGCCATCTTATGCGTATCGTCGCGCTTCTTGACCGCGTTGCCCTGGTTCTTGTAGGCATCGAGCAGTTCCAGCGCCAGCGCGCGCTGCATCGAAGCGCCCTTGCGGCCGCGGCTGTATTCCACGATCCAGCGCAACGCCAGGCTCGTCTGCCGGCTGGGAACCACTTCCACCGGCACCTGGTAGGTCGCGCCACCGACGCGGCGGCTCTTGACCTCGACCTTGGGCTTGATGTTCTCCAGCGCCTGCTGGAAAACCTCGATCGGATCCTTGCCTTCGGCCTGTTCCTTGATCTGGTCCAGCGCGCCGTAGACCGTGCGCTGGGCCGTGGACTTCTTGCCGCGGCTCATGATGATGTTGGTCAGGTGCGTGACCAGCGAGCTGCCGTAGCGGGCATCCGGTGCGAA
>CAZMOR010000104.1:0-14034 GCA_964567795.1 uncultured Verrucomicrobiota bacterium
TTCTTCGAAATGCTCGGCAACTGGTCCTTCGGCGACTACTACAAGCGCGAGGCCATCTCCTGGGCCTGGGAACTCCTGACTGTCGTCTGGAAGCTCCCCAAGCACCGCCTCTGGGTCACCGTCTACAAGACCGACGACGAAGCCGCCGACATCTGGCGCACCTGCACCGATGTCGACCCGGCCCACATCCTCCGCTTCGGCGAGAAGGACAACTTCTGGGAAATGGGCGAAACCGGTCCCTGCGGCCCCTGCTCCGAAATCCACTTCGACCTGACGCCCCACGGCTGCACCGCCGACATGGTCAACGCCGGCTCCCCCCAGGTCATCGAAATCTGGAACAACGTCTTCATGCAGTACAACCGCAAGTCCGACGGCTCGCTCGACGACCTGCCGGCCAAGTGCGTGGACACCGGCATGGGCTTCGAGCGCGTCTGCGCCGTCATCCAGGGCAAAACCTCCAACTACGACACCGATGTCTTCATGCCGCTCATCGACGCCGTGGCCAAGCTCGCCGGCAAGCCCTATGTCGAAGATGAAACCGCGGTCGCCATGCGCGTCATCGCCGACCACCTGCGCGCGCTCTCGTTCGCCATCGCCGACGGCGTCATGCCGTCCAACGAGGGCCGCGGCTACGTCCTGCGCCGCCTGTTGCGCCGCGCCGCCCGCTACGGCCGCAACATCGGCCTCGTGAAGCCCTTCCTCTGCAAGCTGTTCCCCGTCCTCGAAAAGCAGATGGGCGGCTTCTTCCCCGAACTGACCGCCCGCCGCGAGGAAATCATCCGCGCCCTGCGCGCCGAGGAGGAATCCTTCGCCGCCACCCTCGACCGCGGCATCGCCCTGTTCGATGAAACCGTCGCCGAGTTGAAGAAGACCGACACCACCGTGTTCCCCGGCGACCAGGCCTTCAAGCTCTACGACACCTACGGCTTCCCCTTCGATCTCACTGTCCTCATGGCGGCCGAGAAGGGCCTCGACGTCAATCAGCCCGAATTCGACCGCTGCATGGAAGAGCAGCGCGCCCGCGCCCGCGCCGCCCGCAAGGACGGCACCGCCGCCGAGAACGACCTCGTCGCCCACTTCGTCGAGCAGGGCATTCAGTCCGCGTTCACGGGCTACACCGCGCTCTCCAACGGCACCGAAATCGTGGCCATCCTCTCGGGCGGCCAGCTCGTCGACACGCTCGCCGAAGGCCAGGCGGCCGAAATCCTGCTCAAGCAGACGCCGTTCTACGCCGAATCCGGCGGCCAGGTCGGCGATACCGGCGTCATCACCACCTGTCAGGGCGCCCGCTTCGAGGTCGCCGACACCAAGAAGCCCGCGCAGGGCATCGTCCTGCACAAGGGCAAGCTGGCCAAGGGTTCGCTGGCCAAGGGCGCGGCCGTCATCGCCACCGTGGATGAAGCGCGCCGCGCGGCGATCAAGCGCCACCACACCGCTACCCACCTGCTCAACGCCGCGCT
The DNA here is from genome assembly GCA_964567795.1 of uncultured Verrucomicrobiota bacterium. Lineage (GTDB taxonomy): Bacteria > Verrucomicrobiota > Kiritimatiellia > CAIQIC01 > Lenti-01 > Lenti-01. The sequence goes on from CAZMOR010000104.1 coordinate 1,461, forward strand.
GCGCAAGGTGCTCGGCTCCGATTCCATCAAGCAGGCTGGTTCCTACGTCGCGCCCGACCGCCTGCGCTTCGACTTCACCTGGTTCGAGGCCCTCACCGCCGAACAGCTCGCCGCGATCGAGCGGCTGGTGACCGAATTCATCGTGGCCAACCGCCCGGTCAAGACCTACGAAATGGCGCTCAAGGACGTTCCCGGCTCCGGCATCATCGCCGTCTTCGACGAGAAGTATGGCGACACCGTCCGCGTCGTGGACACCGAAGGCGTTTCGCGCGAACTCTGCGGCGGTACCCACGTCGAGCGCAGCGGCGACATCGGCCCCTTCCGCATCCTCGTGGAAACCTCCATCGCCGCCGGCGTCCGCCGCATCGAGGCGCAGGCCGGCCTGCCTGCGTGCGACCACACGGCGCAGGAGCATGCCCTCCTCGCCGGTCTTGCCCAGCGGCTGTCCATCTCCGCCGCGGATGTCCCGGCGCGCGTCGAGGCGCTGCTGGAACAGACCCAGAAGCTGGAAAAGGAAATCAAGGCCGCGGCCGAAAAGAGTGCCCTCGAAAAGGGCGCGGCGCTGGCCGGCAAATTCGCTCCCGTCGGCGGCATCCCCGTCCTGATTGAATCCGTCGGCGAACTCGACGCCGAGCCGCTGCGCGTCCTGGTCGAAAGCCTGCGCAGGCAGACCCCCGAGAGCGTCATCCTGCTGGCCGCCGTGGCGAACGGCAAGATCACCTTCATCCTGAACGCGGGTCCCGCGGCGCAGGCCAAGGGCGTCAATGCCGGCAAGCTCGTGGGCGCCATTGCCAAGGTGGCGGGCGGCGGCGGCGGCGGCAAGCCTGACAAGGCCCAGGCCGGCGGCAAGGATCCCGCCAAACTCGCTGAAGCCCTCGCCACCGCGCGCGAGCTGATCGCCAAGGCGCTCGCCTGATCCCCGGGCATATTCCAAGCCAAAGGGCGGCCGTCTGGCCGCCCTTTTTTTATTGCCCCGGTGTGCGGGAACCTAGCCCTTGAAGACGAAGAATTTCCGCATCACGTAGTTGATCGCCAGCGAACTGAGAATGTTCGCGCCAAAGGCGTAGGTGGTCTGAATGCCGAATTGCTGGATCAGCCAGGTCATCAGCGAGGTGCCGACGACCATGCTCACCGCCGAAACCGCCAGGAACAGCAGGAATTCGATGATGATGTGATGCCGCCCCGGACGGAACACGAACAAGCGGTTGATGATGTAGCAAACCGTGTTCGAGACGAAAAACGCCGCGATATTGGAAAAGACCGCGTTCCGGGCCCGTACGGCTTCATGGACCGCCGGCGCCGCCAGCCCAAAGAGCTTCACCAGCGGGTCGTCGGCGGTCACGCACGGGAAGAGCAGGAAACCCGCCAGGAAAAACATCAGGATGTGCGTGGCGGTGGCCACCCCGCCCGCCAGCCCGTACTTCACGAACTGCACGAACGGCGGGGCGTCGTGGGAAAGATAATGGTCCCAGCGCTCCCGCAGGTTCATGTCACTTCACCCATTCCTTGATTTCCGCCGGAAGTTCCGCGACCGATTGCAGCAGGCATTCGATCTCGGCGCCGTCCTCCGTGGGCACCAGCACTTTCTCGCCGGGCTGCTTGCCGGCCAGCGCCTTCGCCATCCGCGTGCTGGAGGAGATGATGTGCTTCTCGGGCAGCTGGTCCCATTCGCCCAGGATGTGGAAGTGCTCGCTGCGCCCGTCGGGATACTGCAGCGTCACCGTCGCGCCCACGCCCGCCACGCCTTTCGGCGCCTCGGAGAAATCCGTCGGCCGCACCTTGGTCATCATCGCTTCCAGGTCCGCCCGCCGCGCCATCAGCACGCGCTGCATGTCCTTCGCGGCCTTGTATTCGAAATTCTCGCGCAGGTCGCCATAGCTGCGCGCCACGGCGATTTCCTTCGAGTTCGCGGGAATATCCACGTTGATCAGCTTCTCGAGCTGCTCCTGCCGCTCGCGGTAGGACCGGTGCGAGGTCACCGCGCCGTAGGTCGCCACCGGCGCATCCGCGGCTTCGCCCGTGATGACGTTGTGCAGGTGCGGATACAGCTTGAGCACCTTGGCCTGCAGCACCTGGCGGTCCAGTCCGGGCCACGCCGCGGACACGTTCAGCCGCTTGAAGAAATCCTTCTGCCGGCCGGCGGTCATGCCGTCGAACACCAGCCGCAGCCAGTCCGGCTCCTCGAATTTTTCGTGCAACAGCTTCTGCGTCTTGAGGCGGTCGCCCATGTAGTCCTGCTCCAGTTCCTCCACCACCAGCGGTGCCAGCATCGTTGCCGTCGGCAGGTCCCATTCTTCGGCCAGTTTCGGATTCCGCAGAATCCACAGCAGCATCTCCTGCCGGACAAGGTGGGTCGCGCACGCCTCCGCGAAAATCTGCCGGCATTCTTCGCCGGCCCCTTCTTTCAGCAGCAAAGTCATGACTTCCTGCAGCGGCCCGAAATGCAGATGCTTGAGCTGCCCCAGCAGCGCGGTGCGCGCGGCCGCCGCGTCCTGCACCCACAGGAATTCCAGCGTCGGCTCCAGTTCGCGGGCCGGCAGATCGTGCAGCAGCGGCACGATCGCCGCGCCTTGCAGGAAATCCCGGGCCGCCGCGGGCCAGTCGCATTCGGCCGCCGCCAGCCCCAGGCGGGCCGCCAGCATCGCCGCCTGCATCTTCAGCCCCGGCTGCCGGCTCGTGGCACCCTTCAGCACGAAGGCCATGCGGTTGGCGAGGATCTGCTTCTGCACCGGCTGGATCGCCGCCAGGCTCGCGGGACTGTCCGCCAGTTCGCGCGCCCGGTCCAGGATCGTCTTCAAATCGCGTTCGTTCGCCAGCTTGTCGAACCAGGTGTCGTCATATCCGGAGGCGCGGTCGAGCAGCCGCAGCGGATCCGTCCGCTTGGCCGGAATCTCCACCGTCGGATCGGCCTTGAGCACCTTGCGCGCGGCATCCCAGAAGCGCTTCCAGTCGGCTTCCAGCAGCACGCCGGCATCCACCAGGGTCTTCTGGAGCGCCGCCACCGGCAGCGGTCCGAAACTCGCCAATGCCGCCCGGACAATCTCCGCCGGCGTTTCATTCACCAGCTTCTGCACCCCGTCGCGGTCGCGGTGCAGGCGCGCCAGCAGATGCTCGTCCCCCAGCCGTTCGAGGGTTTCGGCGGCGACTTTCATGGCCAGTCCGTGTCCCGGCCGGCCCCGGAAATTGATTTCAATCTTCTTGTAGAGCGTGTCCGCCTTCTGGACCACGCCGAAGCCCCACGTGCGGTGCAGGCACAAGGCGCCCGGCTGCAGCCCCTGCAGCAGGCGGAAGCGCCGCACGCATTCGCGCGCGGCCAGTTTCTGCCCGAAACCGGCTTCCTGGATCAGCGCCAGCAGGTGCGGATTCGAACCCGCCACCACGTCCGCCGCCTTGAGCCAGTCCTTCGCGTTCATCTGCTCGGCCGGCGTGTGTTCCGCCCGCCACTTCAGCAAATCGATCCCGCCTTCGACATCCCCCGCCTTCGCCAGCGCCTCCTGGGCCATCCCCGCCCATTCCCGCGTCGCCGCCGGCGCGCCCGCCGCCTGGCCGGCCGCCAGCGCCGCAATCCAGTCGGCCGCCGCGGCCTTCTCGTTCCCCATCAACTCCAATACCCGGTTTTCCAACTCGTTCTGCCCGACAGCTTCGCTCATGCTTCAACCTTCCTCGCCAATGCGTCCGGAGGAAACCAAATCGCGCCGCAAAATGCAAGCCATGCACGATTTTTCGCTTGCGGCCCCGTTCCCTAGCGAATATCGTGCGACGGCTCCGGGAAGATGTGCCAAATGGGTCTCCCGCTTCCCCGCCGGAAGCCGGTTTGCCCCTGCGCTTCTCCCGGAACGCGCCGGGACCACCGATCCCCGCCCGCCGCGCAACCGAGAAAGGAACAGGATCCACATGAAAACGAAAAATCAGAAATTGCTGAACTGGGTCGCCGACATCGCCCGGCTGTGCCGGCCCGATGCCATCCATTGGTGCGACGGCTCCGCGGCCGAATACGACGCCATGATCAAGCTCATGGTCGCCGCCGGCATGGCCACGCCGCTCAAGAAGCGCCCGAACAGCTACCTGTTCCGCAGCCACCCCAGCGACGTGGCGCGCGTCGAGGACCGCACCTACATCGCGTCCCAGACCCGCATCGAAGCCGGCCCGACCAACAACTGGATCGATCCGGGCGAGTTGAAGCAGACCATGACCGGCCTCTACGCCGGCTGCATGCAGGGCCGCACCCTCTACGTGATTCCGTTCAGCATGGGCCCGATCGGCTCCCCCATCTCGAAAATCGGCGTCGAAATCACCGATTCGCCCTACGTCGTGGTCAACATGTGCATCATGACGCGCGTCGGCGACCGGGTGCTCGAAACCCTCGGGGAGCATGGCGAGTTCATCCCGTGCCTGCACTCCGTCGGCGCGCCGCTGGCGCCGGGCCAGAAGGATTCCACCTGGCCGTGCGCTCCGATCGAGCAGAAGTACATCGCCCACTTCCCGGAAGAGAACCTGATCTGGTCCTACGGTTCCGGCTACGGCGGCAACGCCCTGCTGGGCAAGAAATGCCTGGCCCTGCGCATCGCCTCCACCATGGCCCGCCGCGAAGGCTGGATGGCCGAGCACATGCTCATCCTGCGCCTGACCAATCCGCAGGGCCGGCGCTTCCACATCGCCGCCGCCTTCCCGAGCGCCTGCGGCAAGACCAACCTCGCCATGCTCCAGCCCACCCTCCCCGGCTGGAAGAGCGAGTGCATCGGCGACGACATCGCCTGGATGAAGATCCGGCCCGACGGCCGCCTGCACGCCATCAACCCGGAAGCTGGCTTCTTCGGCGTCGCGCCCGGGACCAGCTACAAGTCCAATCCGATGGCCATGGAAACGATCAAGAGCAATTCCATCTTCACCAACACCGTCCTGACCGACGACGGCGATGTCTGGTGGGAGGACATGGACGTCGAGTGCAAACACGGTATCGACTGGAAGGGCCAGGACTGGACGCCCGACAAGAAGGACGCCGCCGGCAAGCCGGTCAAGGGCGCCCATCCCAACGCGCGCTTCACGGCCCCGGCGCGGCAGTGCCCGGTCATCTGTCCGGACTGGGAGAATCCCGACGGCGTGCCGATCGACATCTTCATCTTCGGCGGCCGGCGTTCCAAGCTGGTGCCGCTGGTCACCCAGGCCTTCGACTGGGACCACGGCGTCTACATGGGCGCCACGGCCGCGTCGGAAGCCACCGCGGCCGCGCTCGACGTCAAGAGCGCCATCCGCCGCGACCCGATGGCCATGCTGCCGTTCTGCGGCTACCACATCGGCGACTACTGGCAGCACTGGTTCAACATGGGCGACAAGCTCGGGGCCAAGGCCCCGCAGATCTTCTATGTGAACTGGTTCCGCAAGTCGCCGGACGGCAAGTGGCTGTGGCCGGGATTCCGGGAAAACGCCCGCGTCCTGAAGTGGATGTGCGACCGCGTGGAAGGCAAGGTCGCCGGCGTCGAAACGCCGGTCGGCTACATTCCGAAACCCGGCGATCTCGACGTCAGCGGTCTGCCGATCAGCGCCGCCGAAATCGCGGAACTGCTCCGCATCGACGTCGAGGGCTGGAAGAGCGAAGTGCCGGAGATCGAGGCGTACCTGAACCAGGCCGGCGACCGCCTGCCCCCCCGGATGAAGGCGCAGCTCGCCGGACTCAAGCAGCGCGTCGGCGGGTGACGGCCGCCGTGAAGGAACGGCGCCCGCCGCGGAATCCGCAGTCCCGCATTGGACTGCGGATTCTTTTTGCGGTAGATTCGCCTGCGGATTTCCAGAACCATGAAGAAGCACGTCACCCTCCGCTACTTCGCCCTTGTCGGCGCCCGGCGCGGCACGCAGACCGAGCCCTACCAGACCGAAGCCGCCACCGCCCGCCAGCTCCTGCACGAAATCCAGAAGAGCGGCCACTTCCCCCTCACCACCAACATCGTCAAAGCCGCCATCAACGACGAGTTCGTCGAGTGGGACGCCCCGATCCAGGACGGCGACCAGATCACCCTCCTGCCGCCCTTCTCCGGCGGCTGAGCCGGCCCGCCCGGCGCAATCGAAAAGTTTTCCACACTATGGAAAAACTTTGTGTGTTTTTTCCACACAATGGAAAATATTTTTCCACAGTGTGGAAAACTCAGCGCGGAGGCGCGGTCCGCGCCGCCAGGAGTTCGCGGATCATGTCGTTCACCTTGAACCGGCCGATCTGGTCCAGGGGGCTCCAGCACTGCCCCGTCCATTCATAGGCATCGAGCCAGACCGCGATGACGTCCAGTTCCGGGATGATCACCATGGCCATCTGCCCGCCGTAGCCCGACCCCAGGAACGTCCCGGGCGGCGCATCCGGCAGGAAGCGCGTGCCGTCCGGGGTGATGTTGTTATGCCACCAGAAATATCCGAGGCAGCCGGCATGGCCTTTCTGGTTCTTTTCGCCGCCGATGGAGTGCCAGCCCTGGGCGGACAAGTCCTCGGCTTCCTGCCCCGAGGTCCGGGGAAAATCCACGGGCAGCGCTTCGCTGATGGCCGCCGCGAACAGGTCCTTGCGCAGGACCCGGTGGCCGCGCCAGACCCCGCCGCGGAGATAAAGCAGCGCAAAGCGCGCGAGATCGCGCGCGGAAATGCAAATCCGCCCGCGAGCATGCAGGAACTTCAGGCCGCGGTAGGTGGCCGTGGGCCGGTCTTCGAAACCCAGAACTTCACCCAGCAGGGGCCCGTTGATCAGGTCGTCGTAATGCTTTGGACTGAATCCATAGACCCGGTAGAACAGGGTCCAGACCAGCAGGCCTGTCGCGTAGTCGTTGTAGGCGAACGCCTCGCCCGGCTTCTCGACCAGCCCGTAGCCCGAGGTCTGGTCCAGCAGGTGCCGGAACGTGATCCCGCGGTCCTTGTAGCCCAGGGCGGGATTCAAATCCTTGATCTCCGGCACCCAGCGGATGATTTTGTCCTCCAGCGAACCGATCCGGTCTGTTTCGAGCGCCTTGAAAGTCAGATAGGCGTAGATGGGCTTGGACAGCGACGCGATGTCGTTCAGCCGGTCGACCTGCCCCCAGCCGTAGATCATTTTTCCGCCCTGGACGAGACAACCGTCGCCCCGGGCCTTCCGGGCGAATTCATCCAGCTTGGCCTTGGAAAAGCCGGCCGCTTCCGGCGTCTGCCACTCCCAGTGCTCCCCGGGATAGACCGGCTGCAACCGCCACCAAAGAAGGCCGCCGGCAGCCAGGGCCAGGACCGTCCAGACGGCGGTTTTCAAGAAAACTGTGCTGCGCCGGCGGCGCGTCTCCCCGGCTCCAGTATGTTCTGCGACCATGGGAGCAGTAAAGATTATTCCCGGATTGGAGACAGGAAAATCCCGGGCCCGGCTGACGGTGTGAACTGCGCCATTGACCCCGCCCGCGTTTCCGTTCTAGCATCGGGACCTCGAGAAGAGGGCGCAATCGGCCTTGAAGACATCCTTTCAGCAGTCCCATTCCGAACCGGGCGACGCGGGCCCCGCCACCGGCCAGCCGTTTGCCGCCACGCACTGGAGCCTCGTGCTCGCCGCCGGGCGCGACAGCACCCCCGGTGCCCGCGCCGCGCTTGAAAAAATCTGCCGCACCTACTGGCCGCCGCTCTACTCCTTCATCCGCCGCAGCGGCCATGCCCCCGCCGACGCCCAGGACCTGACCCAGGGCTTCTTTCTTCAACTCCTGCAGCGCGACTTCCTCGACGGCGTCGAGCCCGCCAAGGGCAAGTTCCGGTCCTTCCTCCTGGCCTCGCTCAAGCACTACCTGTCCAACGAGCGCGACCGCGCCCGTGCCCGGAAGCGCGGCGGCGGGCGCGCGCCGGTCTCCATCGACGAACAGGACGCCGAAGGCCGCTACCTCCTCGAGCCCGCCGATCCCGCGACCCCCGAAAAACTCTACGAGCGGCGCTGGGCCCTGACCGTCCTCGACCAGGCCATCGCCCGTCTGCAGGCGGAATACGCCGCTTCGGGCCGCGGCGCAATCTTTGAAAAACTGAAGGGCGAACTGACGACCCACGCCGAACGGCCGCCGCACGCCGATACCGCCCGGGAACTGGGCCTGACCCCCGGCGCGGTCAAGGTCGCGGCCCACCGCCTGCGGCAGCGCTTCGGCGAAGTCCTGCGCGCGGAAATCGCCGAAACCGTCGCCAAACCGGAAGACATCGAGGAGGAAATCCAGCACCTTTTCCAGGCTTTGGGCTCCTGAGGCCGCGGTTGCCTGTAACCTTTGCCTCGGTTTTCTTTTGTAGGGGGTGAAGGACGAATCAGGCCAACCCCGACAGGAGCAATTGAACATGAATCCCGAAAGACAATGCCCGCAATGCCACCAGCCGCTGGCGGCCGACGCCCCCGCCGGCCTGTGCCCCCAGTGCCTGCTCGGGCAGGCCCTGGCCGCGCCCCCGGTAGGCACCGTCGTGCGCTATTTCGGCGACTACGAACTGGTCAAGGAGATCGCGCGCGGCGCCATGGGCGTGGTGTACAAGGCCCGGCAGGTCAGCCTGAACCGCTACGTCGCCCTCAAGATGATCCTGGCCGGGCGGCTGGCCACGCCCGAGCTGATCCAGCGGTTCCGCATCGAAGCGGAAGCCGCCGCCCACCTCGACCATCCGCACATCGTGCCCATCTACGAGGTGGGCGAGCATGACGGCATCCAGTACTTCAGCATGCGCCTGCTCGAAGGCGGCAGCCTCGCCCGGCTGGCCGCCCACCGCTACCTCGACGATCCGCGCGCCGCGGCCGGCCTGCTAGCCACCCTGGCGCGCGCCGTGCATTACGCCCACCAGCGCGGCATCCTGCACCGCGACCTCAAGCCCGCGAACATCCTCCTCGATGCCGAAGGCCGCGCCCAGGTCAGCGATTTCGGCCTCGCCAAGCTGCTGGAGAACAAGGCCGACGTCACCGTCAGCGGCGCCGTCATGGGCACGCCCGCCTACATGGCCCCCGAGCAAGCTTCCGGCGACACCCATCGCCTCACCACGGCCGTGGACATCTACGGGCTTGGCGCCATCCTCTACCACCTGCTGACCGGCCAGCCGCCGTTCCAGGAGGAAACCCCACTGGCCACCCTGAAACAGGTGCTGGAAACCGAGCCGCCGCGGCCACGCACCCTCAACCCGAAAATCGACCGCGATCTGGAAACCATCTGCCTGAAGTGCCTGCAGAAGGAACCGGCCAAACGGTATGAATCGGCCGAGGCGCTGGCGCGGGATCTCGAGCACTGGCTCGCCGGCGAACCCATCCAGGCGCGGCCCGTCGGCCTGCTTGAACGCCTCGGCAAGTGGATCCGGCGCCGCAAAGCTGTGGCGGCCGCCATCGCCGTGGCCCTGGCGGCCACCGCCCTCCTGGCCGCCGGCGCGCGGTGGCACCAGACTCGCCTGCAACGCGAGCAAACCGGCAAGGTGGAACTGCGCGCGCAGACCCAGACGGTGCAGGGCGTCCGCCTGCTGGCGGACGGCGACGACACCGGCCTGTTCCATCTTCTCCAAGCCTGTGAAACCGCCGGCGGTAATCCGCCGTTGCGCAACCAGGGGGACGTGCTATGGGCGGCCTGGCACGATTCCATCCGCGGCCGGCTCCTGCAGGTGCTGGGCGCCAGCGAATCCGTCCGCGCCCTGGCCGTCAGCCCGGACGGCCGCACGGCCGCCACCGCCACCGACCAACGCGTTGATTTCTGGGACATCGAAACCGGACAGCCGCACGGCCGCTCCCTGGACATTCCCGCGCACATGAAGATCGAAGACCTCCTGCTCCGGCTGTTTCCCGGCGAGGGCCAGCAAAGCATGCGGGATTTCATGGTGACGCACGGCTGCGGCACCGAACCGCGCATCAAGGAACTGATCTGGCGCCCCGACGACCACCTGCTCGTCGAAATCGACGGACTGATCAAACAGGTCTGGGACTTGGAAACCGCGGCGCCCCTGGGCACGAATATCACGCTCGAACGCTGCGACCCGGACGGCCTGGTGACGCTGGCCCGCCAGACCAACGGGTTCCGGGCGAAAGATGCCGTCAGCGGCCGGCTGCTCGGCCCCGCGGCGGATGCGCGGATCGACGCCTCCAAAATGGTTCTGAGCCCCGGCGGGAAAAAGCTGTGCGTCGTGTCGAAGGCCCAGTCCTCCTTGTGGGATCTGGATACCGGCGCGCCCATCTCCGACAATCTGACCAACAGCGCCGACATCTCCGAACCCCTGTTCAGCCGCGACGGCGCCCTGCTGGCCGGCCGTCATCGCGACGGCACGATTCAACTCTGGAATGCCAACACGGGCCAGCCCCTGGGCGCGCCCCTGCCCCTGCCCTCGCTTCATGCTCCCCCGGGGGGGCAGCATATTGTCGGCCTGGCTTTCAGTCCGGACGGCCGCCTGTTCGCCTTCACCGCCGCCAACGGCATCCATCTCTATCGGACGGATTCCCTCCAGCCTGTCGGCCCGCCCATCGCCAGCGGCAGCGCCATCCCACCCGGGGAGGCGTTCAGCCCCGACAGCCGGTGGCTGCTCACCGCGACCCCCGAAGGCCGCCTGCAATTGTGGAGCACCGACGGCCTGCAGCCCCGGGACCGCGCGGTCATCCACCAGGGGCCGGTCACGGCCGCCCGTTTCACCCCCGACAGCCGGCGGCTCGTTACGCTGTCCGAGGACGGCCTCGCGCGGGTTTGGGCCATGGACCGGCTGGGCGGGCCTCCGGAAAAACTTCGCCAGCCGCCCCCCCGGCACCGGATCGAATTCGCCGCCGCCGCCGGATCCATGGCGATCCAGACGGACGGCCAAGCCCTCCAATTCCATTCCCTCGCCACCGGCAAAACGCTGGGTCCGCCCCTGGCGCTCGAGCCGGATGAAACCCTGCTGGCGGTCAGCCCAGACGCCGCCCGGATCGCCACCATGGCCGGCAACAAAATGATCCATGTCCGCGAGTGCCGCACCGGAAAAATCCTGGCCCGCCTGCCCCCGGTGATCGCCCACCTGCGCAAAACCGTGTTCAGCCCGGATGGCCGGATCGTGGCCACGCTGACCTTCGGCGAACATGAAATCTACGGCGTCATCCGGCGCTGGACCGCGGAGGGCGGCAAACTGACCGGCCCGCCGCTGGAAGCCCCCTATGCCCACGGCCTGGCCTTCAGTCCGGACGGCCGCCGGCTGGTGGCCCAATCCCTGCTCGGCTGGATGGTCTGGGATGCCGCTTCCGATAACCAGTTGTATGGCGACCCGCAAGATCCCGAAAAGAAAAGCTACCCGGCGATCAGCGACAACGCCCGGTACCTCGCCATGGTCCGGCCTCCGGAGACGCAAACCGTAGCGATCCTGAATCTGGAGACCGGCCAGAGATGCGGCCCGCCGCTGGTTCTCGGCAGCGCCTACAGTGCGCTAGCCATCTCCGCGGACGGCCGGACCATAGCCACCAGCCTGGCCGACGGCACCACCGTACTGTGGGATGTCGCCACGGGCCGGCCGCGAAACCCGCCCCTCCCTCTCGTTGGCCGCCTGACCTTCAGCCCCGACGGGCGGATCCTGGTCGTGGAGGACAGCAAGCAGAGCAGTTTCTGGCAGACTGCCAGCGGCCAGCCCCTGGGCCCGCCCTGGCCGTATTCCGTCCGGCATCTCGGCTTCAGCCCGGACGGCACCTGGCTGCAGGTGAGCCCCGGCGGCCGCGAAATGCTCTGGCGCCTGCCCGTCCCGCCGCCCGACCCGGCAACCATGACCCTGCAAACCTGGCTGGCGCTGGGCGCCCGCCTCGATGCCAACGGCCGGGTCGCCGCCATCCCCGGACCGGACTGGCGCCGCCTACAGGCCCAACTTCCGCCGGAGAACACTCCGGAAGTACCGGCCTGGGTCTTCGATCCGCAGCGGCACGCGGCGCTGGTCTTGCATCCCGTCCGGGAACATCCGCCTTCCAAATCCAGCCCGCCTGGTGCAGTGCTGCGGGAATCCTTCCGCAACCGCATCGCCAAACTGGCCGGCCATGATCCGGCGGCCGCCGCCACCGTCGTGATCCACTACAACCGCACCGACCGGGATTATTCCGGCTGGCAGGTGCGGGTTTGGCCGGGCGATGAGTCCGCACAAGCGCGCGCTTGCGATTTCACGGGCACCGATGCCTTCGGCCCCTTCGCCGTCATCGGCTTCACCGCCCCGGTGGCCCGGGTCGGCTTCCGCCTGCACAAGGCCGGCGCGGAGACCGCCGAAGTCGCGGAGGACCGCTTCCTCTCCACCGACACCAACGGGCTGGCCGAAATCTGGGTGCGCAGCGGCCAGACCAACTTCACCGCCGCCACGCCCAACCAGTACCGGGTGAAAGTCTCGCTGAACCGGCAGGCGTCCACCGCCTGGGACCGCCACGTCCAGGCCGCCGACTACTATCCCCGTGCAACTCCGGAGCAAAACCGCATCGTCTTGACGCCGGAAAAGCCGGCGGAAATCACCAAGGAACCCGCATATCCCGGCGCACCCCGCTACGGCTTCCTGGAACTGGGCTCCGCCGCCCTGCTGCGGTTCCCCCTGGCCGTGACCTTCGACCCGGCCGGCCAGGCCCGGCTCTTCTTCGATCTCAACCTGAACGGCGACCTGACGGACGACATCG
>CAZMOR010000105.1:0-15525 GCA_964567795.1 uncultured Verrucomicrobiota bacterium
TTGCGAATGATTCTCGACTGCAGCCTCCCGTAGGAGTCTGGGCAGTATCTCAGTCCCAGTGTGGCTGACCATCCTCTCAGACCAGCTAACCGTCATAGCCTTGGTGGGCCGTTACCCCGCCAACTAGCTGATAGTGCACGGGCTCATCTCCAAGCGACAGGCCTTGCGGTCCCCGCCTTTAGATTCTCCGGCATGCGCCGGATCACCACATTCGGGATTATCTCCCCTTTCGAGGAGCTATACCCAACTTGGAGGTAGATTACCCATGTTGTACTCACCCTTCCGCCACTGTCCTCCGATCCTTCTTGTCCGAAAACTTGAAGGACCAGATTCTCGTTCGACTTGCATGCCTAATCCACGCCGCCAGCGTTCGTTCTGAGCCAGGATCAAACTCTCCATAAAAATATGGGTTCAAACCAGCGGTTGCCCGCCGGTCCGAGTTTGCTGATCCTTATCGACCGGCCCGGTTTAGGTTCCGGACCCGTCTTAAGAATTAACTTATAGACTCAACACAAGCTGTTTGTACTTACCACACCACTTCTGATTCGAAGCGGTGTTACATGAATGTTTATTCCGTTTTCAAAAGAACATAAACGCGCAAAGTTCCTTCATCCCTCTCCCTGTTCGTTCAAGGGACATTCGGAACCGCGCAGCGGCAGGCAATCCTGCTCGCTTAATTGATCCTGTCGTATATCTAACCCGAGACTGGCTTATTTGTCAACAGGTCCGATCACATTTTTTAACAGAACCAAACTCTCATTTCATCGGCCGCTCTCGCGACCCAATCCATTCAAGTGCGGGCAAGAATACGCGCACCCCCCATTCCCGTCAATACCCTTTTTTGAAAAAATTTCACTTTTTCATAAAATGCCCGTTTTTATTGGCTGAAATCGCTGTATTTTTCCGGTTTTCCTGCCCGGTTTTCACCCCTTTGCCAGCGGCGCCACGTCGTCCGGCCCCGTTTTCCGGCGCGGATTTGCGCCGTTTTACGCCGGCCGTGCTTGCGTTTTACATCGGCCTGCGTATGCTTTTCTCAGTTTCGCGCCGGCATTTCGCCCGCGCGAAGAAAGGAAAAACATGGGCCCTGTCTTGATTCTTCTCGCGTTTTTAGCCGTGCTGGTATTGTGGTTTGTCTCGATCTACAACAGCCTCGTGCACCTGCGCAACTACGTGGATAATGCGTGGGCCCAGATCGACGTGCAGCTCAAGCGCCGCCATGATTTGATCCCCAATCTCATTGAGACTGTGAAGGGTTACATGGCCCATGAACGCGGCACGCTCGAGGCCATTACCAAGGCCCGCAGCGAGGCCATGAGCGCGAAAGGCCCCGCCCAGGCGGGCCCGGCCGAAGCCGCCCTCTCCGGCGCGTTGCGCGGCCTCATGGTCAATGTCGAACGCTATCCGGACCTCAAGGCGTCGCAGAATTTCCTCGCGCTGCAGGAGGAACTCTCCTCCACCGAAAACAAGATCTCGTTCGCGCGCCAGGCCTACAACGACAGCGTCACGCGCTACAATTCGAAGATCCAGACCATCCCCTCCAACCTCGTCGCCGGCCCCGCGGGCTTCTCCAAGCGCGATCTCTTCGAGCTGACGGATGCCGCTGAACGCGCCGCGCCCCAGGTCAAGTTCTAGGCTTAATCCAGTCAATAACTGGTTATTCGCAACCCCATGAGCAGTCCTGTGATGTGGGAAGCCATCGCCGCAAACAAACGGCGTTCGGCATGGCTGATTACGATCCTGGCGGTGCTGCTGGCGGCCACGGGAAGTTCCATCGGCATGCTATCTGGCGGCACCGTCCAATCGGCTTACTTCGGTGCCTTCATCGGCCTGTGCATTTGGGGCATCCTGCTCCTCGTCAACATGGCCGGCGGCGAGTCCGTGCTGCTGTCCTCCGCGAATGCGCGCGAAGTTTCACACGACGACGCGCCGCAGCTCTACAACATCGTCGAGGAAATGCGCATCGCCGCGGCCCTGCCCGCGATGCCGAAGGTGTACATCATCGACACGCCCGTGCCCAATGCGTTCGCCGTCGGTCTCAAGCCCGAGCGCGCGTGCGTCGCCGTCACCACGGGCCTGCTGGAACGGCTGAGCCGCGATGAACTCCAAGGCGTGATCGCCCATGAACTTGGGCACATTTCGAACCGCGACACGCTGTTCATGACCCTGGCCGGCGTGACGCTCGGCGCCATCGTGCTGCTGGCCGATTTCGGCATGCGCATGATGTTCTACGGCGGCAGCGGCAGTCGCCGGCGTTCGTCTTCCTCCTCCGGCAAGAACGGCGGCGCGGCCATGGCGATCATGATGATCGTCGCGCTGCTCCTCGCGATTCTCGCGCCGCTCATTGCGCGCCTGCTCTATTTCGCGTGTTCGCGCCAGCGCGAGTTTCTCGCGGACGCGTCGTCCGCGCAGTTCACGCGCTATCCCGCCGCGCTGGCGGGCGCGCTGCAGAAAATCTCCACCGAGCAGGAAGCGAAGAAAATCCCCGTCAACCGCGTGGTGTCGCCGATGTACATCATCAATCCGCTTGCGGCCGCGGGCTCGGCCAGCGTGTTCGGCACGCACCCGCCCACCGCGGAGCGCATCAAGCGCCTGCTGGAAATGCAGGGCGCGGCGCCGCCCGCCGCGGCGCCCTGAAATCCGCACGCCCCGGTGCGGGGAATCGCGGCTCGCGGTTTTTCCACACTGTGGAAAAACGGACTCAACGTTTTTCCATTGTGTGGAAAATTCCGTGAAAGTTTTTCCATTGTGTGGAAAAAATCGGCGAATTTTTCCACACTGTGGAAAAAAGTTTTCCACAGTGTGGAAAACTTTTCCCGGGGCTTGAGCCGCGCGCCCCCGCATGGGGGCAGCCGGCTTAGAACTCGAATTTCAGCGCGATCAGCGGAACCTGCGACACGTCGGGCTGCGGGCGTTTTTCGCCGCGCACGTCGTTCACCGCCGCATCGAGCCGGCGCTGGTTGTGGCGGTGCGCGGAATCGAGGCCGCCGTAGATGCTGCCGGAATACCACGTGAATTCCGCGAAGGTCAGCACCGAGAACACGGCCCATTGGTCGTCATCGGCGGTCTCGACCATGCCCCAGATGAACAGGCTGTTGAGGATGATCGAGCGCGCGGCGTTGGCGTATTCACCGGAGTAGATGTAGCCAAGGCCGGGCACGATGCCCAGCACGCCGCCGACCCACGGTTTCTTGTCGCGCCGTGCCGCGTATTGATCGATGGCCGCGCGGGCGGATTCCAGATCGCCGGGCGCGCTGGCGAGCGCCTGCCTTGCGCTGGCGGGATCGCGGTCGCGCAGGTGCGCGGCGGCCGCGCCGCGCGCGGCGAATTCGCGCCAGTCGTCGGCATCCACTTTGAGGCGCAGGCTGTCGAAGTGGAAGGCGGCGCTGGTCCAGTCTTTTTCCTGCAGCGCGTTTTCCGCGCGGCGCCACGTCACGGGCACGGCCAGCGCCAGCGGCGCGGCGTCTTCGGCGCGGTCCAGCATCTGGTTTGAGCGCTCCCACTGGCCGTCCTGCGCGTATTCATGCGCGGCCAGCCAGTACCAGCCCGCGCGGTTTCCGGCATCCGCGTCGGCCAGCGCCAGGCGGCGGAATTCGATGGCGGCGGCAGCCCGCTGCCCTTCGGCGTCCAGGTCCAGTGCCAGTTGCGCGGGTTCCGCGGCGCGGGCGGCGGCGGCGGCCAGCAGGATGAATCCAAGGGTCAGGGCGGTTTTCATGGGGCGTCTTCCTTCAGCCAATAGTCGTGGTCGGAAACCGGATCGGCGTAGCGGATGCGGCCGTCGGGCATGGTCACGGGCGTTTCCTTCGCGGCCACGACCGAGGGTTCGCGCACAAAGCGGTCGGCCATGATCGGAATGCCCAGCAGGCCGTGCGCCTGGCTGGCCTGCCGGAAATATTCGGAGCAGCTCGGTTGCAGGTCGCAGCGCGAGCCGATGGCCGGGCCGATTTCCGCGCGATAGAACTTCACCACCCACTGGCCGGGCTGGGCCAGCAGCGATTCGCCGGCCGGGGGCCGCGGCCGGCATTCGCGCCAGACTTCCAGCGGCCAGGCGTCGCGGCAGCTTTGCAGCGACTGCCAGACCGCCGCCTTCTCCGTGCGCAGCGGCTGGTCGGCTTTGAGGTAGAAATAGAGCGAGCAGCCTGCGCGCCAGAACAGCGGGGTGTCGCGGGTCTGCAGATAAGCGAATTCCAAGGCGGCCGGAGCGTTGGTGCCGCGGTCGCGCCAATCCGCCAGGCCGAATTCATAGGCCGCCATGCAGCGGGTTTCGAGATCGGCGGATTCCGACCGCCACAAGGCGCTTAAATCGTCCTTGGCGGCGGCGTGGCCGGTGGCCTGGCGCAGGGCGCTGACCGCTGCCAGCAGGCGCGCCCGGTCCGTTTCGGGGCCGGCTGATGCCGCCTGCACGCGCAGGCTTTCGGTGCGCACGGCGGCCCACTGTTCCTCGGCAAACAAATCCGCAGCGAGTTCCAAACCGGAACCCGCCGCGGCGGCCAAGGTCAGAATGAAAAAAAAGATTCCGGGCACCAGGCCCGGAATCTTTCGTGCGGTTGCCCGCGGAACGGACATCGGCTTAGTAGAAGTTCGCGCCGTACTGGGCGGCCATGTCCTTCGTCGTTAGGCCGTTCATGCCGTCCAAGCCGTTCAGGATGCCGACGATGAGGCCGGCGATGGGAATGATCGTGACCCACTCGCGCCAGTGGAGATCCTTGCCATCGTTATAGGCCGCGCCGGAGCGGATGCCAAAGCAGCAGCCGACGAGGAAGCCCATGAACCCGCCCTTGCTGTCATTCGCCGCCGTGGCCGCCGGAGCGACCGCAAACAAGACAAACAGCACCACCAACAGACTCGCAATGATTTTCTTCATGAATTGGTCTCCTGTTCAGGTCGGTTTAGTAGTAGGTCGCGCCGTACTTGGCGGCCAGGTCGGCCGTCGTCGTGCCGCCCGCGCCGTCAATGCCGTCCCAGATCGCGAACACGATGTTCACGTAGGGAATCAACCGGCACCACTCGCGGAAGTGGATTTCCTTGCCATCGTTGTAGGCCGAGCCCGAGCGGATGCCGAAGCAGCAGCCCGCGATAAAGCCCACGAATCCGCCGCGGCCTTTGCCCTTTTCCGCGGCGCTGGCAGCCGGTGCCACCGCCATCATCACAAACAAACCAATCAGCAAACTTGCAACCAGTTTCTTCATGCTTGTGTTCTCCTGTGTTATTAATTCTTTGTCAAAAATTCTGCCAACGGGTCCGGCCGATGTCAATCTCCGTCAAGCGGTTACTCGACGATTTTCTCGAACGAGTCCACGAACTCCACGTTCGGGAAAAATGCCTCCGCCTGGAAGAGCGAGGCCGGAATCTCCCCGTTGGCGGCGAGATTGTCCACCCGCGTGGTTTCCGTACGTTCCAGGCCCTGCACCATGACTTTCGCCTGCTGCAGGCAGGCGATCCAAACGCCCGGCGCCGCTTCCTGGAAAGCCGAGAAATCCGTGCGGGTCAATTGATCCGTCAGGGCGGCCGAACTGTACAGTTCGAACCGCGCCAACCGGCCCTGGGCGTCCAAGCTCAGGACCGCGAAGGACTTGCCGTTGTCATAGCCCGCGCGGACCGGGAATTCCGCCGTCGGCTCCAGCATGACTTCCTTGGCGCCCTTCAGGACTTCCAGCAGGTTGGCCGCGGAGCCGGGCACCATCCGCAGATTGCGCAGCATTTCGTCGTTCAATTCCGCCACCGGCCGGGAAAAGCCCTTGGGCGCGCCTTCGGTGTAGCTGCGGAACACGCTGCCGTCGCTGACGATCCGGCGCTTTACAGGGCTGAAGTTCTCGACATGCAGCTTGTCGGGGCGCTGGTAATACACGCGGCTGAGCATGCGCAGAGTCTGGCCGTCGGCCAGCGGCGTATCGCGCCGGATCTCGCAGCTCAGGCTCTGAATGGAGTCGTAGGATTTCAAAACCCGCTCCAGCACGGTTTCGCCTTGGGCGGCGCAAGCCGCGAGCCCCATGACCGCCAATCCCATCATCCATCGCCGCATGGTTGTTTCTCCCGTATGGCGGGCAAGATTCGCACATCCGCCCCCGCGCTTGCAAGCCGGGCGTTCCTCCGGCATGATGGCGCGCCAATGAATTTTTACCGCGCCATGATTTGCCTTCTGGGCCTGCTGACGGTCGTCGGCACGATCCCCGCCCGGGCCGCCGGCGTGGAGCGGATGGAATATGACATCACGTGGGTCGGCGTCTCGATCGGCACCATGGTGATCCAGAGCGAAACCAACGCGGCGGGGCATCTCGTCCGCTCCCTGCGCATGTGGAACCGGCCGTGGATCGCCGTGGTCTATCCCGTGGACACCTCGGTCGAATGCGAATATGACCAGACGGCCGACGGACCGCGCCACACGATTCACAAGAAGGTGCGGGAAAATGACTTCCGCCAGGACGACACCCTGGTTATCTGGCCCGATCTGGGCAAGGCCGTCTGGACCAATTCCGCTGCCCAAACGGTCAGCGCGTTTTCCGTTCCGGTAGGTTCACGCGATCTGGTGTCGTTCTTTTTCGACCTGCGCGATGCCATTGTCGGCGGACCGTTGAAGGTAGACGGCCCCTATCAAATGGTCATGGACGGGCGCATCCACGATCTGGAAATCCACGTGGGCGAGCCGAAAAAAATCCGCACTCCGTTCGGCCGCCTGGAGGCCATTCCGGTGAATGCCGAATCCCACTCCCCGACCCTGTTTTCCCGCAACCGGCCGAAATCCGTGTGGGTCGCCTTGTCCAAACCCGCCGTGCTGTTCGCGGATGTCGAATCGCGTTTCGGTCCAGTACGTTCCACCCTCGTCAAGTGGACGCAGGATGGAATTCCGGTTTCCTTCGGTTCCGGAAAGCCCTGACAACCGCGAGGATTCCCCAGGCGGAAAACGCCTGGAACAGCACCAGCCCGGGCAGCAGATAACGCGCCTGCGGCCACACCAGGGCGTGGGCAACCGCTAGATATCCTGGCAGGATGACAAGCGGCGCGGCGGCGATAATGGTCCGGGGTGTTTGCCAGACACAAACGCCCAGCCCCCAGAATCCGAAGACCAGCAACGGCCAGTTCCACCACATCAGGATCCGTGTACTGCGCCAGGTCATCTGCAGAACAGGCGCCCACAGCAGATTCCGCGCCGTCTGGCGGAGAAATTCCCGCGGCGACCGCTGGGCGAGCACACGCGCCCGTTCGCGGAAAAACCGGTCTGCGGCCACTTCCCGGGCGATTCCGGTCGTCCCCGCCGGCAATCCGCGCGCCAAGCGCTTGTCCAGTTGGCGAATCTCAAACAAGCCGGCTTGGTCCAGTTGCGTCAGCGTACGGCGGCCGGCAAAAAAATCATCCAGGTGTTGGTTCACATAGGCTCCCTGGCAGACGGGCTGCCCGACCCAGGTCTGGAGCACCCAGGCACCGCCGGCCGCCCGACCGTTCCGCACCAGCCAGGGCGCGAGCAGCCCGGCAACGATTCCGCCGGCCGCCAGCGTCCAGGCCAGGCGCCGCCACCACTCCCGGCGGCCGCACAGACTCCAGACGGCAAGTCCCGCCCACGCCAGCCAGGCCAGCGGCAACAGAGTTTGCCGCACCAGCAGGGACAGCCCCATGGTCAACGCGGCAACGGCCAGATAACGGCTCTGCCGGGTCCGCAGGAATCGCACTCCGGCATAGGCCAGCGCGGTCACTAAAAAGGTGAAGAGCGTTTCCGTCGCGCAGCGGAAGATAAAGTTGTTCACCAGCGGATGCGCGAGGAACAGCAGCATCGCCAGAAGGGCGCAGGTGCGGTCGAACAAAAGCACCGCCATCCGGAACAGCAGCAGGCCCGTCCAGACGGAGAGCATGGCCTGAATCAGCATCACGAGCCAGGGATACGCCGGCCCCGCAAGCACGTAGGCCGCCGCGATCAGCGCGGGATACAGCGGCAGGCGCAGGGCGGTCGGCACACCGGGTTCGAGCGAGTATACCCCGGTGTCAACCCAGTTGATGGCCAAGGTGTCATAGCCATCGTTGTTCGCCCACGCCCATTCCGGCACCTGCGCGGCAATAAACGGCTGCAAGGCCACCAGGGCCAGGCGGGTCGCCACCAGGAGCACCAGCAGCCACCCGGGGAACCGGAGCGCGGACTCGGCGCCGGTCGCTGACCCGCTCCGCGTCATGCCTGCTCCGGAACGTCCTCGATCAACGGCAGGCTGGGATCCGCTTCCACCGCGGCGGGATTGCCAAGGCCCGCCAGGGCCCGCATGCCGGCGGCGGCGGCGACCATGGCGGCATTGTCGGTGCAATAGGCCATGGGTGTCAGCAGCAACCGGGCCCCGTGGCGCCGGGCCAGCGCCTCCAATTTTTTCCGCAGGCTGGAATTCTTGGCCACGCCGCCCACGCAGGCCAGGGTCCGCGCCTGGGTCGCCCGCAACGCCCGCGCCGCGCGCCGGGCCAGCGCATCCACCACGGCTTCCTGGTAGGACGCCGCCAGGTCCGCGAGATGCCGCTCCCGATCCTCCGGATGATGCTTGAGGTGATACAGCAGCGCGGTCTTGAGACCGCTGAAGCTGAGGCACATTTCGATGTCGAGCCCGTTGTCGGTCCGGCGGTTCTTGGCATGCTCCAGGCCGCGGGGAAACGCCACATAGCCGGGATCGCCCCCTTGCGCAGCGCGTTCAATGACCGGTCCGCCGGGATACCCCAGGCCCAGCAGGTTGGCGCCTTTGTCGAGGCATTCTCCGGCAGCATCGTCGAGGGTCTGGCCCAGCAGGCGGTATTGCCCCACCCCCAGCATGTCAATCAGGCACGAATGCCCGCCGGACACCATCAGAACCAGGGCCGGACAGGCTTCCGCCGGCCCCGGTGCCGCTGGATCCAGGAACATTCCGGCCACGTGGGCTTCCAGATGATTCACGCCCCAGACGGGCTTGCCCAGCGCCTGGCCCAGCGCCCGGGCGCCGGACAGGCCGATCAGCAATGAACTGACCAGGCCCGGACCGTGGGTCACGGCGATGGCATCGAGGTCGCGGGCGTGGATCCCCGCGCGGGCCAGGGCGTCGGCGGTCACAACCGGAAAATTCCCGACGTGTTCGCGAGAAGCAATCTCCGGCACCACGCCGCCGTACGGCCGGTGGCTGGCGATCTGGCTGTGCACCACGGAGGACACCACTTCGCGGCCGTTGCGCACGACCGCCGCTGCGGTTTCATCGCAGGAGGATTCGATACCGAGAATCAGCACGGCCGGATGCCGGAATCAACGCTTTTCGAACACCAGGATGCCGCGCAGCATGTCGCAGGCGCGGTCGAGCTGGGGATCGGACACATGGTCCAGATCGACCTCTGCATCGGACGCGGTATTGGTGGTCCCGCCGACCGGCAGATCTTCTTCGTCGGCGCCTGCAATCCAGCCCTCGTCCTTGGTGGTGGCCGAGTCCAGGCCGTTGGTTTCCTCCGCGCGGTTACGCGCCAGGAGGATGTTCCGCCAATTCTCGACCGACATGGGCACCACGACATCCGGTTCGATGCCGACATCATGGATCACGCGTTCGCTGGGCGTGTAGTACTTGGCCGTGGTCAGGCGGATCGCCGTGCCGCCTTCCTGCGGCAGGACGCTCTGCACGGAACCCTTGCCGAAGCTCTTCTCGCCCACCAGCACGGCGCGCTTGTTGTCCTGCAGGGCGCCGGCGACGATTTCGGACGCGCTGGCACTGAATCCGTTGATCAGCACCACCATCGGCACGTCGGGGAAAGTTTCGCGTGCCCGGGCCCGGTAGGATTTTTCCATGCGGTTGTCACGGCCCCGGGTAAACACGATCAGGTCACCGCGGCGCAGGAACTTCTGCGCCACTTCGACCGCCGCGGTCAGCAGGCCGCCCGGATTGCTGCGCAGGTCGAGCACCAGCGCCCGCACCTTCTGCGCCTCGAGCTCAGCCAGCGCTTTCTGCAAATCGTCCGCCGTATCTTCGCCGAACTGCAGCATGCGCACATAGCCGATTTCGCCATCCAGCACGCGGGTGTCCTTGATGCTGGGCACGTTGATGATGGCGCGCTCCAGCTCGAAGTCCTTCATAAGCTGCGTCTTGGGCCGGAATATTTTGATTTTCACTTTCGTTCCGGGGTCGCCGCGCAGCTTCTTGACGGCATCCTCCAGCGCCAGTCCGTCGGTGCTGTCGCCGCTGATCTCCACGATCTTGTCCCCCGACAGCAGGCCGGCGCGGAATGCGGGCGTGTCCTCCATCGGGGCGATGACCGTGAGCACGTCATCCTTGATCCCGATGGTGATGCCCAGGCCGCCGAATTTGCCGGCGGTATCCTCCTTCATGGCGGTGAAAGCCTCTTCATCCATGAACTGGCTGTGCGGGTCGAGAGACTGCAGCATGCCGCGCAAGGCGCCGTAAATCAGGTTCTTGTAGGTGCTCTTGTCGGCATCCACGTAGTTGGCACGCACCTGCTCCACGACCTTCGAGAAGAGCGTGTACATCTCGTAGGGCGAATCCTGGGCGGCCTTTTCCTCGGCCACGGCCGTTTCCTGTGAATACAGCCGGGCGCCGACCGCCAGGTTGACGGCCAGCACGGCCGCCACCAGAAGCCATTTGAAATTGCGGGCGAATATTTTCATGTTCCTGCCTTTGCGAAAACGGCTGCGGCCGGAGCCCTAGACATGGCCTTCCATGTCGGGCCGGAAGCGGAAATAGACGGCGCCGAGCGGCGGCACGACCACGGGGATCGAATACTCCCGTCCCTGCCATTCGCGCTTCTCGGCCTTGACGAAGCGCGGATTGCCCACGCCGCTGCCGCCGTAGATCGTCGCGTCGGTGTTGAGCACCTCTTCATAGGTCCCCGCCCGCGGCACGCCCATGCGGTATTCCGCGCGCGGCACCGGGGTGAAATTGAACCCGCACACCATGAGGTCGTCCGGATCCTTCCCCTTGCGCAGCGTGAAGAGCATGCTGTTCTCCCAGTCGTTGAGGTCGATCCACTCGAACCCCTCCCAGGAAAAATCGATCTGGTGCAGGCAGCCGAAGCCCTTGATCATCTCGTTCAGGTCGCGCGCCAGCCGCTGCAGGCCCGCGTGCGAATCGTACTGCAGCAGGTGCCAGTCGAGGCTTTCTCCGTGCTGCCACTCGCGCCACTGGCCGATTTCCATGCACATGAACGTCAGCTTCTTGCCCGGATGCGCGTACATGTAGGCATACAGCAGGCGCTGGTTCGCGAATTGCTGCCACATGTCGCCCGGCATCTTCGCCAGCATCGCGCCCTTGCCGTGCACCACTTCGTCGTGCGAGAACGGCAGGATGAAGTTCTCGTTGAACGCGTAGATCATCGAAAACGTCATCTGGTGGTGGTGGTATTTGCGGAACACCGGATCCTTGTGCATGTAGTCGAGCGTGTCGTGCATCCAGCCCATGTTCCACTTCAGGTCGAACCCCAGCCCGCCCAGGTAGGTCGGCCGCGACACCATCGGCCACGCCGTCGATTCCTCCGCGAACGTGAGGAACCCGGGATACTCCTGGTGCACCAGCTCGTTGAACTTCTTGAGGAAATCCACCGCGTCGAGGTTTTCGCGCCCGCCGTACTTGTTGGGAATCCACTCCCCCTCCTTGCGCGAGTAGTCGAGGTACAGCATCGACGCCACCGCGTCCACGCGCAGGCCGTCGATGTGGTACACATCCGCCAGGAAGATCGCGTTGGACAGCAGGAACGCCCGCACTTCGTTGCGGCCGGAGTTGAAGATGTAGGTGCCCCAGTCCTTGTGCTCGCCCAGCCGCGGATCATCGTGCTCGTAGAGGTGCGTGCCGTCGAAATAGGCCAGCCCGTGCCCGTCCTTCGGGAAATGCGCCGGCACCCAGTCGATGATCACCCCGATGCCCTCCTGGTGGCATTTGTCCACGAACGCCTTGAAATCGTCCGGATTGCCGAAGCGCGACGTCGGCGAATAGTAGCCGATCGTCTGGTAGCCCCACGAGCCGTCGAACGGGTGCTCGCTGATTGGCAGCATCTCAACATGCGTGTAGCCCATCTTCTTCACGTACGGGATCAGCGTCTCCGCCAGCTCCTTGTAGGTCAGCATGCGGTTGTTCTCGTCCGGGTTGCGCCGCCATGACGACAGGTGCACCTCGTAAACCGTGATGGCCTCGTCCAGCCAGTGCGTCTGCTCGCGTTTTTCGATCCATTCCGCATCCTGCCACTGGTACTTCGCCGTGTCCCACACCATCGAGGCCGAGCGCGGCCGCAGTTCCGACGCAAACGCAAACGGGTCCGCCTTCTGCGCCAGGAACGCGTTGTGGCCCTTCACCTCGAACTTGTAGAGATCGCCCGCCTTCAGGTGTGGAATGAACAGCTCCCACAGCCCGGAGCTGCCCCGCTGCTGCATCGGGTGGATGCGCCCGTCCCAGTTGTTGAACCAGCCCACCACGCTCACGCGGACGGCGTTCGGCGCCCACACCGCGAAGTGCACGCCCGTGACGCCGTCCAGCGTCAGCGGGTGCGCGCCCAGCTTGTGGTACGCCTTGAAATTCGTCCCCTCGCCCAGCAGGTACATGTCCAAGTCCGTCAGCTGCAGGGGGAACCGGTACGGGTCCTCCAGGTCCGACGTCGACTTGTCGAACCACGTGTAGCGCAGCAGGTAGACGAACGGCTTCTCGTTCGGGATGAACAGCTCGTAGAGCCCGTCCGCATGGATGCGCGCCAGTTCGAACACCGCGCCGTCGGACTTGCGCACCAGCTCCGCCTTCGTCGCCGACGGCCGGAAGGTGCGGACCACCACGCCCGGCTTCTTCGCCCCGGTCTCGTGCATCCCCAGCAGCGTGAACGGTGCCCCGTGCATGCCGTAGATGATGGCGTTGATTTCGGGCTCGGTCAGAATGGGCTTCATGGGCAAACTCCTCAGGTTGTCCGGCACACCGCGCGACGCGCCGACTTGTCCGCATCATCCCACGAAACGTTTCGCCCGACAAGATGGAATTCCCCGCCCCGCCCCCCCCCATGCGGGGAAGCGCGGCTTATGGTTTTTCCACACTGTGGAAAACTTTTTTCCACAGTGTGGAAAAATGGCCCAAAGTTTTTCCATTGTATGGAAAATTTCCTGAAAGTTTTTCCATGGTGTGGAAAACCGGCGGGCGGTGATGAGCCGCGAGCCCCCGCATGGGGGCCGCCGCCCGGCGCCTTTACAGCGGGAAGTCGGCGCCGTAGGGCAGCGGCACGTTGTGCTCGGCGGACAGGTTGCGGATCTCCTGCACGGTTTCCGCGCGGCCGCTGGCCATGTGGTCGTTGATGAGCTTGTAGATCTTCTGGGCCACCCATTCGCGGCGCAGCCCCTCGCCGCCGTCCTCCGCTCCGGCCAGGTCGAGCGCGAAAACCATGTCGCGCTTCTGCCCGCCGGATTCGCCGAGGATCTGCAGCACCGCCGACTTCTGGTCCAGCGGGCAACGGCCGACCAGCCGCAGCGGCCGGTCGAGATACAGATGCGTCAAGGTGCCGGGATAGACCTCGGCCGCGGAATCGCCCGAAAAGCGGTACTCCAGGTTCGCCAGCACGGGGCGCGACAGTTCGCGCGCGGCGCGCTGGACGGCGTCGGGAATCTGTTCACGCAGGGGCATGATCCACGAGCCGCCGCGGTTGTTGTGCCCCAGCAGGTCCAGCAGGAACGAGTTCACGCGGTCCCCGGCGCCGACCGTGAAAACCGACACCTCGCCCTGGTTGGCCTTGCTGAACCGGGCAATGATGTCCGAGCTGTCCACCGTGCCCATCGTGGGGCGGCCGTCGGTCATCAGCACGACGATCATCGGCCGGCCGGCCTGGCGCGGCAGCTTGAGCACTTCCTGCAACGGTGAAAAGAGATCGGTCTGGCCTCGGGCGCGCATGTCGTCGGTGAAGCGCGCCGCCTGCGCGAGGCCCTCCGCGGTGACCGGCTGCCAGTCGGGGAAGCACAGGGTCGGCGTGTCGCTGTAGCGCATCAGGTTGAGCCGGTCCACCGTGGTCAGCGTGCGCAGGTAGCCGATGATGCCTTCCTTGAAATAATCCAGCTTGGAGCGGGTCATGCTCTCGGAGCAGTCCTGCACCAGCAGCACGTCTTTCGGCAGCACGGGCAGGGCCTCCACGCCCGCGCGCGACAGGGCGAGTTCGAAATAGAGCGCGTTCTCGTCCGAGGCCTTGTAGGTCGAAACCGCCACTTCCAGCAACTGCTCGATGGGCTGGATGTCCGTCACGTCGGTGGTCTTTTCGTCCAGCATCCGGCCCTGCTCGCGCAAGCGCTCGGCGTCCGACAAAGCCCCGGCACGGGCGGCATCAATCATGGCGCCGGCGGCGGGCCCCAGATGGGACAGGACCGACAGGCCCTTCAAGGACGCGTCACCGCGGCCGTCGGCGGCGGCCGCCGCCGCCGCAATGGCATCCGCCGTCGCCGGCAGGGTGATGTCCGGCGCCCCGGCGATGCGTTCAACGGCCGGAGCCGTGACCCGCGGCAATGCCGCCAGTTCATCGCGGGCCGCTTTCTTCTCGATCTGGAGGATGTCCTGCCGGAAATCCATGCCGGCCAGGTCGGCCGGCGGCGCCGGTACCGGCGCGGCCGCCTCGGCCGGTGCGGGCGGCGTGAATTCCACCGCCTCCGCGCCGGCCTGCAGGTCCGCCAGCAGGCTTTTCTGCAGCGGTTCCACGTCGGCAAAGGCCTCCGGATTCTCCGGCCGGAATTTCTCCGGCTGGACATAGCGCGGCAGGTCGGGCGCAGTGCGCACTTCGCGCATCACCAGCGGGCGCGGCTTGACCTTGGCGGACCAGTCCGCCGGCCGGCCCACCGCCAGCGCCGGAAACTCGACCAGCAGCAGGCCGTGCAACGCCAGCGAAACCGCCAGCGCCGCCGCGAAAAGCGCGGCGCGCACCCACGGCTGCCGCGCTTCGCGGCCCATCGGAACATGGAGGCCCAGCGAGGTCACGCCCACCCTACCCCTGCAGGGTCATCAGGAATTCCAGGTTGGTCTTGGTTTTCTTCAGCCGGCCGATCAACAGTTCCATCGCCTCGACGGCCGGCACGCCGTTGAGGGCCTTGCGCAGGATCCAGACGCGGCTGAGCTCGTCGGGATGCATCAGCAGCTCCTCCTTGCGGGTGCCCGACTTTTCGATGTTGATGGCCGGGAAGATGCGCTTGTCGACCAGGAACCGGTCGAGGCAGAACTCCATGTTGCCCGTGCCCTTGAATTCCTCGAAAATCACTTCATCCATGCGGCTGCCGGTGTCCACCAGCGCCGTGGCGATGATCGTCAGGCTGCCGCCGCCTTCGATGTTGCGGGCCGCGCCGAAGAAGCGCTTGGGCTTGTGCAGCGCGTTGGCGTCCACGCCGCCCGAGAGGATCTTGCCGCTGTGCGGCTGCAGGGTGTTGTAGGCCCGCGCGAGGCGCGTGATCGAGTCGAGCAGGATCACCACGTGCTTGCCGGCTTCGACCTGGCGCTTGGCCATTTCGATGACGATGTCGGCGATCTGCACGTGCCGCTCCGGCGGCTCGTCGAAGGTGGAGGCGATGACCTCCGCCTTCGTGTTGCGCTCCATGTCGGT
>CAZMOR010000106.1:0-5421 GCA_964567795.1 uncultured Verrucomicrobiota bacterium
GCCTTTTCCCGCGCCCGCCATTCCATGGCCCCGCCTCCGGCCGCCAGCAGGCCGAGCAGGAGGCCGCCCGCCGCCCAGGCCACGCGCTTGCGGCCGCCCCACAACAGGCCCAGCAGGCCGAGACCGCCCAGCGCATAATCCACGACCTGGCTGGCCGCGTGCGTTCCCAAAAGCACCAGCGCGGCATCCGCGGCGGATACCCCCGCCAGGTGCAACGCGCCGGCGCCGGCGGCTTCATAGCTGCCCAGGCTCAGGAACGTCGGCACCGGCAGCGCCGCGCCGACTTCGCCGCCGATCAGGCCCACCAGCGTCTGCCACAGGGGCAATCCGGCCAGCGCCGGCCGCAGCACCTGCGCAACGCCCGTAAAGGCGGCCACCAACCCCAGGTATTTCACCGCCCGGATGGCCACCGACAACCCCGCCGCCCGCCACAACACGCCCGACCCGCCCACGTGCCGGAATGAATCCGTCAGCTTGGTCATGAATTTCTCCAGTCCGGCCAACGGCCGGCGATTCCGCCAGCCAGCCGGCAGTTTCTGCAAAACGGCCGCCGCCCAGCGGGGCCCGCGGAACAACGCCACCCCGCCCGCCGCCACCGCGACGATGGTCAAGAGGACACTCCACAGCAGGGCCGCCCGGCCAGCGCCGCCCGCCAGCGGTGCGGCCATGGCCCCCGCCAGCACGACCGCCAGCGCCAGGAAATCAAACAATACGCTGATGGTCATCGAGGAGACGCAATCCGCGCTTTTCACGCCTTCGCCGCGGTTCAGCAACGCCCAATACGCCAATTCCCCCGCCCGCGCCGGCAGCATGTCCACGAACATGTTCCGGGCCAGCGTCACCCCGAACATGCGTCCGCGGCGCGGCAGCGGCCCCACGCCCGCACCCGCCAGCAGCAGCCGGTAACGGACCGCGCGCAGCCAGCCCTGCAGCAGTTGCGCCGCCGTGTAGGTGGCCCAGGTCGCCGCGCCGACCCGGCCCAGGGCCAGCAGCACGTCGCCCGCCGTCGCCCCGGCCGCGCGCAGCACCAGCAGGAGAATCCCCGCTGAAATCAACACCGACACGCCCAGCCGCACCATCGTCTTCATGCCTGGTTTTGTAGCCATGGCGCGCCGGAAAAGAAACTCTTTTCCCGCCGGGCGGCAAGCGCTACCCTGCGCGCCCATGAAGACCTCGTTCCGTTTCATGGCGCGCCTGGCGCGCGGATTGCTCCTGCTCGCGGGCATATTGGCGCTGCTGGCCGGCGCGGCGCAGTTCACCCCCCTGCCCTGGCGCGCGTTCAAATCCTTGATGGAAATCCCCGCCCCGGACCCCGCGCCCCCCGCGCTCATCCTCGTCATGGGCGGCAGCGGCATCCCCGGCGAATCCGGCCTCATGCGCACCTACTATGCGGCGCAGGCCGCCGCGGAATATCCCCGCGCCGAGGTCCTCGTCGCCATGCCCCTCGCCCCGGCCCAATCGGAGTCCTCGCGCGCCTATCTGGCCGAACTCCGGCTTCGCGGCGTGGCCGGCCCGCGCCTGCGCATCCTCGACGGCGGCCGCAACACCCGCGAGCAGGCCCTGCGCCTGGCCGAATATCTTGCCGGCCGGCGCACCCCGGCGCACATCCTGATCATCAGCAGCCCCGAGCACCTGCGCCGCGCGGCGGCCGCCATCCGCCAAGCCTGCTCCGCAGCCGGCCGGCCGGTGGCCTTGGCCGCCCGGCCGGCCTATGCCGTTTCCATCGAGGATCCGCTCCCCTGGCGGGCGGCCGACCTGGATTCACCCGGCCCGGCATCCCCGGCCCGCGCCGCGATTCCCGACATCGGTTCGTCCCTGCGTTTCCGCTACAATCTGTGGACCAATCTCGACTATTCCACCCATGCCCTGCGTGAGGGCGCCGCGCTTCTTTATTATCGACTTCGCGGCTGGATCTGAACTACTCTGCGCCCCCTGAAAATCCATTTGATGAAGAAAGGCAATTCCATGCAGTCCCCTTTTCGCCTCCTCTGGGCCGCCGCGCTGGCCCTGCTGATCTCCCTCGCCCTGGCCGGTTGCGGCAGCGGCGGTCCCCCGGGCGATGACGAAGACGATGATGGCGGCAGCACCAATACGACCAGCTCGGCCACCAACAACACGTCGAGCAGCACCAATTCCACGGCCGCCAGCACCAACTCCGCCACGGCGTCCACGAATTCCTCCTCGTCCGCCAACGCCCGGTTCGTCGGCACCTGGGAATTGACCTCCGGCCAGGATGGCAGCAGCATGTACATCCTCTTCGACGCCAACGGCACCTTCGTCATGAAGGATACGTTGAGCGGACCCGTCCACATGCGCGGCACCTACACCGTCAGTGGCAGCACCGCGACCGGCCCGTTGACCAACCCCGGCGTCGGCGACGGCGAAATCGTCGCCACGGTGGATGGCGACGCCATGGCGCTCGATTTCATCGAGCATTGGCACGACCCCTACAAGCACAACCTCTATACCGGCTCCAAAATCTAGCGCCGCCACCCGGAAAGCAAGCCGGCCGCCGGTTTCCCGGCGGCCGTTTGTGTTCCTGCCGTTGGGGACGGCGCCCGCGGCCATCCTATGGGGAGACGGCGACCGGCGCGGCCGCGCAGCATTTTCCCACGCCGTGGAAAATCATGTCCACCCGCGCAACTTCGCCGAACTGGCCGGCCACGCGTTGGTTTAATCCCGAGATGTCGCCGACTTCCACGTTATCGATGCGGCCGCAGTTTTCACATAGAAAGTGCGCGTGCGCATCCAGCATCGCGCCATAGCGGGCGTGGCTCTTCCAAGTCGCCACCCGCCACACCAGCCCCGCCGCTTCCAGCACGTTCATCGTCCGGTAGACCGTGAACAGGGAAATCCGTGGAATCCGCGGCCGCACGGCCTTGTAAAGTTTCTCCACGTCGGGATGATCCATGCGCGCTTCCAATTCGCGATAGATCGCCAGCCGCTGCCGCGTCAACCGCAGCCCGGCGCGGTGAAATGCCGCCCGCAGCTTGAATACATCCATACGTGGTTTACCCGTGCCGTTTTCCGTCTTGTCTATCTTTGTCGTTTCCATGATTAGGCAAACACTATACCGCTAAACATTTTCTTAACAATAAATTTTTTTACATTTTTGTCGTTGCGGATTGCTAGATGCAACAAATACGCCTGCAACGGGATACCGTTGCAGTCGGTTTGTTTTCCCCCTTGGGGTATTCAAATTCTATAGCGTCAATCCCATGCCGGCGATCAGGCTGACATCGTTGTATTCCGCCCCTTCCACGGGCGTGCTGTCATATTTGTCCTGCACCACCACGCGCAAATTCAGGTGCTCGCTGATCGCGGCTTCGATGCCGGCCTCGCCGGTCAACAGGTAGTTGCTGAAATCCCCGGCTTCCGGCACATATTCCAACGACTGCACCAGCTTGGCGGTCTTCGTCGCCTGGCAGGTGCCGCGTTCCGCAAACCGCAGCGCCAGATAGTCGTCGTTCACGCGGTCCACCTTCTCCCACACGTAGGACGGCCCGGCTTCCAGCGACAACTCGTGCCGGTCGTTCTTCACCAGGTATGCGCCTGCGCCGGGACCCAGTGTCGCCCGGTAATCAATCAGCGCCACGTCGTCGTAGAGCACCGTGCCGTCCAGCGAGGCGAACGTCCGCGGCGTCAAAGTCTTCTTCGCGTTCGCAAACACCTTCGCGTTTTCGACCGTCGTGTCCTTCACGCCGTCCACCGTGCTCTCGCCGTAGTTGCCTTCCACGCCCGCCCGCACCGAGCCGAGCTGCGCCTTCTCGCCTTCGGTCACCAGGCTCGCGTTCGCCGCCAGCGTCTCGCTGTTGCCGTCCGTCATCGTCAGGCCGGCGTTCACGGCCGTCGTAAACCCGTCTTTCTTCGCGTCCGCGGCCGCGGCATTCTTCTCCGCCGCTCCGGCCTACTTCGCCGCCGCTTCCTGCTTCCGCCGCAGGCTGTTGATCACCTTGACCATCGCAAACACCGCGACCGCCACGATCAGGAAGTCCACCACGTTCTGGATGAACATCCCATACTTCAACTGCACCGCCGCCACCGGCGCGCCCGCCGCATCCACGGTCGCCGCCTTCAGGGTCAGCGCCAGTTCCTTGAAATCCACCTTGCCCAGCAGCATCCCCAGCGGCGGCATGATCACGTCGTTCACCAGCGAGGTCACGATCTTCCCGAACGCCCCGCCAATGATGATGCCCACAGCCATGTCCACCATGTTGCCCTTGACCGCGAATTCCTGGAATTCCTTGACGATGCTCATCCTGTATTCTCCTTGGGTTTGGTTGCTTGCCTAAACGTCCGAAACCTTATCCCGGTCGCCGCCATTGTCAACCTTGCGCCAGGACTCTCGGCGTTTTTCCCACTTTTCGCTTCCCTCCCGCCACCCGTCCGCCTACTCTTTCCGCCACAGGAGATCGACATGTCCAGCACCTTCGGCACCCTCTTCCGCGTCACGACCTTCGGCGAATCCCACGGCCGCGCCATCGGCTGCGTCATCGATGGCTGCCCCGCGCGCAGTCCCCTCGCCGTCGACGACATCCAGCCCCAGCTCGACCGCCGCCGGCCCGGCGCCTCCGCCCTCACCACCCCCCGCCAGGAATCCGACACCGTCTCCATCCTCTCCGGCACCGACCGCGGCCTGACCCTTGGCACCCCCATCGGCCTCTCCATCCCCAACGCCGACACCAAGCCCGGCGACTATGCCGAAATGGAATCCGTGCCCCGCCCCTCGCACGCCGATTTCACCTCCGCCGAAAAATACGGCCTGCGCGCCCGCTCCGGCGGCGGCCGCGCCTCCGCCCGTGAAACCGCCGCCCGCGTCGCCGCCGGCGCCGTCGCCGAAAAGATGCTGTCCGTCTTCCACCCCGTGCAAATCGTCGCCTGGGTCGAATCCGTCGGCTCCATCGTTGCCAAGCGGCCCGATCTTTCGACCATCGCCCGCGCCGCCGTCGACGTCTCCCTCGTCCGCTGCCCCGATCCCGAAGCCGCCCCCCGCATGATCGCCGCCATCGAAGCCGCGCGCGACGCCGGCGACTCCCTCGGCGGCATCGTCGCCTGCGCCTGCCGCGGCGTCCCCGCCGGCTGGGGCGAACCCGTTTTCGAGAAACTCACCGCCGCACTCGCCCAGGCCATGCTGTCCATCCCCGCCACGCGCGGTTTCGAGATCGGCGACGGCTTCGGAGCGTCCCTGCTGCGCGGATCGCAGCACAACGATCCGTTCGCCGCCAAGCCCGGCGGCGGCATTCGTCCCGCCACGAACCGTTGCGGCGGCATCCAGGGCGGCATCTCCAACGGCGAAACGATCTTCTTCCGCGTCGCGTTCAAGCCCGTCTCCACCATCTCCCTCCCGCAAAACACCGTCGCGTTCGACGGCTCCCCCCTCGTTTTCGAGGCCAAGGGCCGCCACGATCCCTGCGTCCTGCC
>CAZMOR010000107.1:0-1507 GCA_964567795.1 uncultured Verrucomicrobiota bacterium
TCGTGCGCGTCGGCACCCGCACGCGCGCAAACTG
Source organism: uncultured Verrucomicrobiota bacterium (assembly GCA_964567795.1). Classification (GTDB taxonomy): domain Bacteria; phylum Verrucomicrobiota; class Kiritimatiellia; order CAIQIC01; family Lenti-01; genus Lenti-01. Next base: position 35 of record CAZMOR010000107.1, read on the forward strand.
GCCCGGCCGCAGGACGCAGCCCGGATTGGGATAGGCCACTTCCATCATCAAGGTGCCGGTGGCCGCATCCACGCTGCGGTCGGCGAACACCAGCGCGCCTTTTTCCGAATGCACGGAACCATCCGCCAGTACCAGTTCAAACACCTTTTTCGGCGGCTGGTCCGCCGCCGGCTCCCCCGCAGCCCGGCGCAACAACAGGTAATCCTGTTCGCTGATGCTGAACCGCACGTCGATGGGATCCAGGACGGACAGGGTGGTCAGCAGTGTATCCTGCCCCCGCCCCACCAGGTTGCCCGGTTTGACCTCCGTCTTGCCGATCAGGCCGGTGATCGGCGCGTAGATCTTGGTATAGCCCAGCTGGATTTCCATGTTGCTGACCGCCCCGCTGGCGGTCTTGACGGCGCCGGAGGCCGCGCTCTGCGCCGCCAGCGCATCGTCCAGCATCTGGCGGGAAACCGCGTTTTTCTCCCACAACGGCGTCAGGCGCTTCACGTCGCGCTGGGCCTTGTCATAGGACGCTTCCGCCTGGGTGAGGTTGCCCCGCGCCTGCTCCAGGTTGGATTCCAGCGTGCGCGGATCGATCGTGTACAGCAGCGTGCCTGCCCCCACGATGGACCCCTCGCGGAAGGCCACCGTTTCCAGAATCCCTTCCACCCGCGCCCGGATTTCGACATCCTGGGAGCCCAGCGTCTGGCCGACGCTCTCGAAATAGACCGGTTGGTCGCGGACGATCACCTCCGCCGCCACCACCGGCACCGGGGCGGGTGCCGGCGCGGCCTACTCGCGGCAGCCAACCGCCAGGACGGAAACACCCAAGAGAACACCAGGCAGAATCGGAATGCGCATTGTGGACACCCTTCTGGAACGTTATGGCGTTTAACCATATATATAATCGCCAAATAGGTCAAGGCCGGAATCCGTAACGCGTAACGGTGCCGTTTTCTGTTGTTCTCTCAAAATCTTTATGCTACGGTCTCGACCCAAGTCGGAGCATGTTGCATGGCGCGGCACGCAACCGGACGTAGACTGACAATCGAAAGGATCGCAAATGACGGAATTCTTTCTCATGCGTGCCCGGGAATTCATGTTCTTCTCTCTGACCGCCCAGGCCTTCACCTGTATCCTGCTGGTCCTGATCTGGCTGCAACTCAAGAAAAAATAGTCGACCCCGGTCCGGGGATGACATGAAACTGCATCGGGACGATCTTGGGGCGGCCATGCTGGAATACAGCTTGGTCTCCTGCATTGTCGTCCTCGCCGCCCTGGCCCCCTACGTCGATTGGACCGGCTCGGGCACGGACAGCACGGGTTCCCTGGTCGAAGGCTATACCCAGCAATGCCAGAGCGCCGTGCAGTTCATCTCCCTCCCCTGCCCCTGACCCCTGTAAGAAAATCAACAAACAAGGAGATCCCCAATGAAGAACCTGAATCGCAAATCCGGCCAGGCCATGACGGAATACGTCATCATCATTT
>CAZMOR010000108.1:0-4138 GCA_964567795.1 uncultured Verrucomicrobiota bacterium
CACCGCCACCACCATGCCGATCAACGTCGCCAACTCGGACGAAAGCCCCCGGACCAGGCCCATCACCGCGCCGTAGACCAGTACCGCCGCAAACAGCCAGTCCACCCAGTTGAATAATGTCCAATCCATGGCGTTCTCCTCGCGTCAGTCCGCCGGCGCCGGGGCCGCCGGCTCCACATCCAGTTCGCAGCCCAGCATCTGTTCGTCGTCGAACAGGAACCGCCCGCGGAACTTCCGCCCCGCCAGCACCAGCGGATACCACAGGCGGTCGTCGGCCCACATCTGGCCGTAGGGCATCTCGCGCTCGTCGATCCACAGCGGAATCGCCTCGATGGTCTCGGTCGGCACGCCGTCGTACGACGTGGCCGTGTACACATGGCACCGGAGCGAATAGCCGTCGGTGAACTCGAACTCCAGCACCCCGGCCTCGTGCGGATCGTAGGGTGTCACGTGCAGTTCCTCCTGCGCCTCGCGGATCGCGCCCTGCTCCGGCGTTTCGCCGGGATCCACCCGCCCGCCCGGGGCGTTGATGAGCCCCGCGCCCATGCCTTTGAGCTTGCGGATCAGCAGCACCATTCCGTCCATGCGGATGAACATCAGGGTCGCCGTCTCCCGCGGCTTCCATTTCGCCCAGTCGATCTTGGAAAACTTCACAAAACTCCTTCTGCCAGCCGGAAACACTACCACGGGACCGGGTCCCGCGGAATGCAAATCGCCCGGCGGAACGCGGCTTATTGCACCCGCTGCACGAAATCGCCCGTGCGGGTGTCCACCCGCACGCGCTCGCCCTGCTCCATGTATTCGGGCACCTGCAGCTCCAGGCCGGTTTCCAGCTTGGCGGTCTTCGTCCGCGCCGTCACGCTGGCCCCCCGCATCGAAGGCGCGCATTCCGCGATGGTCAAATCCACGGAATCCGGCAGCTGGAGGCACAGCACCTTGCCGTCCCGGATCAGGGCCTTGATCCCCTCCATGCCATCCACCAGGTAGGGCACCGCGTCCTCGATTTCGTCGGCCATCAGCTCGAACTGGCTGTAGTCCTCCAGGTCCATGAACGTGAACCGGTCCCCCTCGCGGAAGCTGAACGACACCAGCCGGGTGTCGAAATCCGTCTCTTTCACCGGATCGTCGCCCTTGAAGGTCTGGTCCAGCTTGGCCCGCGTGCGCACGTTGCGGAACCGGATCTTGTAGAGCGTGGCCGCCCCGCGCGCGGAGGGGGACTGCACCCGGAGCTGTTCCACCACATGCGGATCCCCGTTGAGCTCCACCACGCTGTTCTTCGTCAAATCGCACGCCTTGATCATGATCGCCCTTTCCTGCAACAAATTCCGGCCGGTTGCCTTTTTCTGTTTCAAAAGACTATGTTTTTATGCCATAAATCGTCAATGGAAAGCTTGGACCGCGAGGACCCATGCAAAAAATAATCGCAGAACGGAGCTGGCAGTTCCCCAACCGGCTCGAAGCCCTGGCCAACGTCGCCCGCGAGGTGTTCGACTGGATGGCCAGCCTGCCGTTTTCCAACCGCGCCAAGTATTCCGCCGGTCTCGCCGTCGAGGAAATGGCGTCCAACATCATCAAGTACGGCTACGACGACGCGGACGAACACGAGATTTCCGTCCACATCACCGCCACCTGCGATCTCCTGGAAATCACCTTCGAAGATGACGGCCATGCGTTCGATCCCACCCAGCAGCCGTCCCCCGACATCGAAAACATCGTTGAATCCCGCAAATCCGGCGGCCTGGGCATCGAACTGGTCCGGCGCATTTGCGAGAAAATGTTCTACCGCCGCGCGGGCGACCGCAACATCCTGACGCTGCACATCCGCCGCTTTGAAGCCCACGACACCCAACTCATCCCCCTTGTGTGAGGTCACTGCCATGAATGCCTTCCGTTCCGCCTGCGTTCTCCTGCCGCTGCTGCTCCTGTTCTCCGGCTGCGCCTCCACCCCCGCCAAGCGCATCGAGCAGAACCAGTCCGCCTTCGATTCCTTCCCCGTCGCCGTCCAGGCCCGCATCCGCGGCGGCCAGATCGACCTGGGCTTCCAGCCCGAAATGGTCCGCATCGCCCTCGGCGAACCCCAGCGCAAGCTGGTCCGCCGCACTGCCGCCGGCGACACGGAAATCTGGCTCTATATCGATTCCGTCCGCCGCTACGACCGCCAACGCGTCGATATCGACGGCTTGAACGTTTCCGGCCCCGGCGGCTTGCGCTCCATGGGCGGCAGCGCCTGGGTCAGCATCGAACAGACCATGGCCTTCATCCGCACCCGCGTCGAATTCCAGAACGGCCTGGTCGCCGCCATCGAAGAACCGGCCCAGGAACCCGCAAAGGAGGCCGCGCCGGCCCCGGCGGCGCCTTAAGCCCGCCCTGCCGGCTCGCGCCCGCACCATGAAGATCGTCTGTGCCGCCAGCGTCCTGCAGGCCCGCGAAGCCTTTTCCAGCCTGGGCGACCTCCAGCTCCTCCCCGACCGCGACATCCGCCGCGAGCACCTGCTCGCCGCCGACGCGTTGATTGTCCGCTCCAAGACCCACGTCACCCGCGAACTTCTGGAAGGCACCTCCGTCGGCTTTGTCGCCACCGCCACCGCCGGCGCCGACCATTTCGAAATCCCCTGGCTGAACGAAACCGGCATCGCCTGGAGCGCCTCCCCCGGCTGCAACGCCAACGCCGTGGCCGAATACGTCGCCACGGCCATCGCCCTCCTCGCCCGCAAGCGCGCGGCGCTCCTGCACGGAAAATCACTCGCCATTGTGGGTCTTGGCCAGGTCGGCTCCCGCGTCGCGCAGAAAGCCGGCCTGCTCGGGCTGCGCGTCCTGCGCAACGATCCGCCCCTCGCCCTCAAAACCGGTTCCGCCGATTATCTGCCGCTCGAATCCGTCCTGCCGGCCGCCGACATCCTCACCCTCCACGTCCCGCTCGAAACCGCCGGCCCCTTCCCCACCCGCCACCTGGCCGACTGCCGCCTCTTCGAAAAGCTCAAGCCCGGCGCCTGGTTCATCAATTCCTCCCGCGGCGCAGTCACGGACTCCGACTCCCTCCAGTGCGCCCTCGATCACCACCTCCTCTCCGCCTGCGCCCTCGATGTCTGGGAGAAGGAGCCCGATCTGCCCGAAGCCCTCCGCAACGCCGTCGACTTCCTTACGCCCCACATCGCCGGCTATTCGCTCGAAGGCCTCCTCAACGGCACCCTCCACTGCTACCGCGAACTCTGCCACTTCCTCGAAATCGAACCTTCCTGGGCGCCCGATCCACGCCACCTCCCCCCCCCGCCGTTTTTCGAAATAGAGGCCGGCAGCCGCCCGGATGACGAGGTCCTCGCCGATATCCTCGCCGCCGCCTGCCCCATTCCCTGCGACACCCGCGCCTGGCGCGCCGAAATGACCACCCCCGATTCCGCCGAGCTCCGCCGCCGCTTCGACCGCTTCCGCAAGAACTACTCTTCCCGCCGCGAATTCGCCGCCTGCCGCCTCCACCTCCACCACGCCTCCCCCGCGCTCCTCGAAACCGCCGCCGCCTTCGGTTTCCAAATCTGCTCCCACCGGCCATGAGCGAAACGCTCCGGTTCACCGTCGAAACCCGCACCGACCGCCTCGACCGCTTCCTGGCCGCCGCGCATCCCGCGGTTTCCCGCTCCCGCTGGCAGCAGCTGATCGCCGCCGGCCACGTCGTCCGGGACGGCCTCGCCGTCACCAAATCCAACACCGAACTGGTCCCCGGCCAGCAGCTCGCCTGCACCCTCCCCGAACCCGAACCCGCCGGCCTCGTCCCCGCCGACATCCCCCTCGACATCCTCTACGAAGATGCCGACCTCATTGTCCTCAACAAGCCCGCCGGCCTGGTCGTCCACCCCGCCCCCGGCCACGCCGCCGACACCCTCGTCAACGCCCTCCTGCACCACTGCACCGATCTCCAGGGCATCGGCGGCGAACTCCGCCCCGGCATCGTCCACCGCCTCGACAAGGACACCTCCGGCGTCCTCGTCGTCGCCAAGAACGAAGCCGCCGTCGCCGCGCTCGTCGCCCAGTTCTCCGCCCACACCGTCCAGAAGGAATACCTCGCCCTCGCCTGGGGCGCGCTGAAGAAACCGTCCGGCACCGTGGATCTCCCCGTCGGCCGCCACCCCGTGCACCGCCAGAA
>CAZMOR010000109.1:0-6000 GCA_964567795.1 uncultured Verrucomicrobiota bacterium
CGAAGGACGGCTTCACGTCAAAGAAAAACCTCCGATCGCTCGGAGGTTCGGTTTTCAAGTGGCGGGGTCGACGGGACTTGAACCCGCAACACCCAGATCGACAGTCTGGTACTCTAACCAATTGAGCTACGACCCCGTGGCCCAAAAATCACGCAGAACATAGCCGAAACCTGTTGGCTTGCAAGCCCAAAAATCAAGTTCCGGGCATCATTTTTTTCCGCCGCGCTGGCGGACGACTTCGTAGAGCAGGATGGTGGCGGCGGCGGCGACGTTGAGGGAGTCGGCCTGGCCGAGCATGGGGATGCGGACAAGCTCGTCGGCCTGGGTCATCCAGGCGTCGCTGAGGCCGAATTGCTCGGCGCCGACGACGATGGCAATGGGTTTCGTCATATCGACTTCGGTGTAGTTTTTCGTGGCGTGGGGGGAGGCGGCGAGGGAGCGGATACCGTGCTGCTTGAGCCAGGCGAGGGTTTCCGCGGTGGAGGCTTCGGCGATGGGAACGGTGAACAAAGTGCCGATGCTGGCGCGGACGACGTTGGGATTGTTGATGTCCGTGCAGCGGTCGCAGACGACCAGGGCGTCCACGCCGGCGGCGTCGGCGGTGCGCAGCATGGTGCCGAGGTTGCCGGGCTTTTCGATGTGCTCGCCGATGACCACGAAGGGATTGGCGGGCAATTGGAGATCGGCGAGGGTGCGGCGGATCTGGGGGCAGAGGGCGAGGAGGCCTTCGGGGCGGTCGCGGTAGGCGATTTTCATGAAGACCGGCTCGGTGCACTCGAAGAGCGGCACGTTGAGTTCGGCGCAGCGGGCGACGAGGACCGGCTCGTTCTTGCCCTGGTAGAGCGCGGGGCAGTAGAAGAGCTTGAGGACGGGGACGCGGTTGTCGAGCGCGCGCTTGACCTCGCGGTAGCCTTCGACGATGAGCAGGGCGTTGTCGTCGCGGTGCGAGCGCTGGCGCAGCTTGACGACCTCCTTGATGCCGGAGTTCTGGAGACTGGTGACGATCTGGGGCGTGGCGGGCATGTCAGGATTTCCAGGATTTCTTGCGGGGGGAGAGGCCGACGAAGTCGACGGAGCGGGCGAGGCCGTAGAGGAAGTAGAGGACGCACAGGCGCAGGAAGAGCAGCGGCGAATTGGCGCGGTCGGCGATGAGCGCGGCGGGGCCGATGGTGACCGCGGCCAGCGGCGCCAGCAACAGCAGGGTCCACGGCGTGAAGAGGAACGCCATGAGAATGCCCAGGAACGCCAGCAGGAGCGAAAACAGGAAGGCCACGGTGAAATAGATGGCGTTGGCGCCGGAGCGCCCGCGCGAACTCTTCAGAATGGTGGAGTAGGCCTTGCGGTTGGCGTGCCAGAGCTGCTGGCGGTAGTACTGGCGCAGGGTGGCGGGTTCGCCGAGGTGGGTGACGCGCAGGGCCGGCAGGGCGACGACTTCGGCGCCGGCCTGCGCGGCGCGGAAGGCGAAATCGGTGTCCTCGCCGGTGGTGAGGGATTCGTCGAAGGCCGGCACGACCGCCAGCAGGGCGCGGTTGAAGAGCATGTTGCGGGTGGTGATGAGGCGGAAGGCCTCGGTCACCACCGGTTCGGGATCGCCGCCGCGGCTGGCGGGATTCTTGTGGTGCCAGTGGGCGTGCCAGGAGCGCTGGATCCAGTTGCCGGTTTCGGAGGGCTGGACGGGATAGCCGATCAGGACGGGCGCGGGCTTGAGCAGCCACGGGGCCGCCTGCTCGAGCCAGTGGCGGTCGGGCATGCAGTCGCCGTCGAGGAAGGCGAGGGCCGCACCCCGGGCGGCGCGCAGGGCGTGATTGCGGCAGACGGGAATGGAGGCGCCGGGATGGACCTGGCATTCGTCGAAGCCCGCCGCGCGGGCGGCCTCCACGGTGCCGTCGCGGCTGCCGCCGTCGATCAGGATGGTTTCGAGGCTCCAGCCTTTGGGCAGGTGGAGGTGGTCGAGGGCGTCCTTGAGGCCGGGCAGATGCGGCGCCTCGTTGAGGGCAACCACCATGACGGAAAGAATGTGCTGCGTGCTCATGGTTTTTGCGGAAGCTGGTTGGCGGCCCACTGGGTTTGCGAGGCCATGCCGAGCAGGATCTGGACATCCTTTTCGGTCAGGGTGCCGCGGGACAGGATGCGGCGAATGCCGAGCATCATGTGGTCGGCGGTGTCGTTGGACATGAAGCCGATGTCGAGCAGCGCCTTGCGCCACTTGGCGAACATGGCCTCGCGCATGGCGGAGGGGCATTCGAGCGAGCGCTCCTGCGGCGGCTCGAAGGTGCCGGAGGCGACGAAGAGTTCGTAGGCGCAGACCATGACGGACATGGCGACGTTGAGGGATTTGTAGTTTTCGGAGGACGGGATGCGGATGAACTGGGTGCACAACGCGAGTTCATCGAGGGAGAGACCGTTGTCCTCGGAGCCGAAGAGGAGGGCGACGGGGGTGTCGAGGGCGGCCTGGAGGAGGCGGGGCGCCCATTCGCGCGGGGTCTTGGAGTGGTCGCGATAGAGGCCGCCGCGGTTGGAGGTGCCGGCGACGAGGCCGCAGTCGGCCACGGCCTCCGCGGCCGTGGCGAACTCCTTGCGGTTCTTGAGGATGTCGCCCGCGTGGCAGGCCATGGCGGCGGCTTCGTCCAGGTTCATGCCCGGCCGGGGATTGACGAGGACGAGCTGCGACAGGCCCATGTTCATCATGGCGCGGCAGGCGGAGCCCACGTTGCCACCGTAGATGGTGTTGACGAGGACGATCCGGATGTTGTCGAGCGGGGACATCGGGGAGGATGATAGCGGATGGGGGCGGGAAAGCAATTCCGGCGCTTGCCCCGGCGGCGGGAAACCCCTAGATTGGTTCCGAGGAGGAACGCGACATGCCGTGGTTGATCGCGATGCTGGTGGTGGGCGGGATCGGGCTGACGGTGTTCGCCGTGCGGGCGCAGGCGCAGGGGGGAACCAGCGGCGGGGTGACCGTGGAGAAAGTCTCGCAGGCCACCAACGCGGACATCGAGCGCATGCTGCAGCGGGTCGAGACGGCCCCGGTTTCGGCGCCCAAGATGGGGGCCATGTGCTACGCGCCGCTGCCGCCCGAGACCCATTACGAGTATGTCTGCCCGGTTTGCGGGGAAAAGACCCTGTATGCGGCCGGGACGAATGAGTATTACGTGCCCGCCGCGAACATCGAGGCGTTCCGGCGCGCGCGCACCGCCGCGCAGGAAGCGGCGGCGAAGGCGGGCGCCGCGGTGGCGCTGGATGAAAAGCAGTATTGCCGGAAGTGCCTGCCGGAATTTACCAATACGCCGCAACCCGCGGTGGAGGTGACCTTGCCGGACGGGCACGTGCAGCGCACGGAGGCGGTTCAGTTGCAGGACCTGTGGATGCTGCGGGATTTTTTCAGCGGCAAGACCGTGCTGGTGGGCGGAAACGACAGCGAATCACCGCTGAAGAACGACCTGCCGCGGCTGCGGGAGCTGCTGGGAATGAACGCGGGGGAGGAATAAACCATGCCGTGGTTGATCGCGTTGATTCTGGTGGCGGGCGGGCTGTGCCTGGCAGGCCTGGCTATGCGGGCGCAGGCCCCGGATGGCCAGGGGCCGGTGACGGTGGCGAAGGTGTCGAACGCCTCCAACGCCGAGATCGAGCGGATGCTGCGCAAGATCGAAACAAGCCCGACCCCGCCAATCACCAAAATGGGGGCAATGTGCTATGACATGGCGTTACCCACGCCCGTGACTGAATATGTGTGTCCCGTTTGCGGGGAAAAGACTTTGTATCCGGTCGGGGACAAACTCTGGGGAACCCCGGTCAATGGCCTGGAAGAACTGCGGAAATTGCAAATCCAGGCCAACAAACAGGCCCGGAAACGTGAAGCCGCGGTCACGCTGGACGAGCGGCAGTTCTGCCGGAAATGCCTGCCGGACTTCACCAACACGCCGCAGGCCGTGCTGGTGGTGGAACTGCCGGACGGGCAGGAACAGCGGACGGAGCGCTTCAGCGAGACCGATTTGCTCATGCTGAAGGACTTCTTTGCCGGGAAGCGGATAACGACGTGGGTGAATGATGCGGAAATGCCGCTGAAAAACGACCTGCCGCGGCTGCGGGAGCTGCTGGGAATGAACGCGGGGGAGGAATAGGCCATGCCGTGGTTGATCGCGCTGATTCTGGTGGCGGGCGGGCTGTGCCTGGCGGGCCTGGCCGTGCGGGCGCAGGCCCAGGAAGCCCCAGCGCCGGTCACGGTGGAGAAAATGTCTACCGCTTCTAACGCCGAAATCGAACAGATGCTGCGCAAGATCGAAACAAGTCCGGCGCCGGAGCCCAAGATGGGGGCGATGTGCTACAGGGTAAGCATGCCGGAACCGATCACGGAATATGTCTGTCCGGTGTGTGGTGAAAAGACCGTCTATCCGATCGGCGAGCGCGGGTGGTCCAGTCCGCTGCATATGCTGGAGCCACTGCAGGTGTTGCAATCCGCGGCCAACCAGGCGGCGGCGGGAAAGCAGGCCTCCGTGACGCTGGATGAACGGCAGTTCTGCCGGAAATGCCTGCCGGATTTCACGAACGCGCCGCAGGCCGTGCTGGTGGTGAAACTGCCGGACGGGCAGGAACAGCGGACGCCAGAATTCTCCATAACGGATTTGCAGATTCTGCGGGATTTCTTCAGCGGAAAAGCTGAAGTGACCGGCGGGAATGATTTCGAAACCCCGCTTAAAAACGACCTGTCGCGGCTGCGGGAGCTGCTGGGACTGAAGGAATGAGCGAAGCCGTTTCACGGCTGGCGCGGTCGTTCCTGCCGGCGACGGCCGTCCTGGAGGTGACCGGGCGCTGCAACCATGCGTGCCTGTTCTGCTCGTGCCCGTGGTACCGGACGGACAGCCGCTATGAAACGGGGCCGGAACTGACGGCGGGAGAATGGAAGCAGGTTCTGGAGATGCTGTGCGGGATGGGGGTGGTGAGTTTTGCGTTCACCGGCGGCGAGGCGCTTCTGCGGGAGGATTTGTGCGAGATCATCGAGCATGCGGCGAAGTTGCAGGCCGAGCACATCGAGACACAGGCGGGGAAATTGGTCGCGAGCCGCAAGCCCCCAAAACTCTATCTACTGTCGAACGGCCGGAAGTTCACGCGCGAATGGATGGCGTGGTGCAAAGAATGGGCGGTGCAGCCGAGCCTGAGCCTGCCGGGGCTGCGGGCGTTCGCGGAACTGACGGGCTTCGACGGGGCCGACCACGTGCTGCAATGCTTCGGCTGGGCGAAGGAACTAGGCGTGGCGGCGGTGGCCAACATCACGGTGACGCGCCTGAACCTGCCGGAGCTGGAGCGCACGCTGGTGGCGGCGCTGGTGGCGGGGGCGCGGCAGGTGCTGCTGAACCGGTTCCTGCCGGGCGGACGGGGGCTGGCGCACGCGGAGCGGCTGGAACTCGATGCCGCCGGGGTGCGGGAGATGCTGAACGTGGCCGAGGACACGCTGGCACGCGCGGGAGCCTTCGGCAACGTGGGCACGGAACTGCCCCGGTGCCTGATCCCGGACCGGGAGTTCAAGTTCCTGGAAGTGGGCTCGCGCTGTTCGGCGGCGCAGGGGTTCTTCGTGATCGGGCCGGAAGGGCGGGTGCGCGTCTGCAACCACTCGGAAGTCCAACTGGCGCATGTGCGGGACATCGAGGACGTGAAGCACGACGAGTACTGGAAGACGTTCGTGTTCCGGCGCTACGCGCCCGGGTGCCGCGCGGGCTGCGCCAAGGCGGAGGGCTGCGACGCGGGCTGCCGCGAGGCGATGCACATTGTGGCCGGGGATTTGTCTGCGCCGGATCGGCTGGCCGCGCCCGTTTGAGGCCCGCCCCGGGCCCGGCCAGAAAAATGGCGGTGTCTTCTCCGCATCGCGCGAAAACGCCTGGTAGGTGACGAATAGTTTCCCCACTCTGCCGCGGCCATCCCCCCCTTGCGCCCGCCTACCTAAAGCTCCCCTTGCGCGGACCTGCTTCCCCCCTGTGCCGCTTCCCCCCTTGAGCCCCACCTTCC
>CAZMOR010000110.1:0-2967 GCA_964567795.1 uncultured Verrucomicrobiota bacterium
CCCGCCGCCAGCCCGCAGCGGGATAACGCGGAGAAAACCTCTCCCAGTTGCGTTTCGTCATGACATAGCGCGGATCCTCGCCGGCTTGGCGGCGTTCCACCAGATGCCGGTACAAATCATCCTGCTTGATGAATTCAATCCGCAGGTCCAGTTCGAATTCCAGTCCGTTTTGATAACTGCCGGTGGCCTTGTACAACGCCGGCGCGCGCGGGCGGCGCCGAACCGCCTGGGAAGGCGTTGGCCGAAAAAAAGCGCGCCGCGGTTTCCCGCGGCGCGCGTGGCGTTCGGCTGCGCCGAATCAGCCGTTCTTGGCTTGGAAGTCCTTCATGAAGGACGTCAGGGCGTCGATGGCGTCCAGGCCAACGGCGTTGTAGATGCTGGCGCGGCAGCCGCCGACGTCGCGGTGGCCCTTCAGGCCGATCATCTTCAGCGCGGTGGCTTCCTTGATGAATTTCTCTTCGAGCGCCTCGTTCGGCAGGCGCCAGGTGACGTTCATGATGGAGCGGAAACCCTTGACGGCGCCGCCGCGGTAGTAGCCGCCGGAGTTGTCGATGGCGGCGTAGAGCTTGTCGGCCTTGGCGCGGTTGATCTTCTCCATGCCGGCGGCGCCGCCCTTGGCAAGGAGCCAGCGGGTGACGAGCATCAGGATGTAGATGCCGAAGGTCGGCGGGGTGTTGTAGAGAGAGTTTTCCTTGGCCTGCGTGCGGTATTGCAGCATGGTCGGCAGGGTGGTCGGGGCGCGCTCGAGCAGGTCCTTGCGGATGACGACGAGGGTGACGCCGGAGGGACCGAGGTTCTTCTGCGCGCCGGCATAGATGAGGCCGAACTGCTTGAGGTCGAAGGCGCGGGAGAGGATGTCGCTGGACATGTCACAGACGAGGGGGGCCTCGGTCTTCGGGAATTTCTGGATCTGCGTGCCGGCGATGGTTTCATTGGAAGTCACATGCACGTAGGCCGCGCCCCGGGTGTAGTTCAGCGCGCTGTAATCCGGCATGTTGGTCGGGAGTTCCTTGGAGGTGTCGGCGACGACGTTGACGGCGCCGACCTTCTTGGCTTCCTTGATGGCCTTGGAGGCCCAGGCGCCGGAGTTGACGTAGTCAGCGGTCTGGCTCGCGCCGAGGAGGTTCAACGGCACCTGCGAGAACTGGAGGCTGGCGCCGCCTTGGAGGAAAAGGACCTGGTAGTCATCGGTCGCGCCGAGCAGCTTGGCCATGTTGGCGACGGCTTCGGCGTGGACGGCATCATAGGCCTTGCCGCGGTGGCTGTGTTCCATGATGGACATGCCGGTGCCGCCGAAATCGATCAATTCCTTTTGGGCGATCTCGAGGACTTCGAGGGGGAGGGCGGCCGGGCCGGCGTTGAAGTTGAATGCTCTGCTCATGATCTCTTCCTTGCTTCGGGGTTCTTTACTGATTTAGGGGGAGCATCATAGACAGCCGGAACCGGAAAAATCAATCAGAACTCATGCGGGCGGGCGGGGGGCGGACGGTCCCGTCCGGACCGTTTTCGCGCAAACCGGATTCTGTTTGACCTGACAGTGTAAAATACAATATTGTCTTCTAAATACGATCAAAGTGACAATATTGTTGCTTTTCGCAAAATTTGCAAAACCGGTTTAACATTTTTATTATCATGTGTTGCAGCGAGATGTGATTAGGATTGGCGAGCAAAAATTGCGCTTGGCATGGTTGTTGCTCAAGCAAATTGTCGCCACAAAAGTGGATGGCGACCGGACAGGTCAAACAAAAGAGTCCGATTTGAGCGAGTGCGAAACGAAAGAGAAAAAGAGGAACAGATGAGCAATGCGAGATTGAATGCGATCGCGGCGGTGACGAACTACCGGGCGACGGCCCCGGCGCTGGATTTTTCCAAGACGCCGTCAAACGAACTGTTCGGATCGAATGTCTTCAATGACCAGGTGATGCAGGAGCGATTGCCGTCGGCGGTGTACAAGGCTCTGCGCCGGACGATTGACCGGGGCGAAGCGCTGGACATGTCGATTGCCGATGCGGTGGCGGTGGCCATGCGCGACTGGGCGATCGAGAAGGGCGCGACGCACTACGCGCATGTCTTTTATCCGTTGACCGGCCTGACGGCCGAGAAGCATGACAGCTTCCTGGAGCCGGACGGCAAGGGCGGCGCCCTTGCGGAGTTCTCGTCCAAGCAGTTGATCAAGGGCGAGCCCGACGCATCGAGCTTCCCCTCGGGCGGCATCCGCGCGACCTTCGAGGCCCGCGGCTACACGGCGTGGGACGTGACGAGTCCGGCGTACATCCTGGAAAATCCCAACGGCACCACGCTGTGCATTCCGACGGCGTTCTGCTCCTGGACCGGCGAAGCGCTGGACAAGAAGACGCCGCTTCTCCGGTCGATGCAGGTCCTGAACACGCAGGCCCAGCGGCTGTTGCGGATCTTCGGCCACGGTGCGGCGGAGCGGGTGTATGCGACGGCGGGCTGCGAGCAGGAGTACTTCCTGGTGGACCGCAACTTTTTCTTTGCGCGGCCGGACCTGATCAGCGCCGGGCGCACCCTGTTCGGGGCCAAGCCGCCGAAGGGCCAGGAGATGGAAGATCAGTATTTCGGCGCGATTCCCGAGCGCGTCCTGGCATTCATGCTCGAAGTCGAGCGCGAACTCTACAAGCTGGGCGTGCCGGTCAAGACCCGTCACAACGAAGTGGCTCCCGGCCAGTACGAACTGGCACCGGTGTATGAAAACGCCAATGTCGCCACCGACCACCAGTATCTGACGATGACGGTGCTGCAGCGCGTGGCGCAGAAATACGGCATGGCCTGCTTGCTGCACGAAAAGCCGTTCGCGGGCATCAACGGCTCCGGCAAGCATCTCAACTGGTCGCTGGGTACGCGGAGCGCGAACCTGCTGGAGCCGGGCGACACCCCGCACAGCAACATGCAGTTTCTGGTCTTCTGCGCGGGCGTCATCCGCGCGGTGGATAAATACGCGCCACT
>CAZMOR010000111.1:0-7905 GCA_964567795.1 uncultured Verrucomicrobiota bacterium
CCTGGGGCGGTTCCATCTCCGCCGAACACGGCATCGGCAAGCTCAAGCGCGACCTCTTCCGCCAGATGGCCGGCGACGCCGCCCTCGCCCAGATGCGCGCCCTGAAGAAACTCTTCGACCCCGCAGGCCTTCTCAACCCCGGCACCTTGCTCGGCCCCTGAAATCCACCACGGATGACACCGATTTCACGGATGTTTAATTCCTTCCCCCATCCGTGCCATCCGTGATATCCGTGGTTGTCTTCCGCCCGTAAAATGTCTTCATCCGAAACCAAACTCGAACGCTGGGAAGCCCGCCTCAAGCAGGTCTTCGACGAAATCAACGACGAGCTCGAAGCCGAGCACGGCCACCGCGCCGCGCGCCATCCCAACCGCCCGCCCCACGGCGCCACGTCCAACCGCGAGGACGACGGCCTTTTCGACCTCGGCGCCGCGTTCACGGTCGGCATCGGCTCGCAGCACGGCCCGGGCTATGTCGTCCAGGCCCGCATCGCCACCCTCGACGCCGTCCCGCCCGCGGTGCAGGCCCAGTTCGAAGCCGAAGTCGCCCGCCGCCTGCAGGAAAAGCTCCCCGCCGCCTTCCCCGGCGTCGCGCTCCATGTCGACCGCGACGGACCCGTCTACAAAATCCACGGCGACCTCTCCATCGGCACGCTCTGAGCGCAATCCTCCGCGCCGAAGCGTGGACCACAAACAGGCCTCCGTATGTAGTCCAGCCTTCAGGCTGGTTCCGCAAAACCGCCTACCGCCCCCCCCTGCGGATTGTTTGATTCCTGATAATTCCCGCCCTGGGCGTTGCTTTCGGATTGACGCGCCCAGACTCCGGCGCGAGGCTTCTTTTCATACGGATTCCACCTGTAAACGCCGCCCACTCAGGCGGCAGAAAGGGACCGGAAATGCAACTGCGCCCGACTCGCTGGCTCGTGCTGATGCTGCTGCTTCTTGCCGGTTCGGCAACCACCCTTCAAGCTTGGCGGGCCAGTTTCACGGACTTCTCCAGCGACGGCTCCCTGACCTGGACCAACATGCCCCCGACCTACATCGGATTCGTCCAGCGCATTCCGGCCCTGGGCGGCACCGATGTCTGGTCCTCGACTGCGCTCGCGCTGACCGGCGCCACGGCCCGCGTGGATTGCACCGCCACCAACCATGATTTCTTCCGCCTCGCGCCCTGCTACGCCACGAACATCGCCGACTATCCGCTTCAAGCGGATGCGGCGGATGCCTCCGGCCACCTCGGCCCGATGACCCTCGTCAACACCCCCTTCACCAACGGCGGCATCTATTCCGATGGCCAGTATATCACCACCTCCGCCAACACCCCCACCCTGACCAACCTCGATTTTTCCGGCTTTCTCATCTCCGCGGAATTCATGGTCACCAACAACACCCAGACCCGGCCCGTCTTCGTCGGCGGCAACCTGTGGCGCTGGGCGGGCTTCTACGTCCGCAGCGATGGCCACGTCGGCCTGCTGGCCAACGACAACCTCATCTGGACGGCCACGCTCCCCTATGCCACCAATCAATGGCACCAGGCCATCCTGTGCTACACCGAAACCAACCAGACCTTTGAAATCTACCTCGACGGCCGCCTCGCCGACCGTCGGATGGTGGCCATCGACCCCCACGACGACCACACGCTCTCGATCAGCCACTACGGCACCGGCACCAGCTTCAACGGCTTCCTCCGCAACCTGCGGCTCTACAACCTCCAGCCCTGAACCCCCAAGCCGCTCCGCGGCCCCCCATGCGGGGAATCGCGGCTCATGCCTCAAAGAAGACAGTTATATATGTATCATTATTCTGCCTTTTCGGTGAGATATGCGGTAAATATTTTGCGCTTTATGCTGTTGTCCTAAAATTGGCAGAATATAGTTATTCAATCCGCAATGAAGACGACATTAAAAGATATCGTTCTATTAGTTCTCATAATTGCATGTCTGTATCTCCAACTGCGAAGCTGTTCCGTTGGAATAACAACACGTCATCTGGCCATAATCGATGAGGATATGAAAGTACGGGCGACTCTTTCATCTCAAAACGGCAATACAATGCTCTCAATTGCGGACGCCTCAATTGTGCCTCGTATAGGCTTTGGGGTTGTGTCAAATAAAAGCCAGCTTGCAATGTATGATAAACATGGGAGAGGCCGTGTTTACATTGGCATCTCTACTGATGAAGCCCCAAGCATTCAAATTGCCGATGTAAACTCAAAGCCACGAATTACTCTTGCGCAAGACGATAATTGGGTCAGCGTTTATATCTCCGATACTAACGGAGATCCCGTCATCTGTATCACCGATGATAATACCAAGAAAAACATCCTGTTATACAATTCAACAAATAAACCAGCCGTCGCAATTTATGTGCGAACAAATGATTTGCCGTGTATTTCATTGTGGGACGGCAGTAATCGACGAGTTGGAGTTCTCCCTGAAAAACCAATAAACAGCGATTCAGACAATTAGTTCGAGTTTTAACCGCATTACGGATTTGTCATCCAAAACTGTAAAATAGGAGAAAACCCCATGCTAAAAGGCGGATGCTACTGCGGAGCGGTGAAGTACGAAATCCACGGCAAGCTGCTGATGTTCGCGAACTGCCACTGCCCGGACTGCCGGAAGTTCACGGGCTCGGCGTTCTCGTCGGTCCTCGTCACGGAGGCGGACGGCTTCAAGATCGTCTCCGGCGCGGACGCGCTGGTGTCCTTTGAATCCTCGCCGGGCAAGCACCGGAATTTCTGCAAGCACTGCGGCAACCACCTGTTCTCGCGCGCCGACCACCGCCCCGGCATGGTCTTCGTCCGCGCCGGGTCCCTGGATGACGACCCCAAAATCCGCCCGCAGGCCCACTTTTGGACCAGCGCGAAAGCCCCGTGGCACGAGATTTGCGACGACGTGCCCCAGTATCCCGAAGGCCTGCCGGCAAAGTAAGGAAATCGGTATGCACGGTCCCCGCCACTCCGATCCCCATCCCATGGCTGGATTTCCCCAAGTTTGCTTTATCCGGAACACGGTGAAGAACCCCAACATTATCGTCGGTGACTATTCTTACTACGATGATCCGGAGGACTCGGAGAACTTCGAACGCAACGTGCTTTACCACTACCCGTTCAGCGGCGACAAACTCATCATCGGCAAGTTCTGCGCGCTGGCGCGCGGGGTCAAGTTCATCATGAATGGTGCCAACCACAGACTGAACGGTTTTTCCACCTATCCCTTTGGCATCTTTGGCCAGGGATGGGAAACCGCCCGGCCGGAACCGCGGGACCTGCCCTCGCGCGGTGACACGATCATTGGCCATGACGTCTGGATCGGCTATGACGCACTCATCATGCCCGGAGTCAAAATCGGCAATGGCGCCATTGTCGCCGCCCGCGCGGTCGTGGTGAAAGATGTGCCCGCCTACACGGTCGTTGGCGGCAACCCCGCCAAGGTTCTCAAATCCCGCTTTCCGCCCGAAACGGTCAACGCGCTCGAAACCCTCGCCTGGTGGAATTGGCCCGTCGAGAAAGTCACCCGGAACCTGAAAGCCATCGTCTCCGCCGATCTTGCGGCTCTCGCCGCCGCCGAATAACCACCTTCCGCAGTCTGCCCGCAAAAGAGTCGTTTTGCGGCCTGTCCGTGAACCTTCTGCACCTGAATCCGGAATTCTGCTTGCTTGCCGTCCATCAGGGCGGAAAACGCCGCGAAAGTGCCTTTTTTGAGCCGTTTGGGCCTTTTCCGGCCTTGAGCCCCCCCCCTCCTGGAAATGAGCCGCGCTTCCCCGCATGGGGGGCCGCCGTGCGGCTCGGTTGAAACCGCTCTGGCTATTTCTTCTTTTTCGCCGGAGCTTCGATCTGGCCGGTCTTGAGGTAAGGCATCCAGCGGTCCAGGATCTGATCCAGCAGGCCGTTGGCGCGCCACCGGGCCAGCGCTTCGTTGGCCTGCTTCTTCAGGTTCTCGTCGTCCACCCGCACGGCCCAGGCGATCTGTTGCGATTCGAGTGGAATCTTCACCAGCTCCAGGCGCGACTCGTAGCGGGTGACGATCTGAATGGCGGCGGCCAGGTCGTCGAGATAGACGTCGATCCGCTGGTTGACGAGGTAGAACGCCACGTCATCACGCGTCGCCAGCGGCAGAACCTTCCCTTTTTTGCAGGACCGGCGGGCAAAGGTATCCGCGGCCGTGCCTTTCAACACGCCGATGCCGCCGGAAGCACCGAGAATATCCGCGGCGGCCGGATAGCGCCCGCCTTCCCCGCGCCGCACCACGGCCACGATGGGATTGTCCATATAGGCATCGCAGAACGCCACGCGGGCTTGCCGTGCCGGCGTGACCGACATGCCCGACATGATGATGTCCGTGCGGTTGGCCTCCAGCTCCTCGAGCTGCAGCTCCCATGGGACCGGCATGAGTTCCAGCGGCCGCCCCAGTTCGCTGGCGAGCTGCACGGCGAAATCACACTCCGCGCCGGTCGCCTTGTCGCCCTTCAGCATGATCAGGGGCGGATAATTGGGTGTCACCCCCACGCGCAGGGGTTTGGGCGGGGCTTTCAGCGAACTGCAAGAGGATACCATCAGGGCCATCAGCAACGCCGCCATCCATCGCATCTGCTTCACATGTTCCTCCTTGCGCGCCCGCGCATTCAATGCGGACACGATGCCCCAAATGCCCCGCGAAATCAAGGCCGGTCGCGCCGCGGTCATCCACCCGCGCCGCCATGCAGGGCGGCGTGGATCAGGCCGGCCATCTTGGGACCGATGTCCGGCGCCGCGGCAATCTGCTCCGCCGTGGCGCGCCGCAGGCGGTCCACCGACCCGAAATGCGCCAGCAGCTTCTCCTTGCGCTTGTCCCCGATGCCCTCGATGTCATCGAGGATCGATTCGCGGAGACGCCGGGTACGCAGCTTGCGGTGGTAGGTCAGCGCGAAGCGGTGCGCCTCGTCGCGGATCTGCTGGATCACCCGCAGCGCGGGAGAATCCGGCTTGAACCGCAGCGGCGCGCGCTCGTTCTCCGGATCGTGGTAGAGCTCCTCGAACTGCTTGGCGATGCCGGCCGCGCGCTGGCTTTGCAGCCCGAGCGCATCCAGCTCCGCCCGCGCGGCGCGCAGTTGCGTGATGACGCCGTCCACCAGCACGATGTCGGGCAGCGGCTCCTTCTCCGCCAGCGCGCGCGTGAACCGGCGGCGGATCACCTCGGCCATCGAGGCCGGGTCGTCCGCGCCGGCCACCGTCTGGATCCGGTACATCCGGTAGCGCGCCGGCGTCGGAATGCCGGCCACCGAAACCACGCGGCTGGCGACAGAATTCGTGCCGGAGATGTTGGAAATGTCGTAGCACTCGATGACCTCCGGCGGCCGCGCCAGCCCGAGCCGCGCCTGCAGTTCCGCCAGGCCCTGCTGCGCCTCCTCCTTCTTGAGGTGCAGGCTCTTGCGGCCGCGCGCCTTCTCGCGGATGCCCTTGATCAGCAGCAAATACATGTCCCGCAACGCGGCGGCCTTTTCGAATTTCATCTCCTTGGCGGCGGCGGCCATCTGCTGGCGCAGGTTGTCCAGGAATTCGCGCCGCTCGCCGTCCAGGAACGCGCACGCGGTCAGCACCCGTTCGCGGTACTGCTCCGGCGACACTTTGCCGATGCACGGCGCGGAGCAGAAGCGCACGATGTCGTTCAGGCAGTGGCGGTGGTCGTCCGGTCCGGGTTCGCGCGGCGAACAGCGGCGCAGGCCGAACTGCTTGTCCATGAACTCCAGCGAGGCCCAGGCCGACGCCGACGTGGCGTACGGCCCCCAGTAGCGGGCGCCATCGTCCTTGCGCAGGCGCACGGCGTCGAACCGCGGCCACGGTTCGTTCAGGTTCACCCGCAGCAGCAGGAAGCGCTTGTCGTCCTTCAGCGAGATGTTGTAGCGCGGCCGGTAGTCCTTGATCAGGCGGCTCTCGTTCAGCACGGCCTCGGCCTCGGTCTTCAGCGGCACGAAATCCAGGTCGTCGATGCTGCGGATCAGGCCGCGCAGCTTGGGATCGGCCTTCGCGAACGTGCTGCGGCGGAAATAGGACGACACGCGGCTGCGCAGGCTGGCGGCCTTGCCGACGTAGATGATCTTCCCCTGCCGGTTCCGCATCAGGTAGACGCCCGGCTGGTCCGGCAGCGCCGCCAGCTTGGCCTTCACCTTGTCCGAGAATTGCAGCATGACGGGAAGATACTAGGCCCAGCCGAGTTTTCCACACAATGGAAAAAGTTCCGGCGGTTTTTCCACACTGTGGAAAATAGTTTTCCACACCATGGAAAACGGCGCTTTGGGGCTTGAGCCGCGAGCCCCCGCACGGGGGCGTCCGGAATTCGCGGCACCCGCCGTTCTAGGTTTGCGCGGGTTCGGCGGGTTTCGCCAACGCCAACCAGGCGCCGGCAAACAGCAGCATGAAGATGAAGTCGCCGACCGCAAACGGCTTCCACATGCGGGGGATGCCGCTGCCCAGCCAATGCGCGCCGATCACGCCGCAGTACGACAGCTTGAGCAGGATGCCGTACGGGATCAGGCCGCGGTTTTTCTGCGGGTCTTTCGCGATCGCGGCGAACATCAGCGCGAACACCAGCAGCAGGCAGGCGGGAAACTGCACGTAGCCCCAGTGGTTCGGCGGCGTGACGCCGAAGGCCGCGAACACCTGCGGCCCGGCGAACAGAAACGCCGCGCCCAGCAATCCGTCATAGAGCGCCCCGACGGCGAACAGCAGTTGAATCCAGCATTTCCTCGTCATGCGTGCTCCTCCGGTTTCATTTTTTCAGGCCGCGCAGGGAATGGCGGAACCGCTCCCGGCGGCGGCGGGTGAATTCATCGCCGTACAGCCGCACGACCAGCCGGTGGAATCCTTCGTGCAATTCCCGGATGGTCATGTTGGCCGGCTGGTAGTTGATATCGAATAGCGTGCATTTCTTCCAGTTGCGGGGCTCCAGCAGGCGGCCTTCCCGCTCCAGCCGGGCATACAGCGGCGTACCGGGAAACGCGGTCTGGATCGTCACCTGCACTTCGTAGAGGCCGGAGGAGTCCACGAAATCGAATACCTGGTCGAAGATGTCCGGCCCGTGGCCGTCGAGGCCGAGCACAAAGCAGCCGTTGACGGTGATGCCGTGCGCCTGGATGGTCTGGATGGCTTCGCGGTAGTGCGCGCAGCGCCGGGCCTTCCAGTCGCTGTGCAGCTCCAGGCCGCGCAGACCGGTTTCCACCGGGCTTTCCAGCCCGATCAGCACCTGCGCGCAGCCGGTCTCGCGCATCAGGTCCAGCAGCTCCCCGTCGCCGGCCACGGAGAGATCGGTCTCGGCGAACCAGCGCAATCCCTGCCCCTTCAGCGCCGGCAGGAGCTCCTTCCAGTAGGCATGGTTGACGAAGCTGTTGTCGTCGGCGAATTCGATGAAGGGCTGGGGCCAGATTTCCCGGATGCGCGCGATCTCGGCCAGCACCTTGGCGGCGGGCTTCTGCTTGTAGCGGTCGGTCAGCATCACGGAACTGGCGCAGAACTCGCAGCGGTGCGGACAGCCGCGGCTGGTCTGCACCGTCAGGCGGTTGTATTTCGCGATGTCGAGCAGTTCGAAGGCCGGCATGGGGGCGTCCGCCAGGTCGAAGGCGCCGGAATCGGCGCGATAGACCGGCTGGAGGGCACCGCGTTCCACGTCCTGCAGCACTTGCCGCCAGCTGGCCTCCCCCTCCCCGGCCACGACGGCCGCGCCGGTCGCGGCGGCCTCCTCCGGCAACGCCGTGACATGCGGCCCGCCGAGCACGACCGGCACGCCCGCCGCGCGGAAACGCCGCGCGAGTTCGTAGGCTTCGTCGATCTGCGCGCTATAGGACGAAATGGCGGCCAGGCCAAGTCCCGGCGGCAATTCTTCCAGCTGGTCACGTCGGGGACTTCATGGTATTGCACCGTGTGCGGCCT
>CAZMOR010000112.1:0-2569 GCA_964567795.1 uncultured Verrucomicrobiota bacterium
CGGCATCGCGATCACAAGATCCAGCCCCAGCATAGCCGGCATCGTTGGCGCGTTTTTCACCGCCCACAATTCGCGCCAACCGTACGTTTTCAGCGCCAGCGCCGTCAGCACCACCGACAGCAGCAGCAGCAGGACCACGCCGGTCTGCTGGAGCACCCGCCAGGCCCGGCTGCCCGCCAGCGCCCACAGTGTCGTCAGCACGCCCAGGCCGATGGTCCAGCCCCGGGCGCCGGCCGTCCCGCCGGCCAGCCCCGCCGCCGCCTGCCCGCCGATCCACAGCATGACCGCCGTCCAGCCCACCAACTGCACGATGTTCAAAACCGCCGGCAGCATCGACCCCCGGTTGCCCAGCGCCCCGCGCGTGCCCACGATCGCCGGCACGCCGTGCCGGCTGCCGATCATCCCGCCCAGCGCCATTGGCGTGTTGCCGATCACGTGCCCCAGCAGGATCAGCCCCAGCCCCGCCAGCAGGCCGAACGACACCAGCAGGCCCCCGGCCCAGATCTCCGACAGGGAAATCGCCGCCCCCGCCCACAGCAGGAAGAAATCCCACTCCTTCAAATTCCGCTCGCGGCCGTCCACCGGCCCGTACATCGACATGGCTCGCGCTCCTCGTTGCGGACGCCGGGGGCCTGCCGCGGAAAACAAAAACCGCGGTTCCATCGGAGAAACCACGGTTCTGATCGAACGATCCGCTGTCCCTGCGCTGGAATGATCCAACAGGTTCCAAGGGTTATCCCGGGTGACGGGAACTCTCAGCCCTCTCGATCGAGGACACCCCTAGCGACCAAATTCAGTTGTCGCCGGAACCATACCACCCTTTGTCCGCGCGTCAAGTCCGGCGGCCCCCATGCGCTTGCTCGCGGTTCATGCCGGGCCGGGGGATTTTCCGCGAAATTCTTTGCCCGGCCCTCGCGGTTCCGCTAGACTTCCGTGCGTCGGAGAGAACGCAAACCGAGGAGAGCGCCATGAAGAACTTCCGTTGGCTCGTGCTGTTGGGCGGATTGGGCTGGCTGGGAACCGGCTGCATGACCATGCCGAAAATGCTCCCCGCGGAGTATTTCACGCCGCCGCGCACGGCGACCATCGAAGTCGCCGGCTGCCCGGCCACGCCCGACCTGCGCACCGACCAGCCGTCGGGCGGCATCGCCCAGGCCACCTGGCTGACCCGCCAGCAGGCCATGCAGAACCGCATGCGGGACATCACCCCGGACCACATCCAGCAGGCCGTGCGCGATTCGCTTGCGAAACAGCTCGCCGGCACTTTCACGGTCGTGGACCAGAACGCGCAGCTGGCGTTGAAGGTGACCCTCACCGGCTGGGGCTGGTACGTGCCGACCGGCACGTTCGGCGAAAGCACGGACATCCATTACTTCCGCCTCGAAGGCCGGGCGTCGATCGTCGATCTCGATCCGGCGCAGAACGGCCAGGAGGTGTATTTCACCTACAACAGCACCGACACGCCGCTGGGCGACCACCTGACCAAGGAAAAATGCGAGGCCACGCTGCCGAAGGCGGCCGACGACTTCGCCGCCCAGGTCGTGCGCTTCATCCTCAAGGGCAAGGCGCCATAGTTTTCCATACTGTGGAAAACATTTTTCCACAGTGTGGAAAAATCCGGCAAAGTTTTTCCATTGTATGGAAAAATCGCTGAAAGTTTTTCCATTGTGTGGAAAAATCCGCTTTCCGGTCATGAGCCGCGAGCCCCCGCATGGGGGCCGCGGGTCTAGCGCGGCTTGAACCAGTCGTAGGTGGCCTTGAGGCCGGCGGCGAAGGTGTGGGCGGGCCGCCAGCCGAGCACGCGGCGCGCCAGCGACGCATCGGCCTGGGATTCGCGGATGTCGCCGGGGCGTGCCGGGGCGTAGACCGGCGCGAAGGGCATGCCGGCCAGCGCGGCGATTTCACGCGCGAGGTCGTTGACGGACACGCGGTCGCCATAGGCGACGTTGTAGACCCCGCCGGCGGCATGCTCCGGCGCGGCGAGGCAGCAGAGGTTCGCCGCGACGATGTCCTCCACGAACGTGAAGTCGCGCGTCTGCCCGCCGTCGCCAAAAATCGTCGGCTGGCGGCCGGCGGCGTAGGCGCGCATGAACAGGGGAATGACGGCGGCGTAGTGCGATGCGGGATCCTGCCGCGGACCGAAGACGTTGAAATAGCGCAGGGCGAAGAATTTCAGGCCGTAGAGGCCGTGGAAGATCTTGCCATAGTGCTCGCCGGCGAGCTTGGACAACGCATAGCCGGTCAGCGGCGCGGGCAGCATGTCCTCGCGCTTGGGCATTTCCGGCGCATCGCCGTAGATGGAGGCCGAGGAGGAGAACACCACGCGCTCCGCGCCGGCGTCGCGCGCCGCGAGCAGGACGTTGAGCGTGCCGGTGACGTTGATCTCGTGCGTGGTGGCGGGATCGTCCACCGACGCTTGCACGGAGGCCAGCGCGCCGATGTGGAAGACATGGCGCGCGCCGCGCGCCGCCGCGCGCACCGCGGCGGCGTCGCGCAGGTCGCCGCGGATGAATTCCACGGAGGTTTCCAGGCCGGCGAGGTTTTCGAGGTGGCCGGAGGACAAATCGTC
>CAZMOR010000113.1:0-3026 GCA_964567795.1 uncultured Verrucomicrobiota bacterium
CACGATGACGGCGTCGTCGGGGCCGGGCATCAGCCTGAAGCAGGAAGGCGTGTCGTATCTGGCGGGGGCGCAGGTGCCGGCGGTGGTGGTGGACATCATGCGCGCGGGGCCGGGGCTGGGGAACATCGGGCCGGAGCAGGGGGACTACAACCAGGTGGTGAAGGGCGGAGGCCACGGCAACTACCGCAACCTGGTGCTGGCGCCGGCGAGCGTGCAGGAGATGTGCGATTTCACGATCAAGGCGTTCGAACTGTCGCAGAAGTGGCGGATGGTGGCGTTCGTGCTGGCGGACGGCGTGCTGGGGCAGATGATCGAGCCGCTGCGCTTTCCGGAAACCAGCGTGGCGCCGCGGACGGACACGGGCTGGGCGGTGGACGGCACGGCGGCGACGCGGCCGAACGTGGTGACGTCGATTTTCCTGAACTTCGACCAGCAGGAGGCGTTCAACCGCCAGCTGCAGGAGAAGTACGCGGCGGTGGAGGCGGCGGAGCAGGCGCACGAGGCGTACCGGATGGAGGATGCGGACATCGGGCTGGTGGCCTACGGCATCAGCGCGCGCATCGCGCAGGGGGCGGTGGACGCGGCGCGGGCGGAGGGCATCCGGGCCGGGCTGTTCCGGCCGCAGACGCTGTATCCGTTCCCGAAGGACGCGCTGAACGCGTTCGTGGCCAAGGGCGGCAAGCAGCTGATCAGCGTGGAGCTGAGCAACGGGCAGATGCGCGACGACCTCAAGCTGGCGATCGAATGCCGGTGTCCGGTGCACCTGGCGAACCGGCTGGGCGGCAACCTGATCACGCAGGACGAGATCCTGGCGAAGGTGCGCGCGGCGGCGAAGAAGGCATGAGGCGGGAGAACGAGCGATGGACAAAGTGATCCAGACCCGGGGCCTTTACAAAACCTTTCCGCGCAAGGGCGGCTCGGCGCAGACGGCGACGCATTACTGCCCCGGCTGCGAGCACGGCGTGCTGCACAAGCTGATCGCCGAAGCGCTGGCGGACATGAACCTGCAGGACCGGACGGTGATGATCAGCCCGGTGGGCTGCGCGGTGTTCGCGTACTACTATTTCGACACGGGAAACATCCAGGTGGCGCACGGCCGCGCGGCGGCGGTGGCGACGGGCCTCTCGCGCACGAAGAACCAGGCGGTGGTGGTGGCGTACCAGGGCGACGGCGACCTGGCGTCGATCGGCCTGAACGAGACGCTGCAGGCGGCGAACCGCGGCGAAAAGCTGGCGGTGTTCTTCGTCAACAACACGGTCTACGGGATGACCGGCGGCCAGATGGCGCCGACGACGCTGGTGGGCGAGAAGACGGAAACCTCGCCGGACGGGCGCGATCCGCAGCAGGCGGGCTACCCGCTGCACATGGCGGAATTGATCAACCAGCTGCAGGCGCCGGTGTACATCGCGCGGGTGTCGTTTTCGAACATGGCCAAGCTGAAACAGGCGCGGCAGGCGATCCGGAAGGCGCTGGAAATCCAGCGCGACGGGAAGGGCTACGCCTTCGTCGAAGTGCTGATGGCCTGTCCGACCAACCAGAAGATGAACGTGGAGGCCGCGACGCGGTTCGTGGCCGAGCAGATGGAGGCGGAATTCCCGCCGGGCATCCTGCGCGACCGGTCGGCGGAAGCGCAGCCGATCACGCGGAGCGAGAGCGACTACCGCAAGGAGACGCTCGACCGCCTGCTGGGGCTGGACACGGACCGGGCGCCGGACGCGAAACTGGACCCGGCGGCGCCGACGTTCAGCGTGAAGATGGCGGGTTTCGGCGGCCAGGGGGTGCTGAGCATGGGGGTGATCCTGGCGCGGACGGCGTGCGGGGCGGGCAAGTTCGTCTCGTGGTATCCGTCGTACGGCCCCGAGCAGCGGGGCGGGACGGCGAACTGCGGGGTGGTGATTTCGGGGCAGCCGGTCGGGTCGCCGATGGTGACGCGGGCGGACGTGCTGGTGGCGATGAACCGGCCGTCGCTGGAAAAATTCGCCGGCGAGGTGAAACCGGGCGGGCTGCTGCTGTACAACGCCGCCATCGGCGAATTCGCGGCGCCGGCGGGGGTGCGGGCGCTGGCGGTGCCGGCCCTGGAACTGGCGAAAGAGGGCGGCAATGCCAAGGCCTCCAACACGGCCATGATCGGGGTGGTGGCGGCGCTGGGCGGCCTCGGGCTGGCGGAAGGCCTGTACCGCGAGGCGATTGCTTCGAATTTCGCCGGCAAGGAGAAACTGGTGCAGCAGAACCAGGCCGTGTTTGACCTGGCCCGGCAGTGGGGGGCCCGACAGAAGGTTTGAGCCCTTCCGGCCGATGCCGTCCAAGGCCTGGTTGCGAGCGGTTCCCGCGGCTTCAAAAACCGCGGGAACCGGCATTTGTAGGGTTGCATCGGCGGTGGCGGGGTGGCATAGTGCGCGGCCATGGCGTCCCCTTTATTGATTTAGGAACAGTAGCTGAAGGAGCGAGAAATGGCTGAACTGAACTACGGGCTGTCCGAGATGGCTTTGGAAATCCGCGCCATGGTGCGGGAATTTGCGGAGTCGCGCGTGAAGCCGGTGCGGGCGGAGCTGGACGAGACGGGGCACTTCCCGACGGAAATCCTGCGGGAACTGGGCAAGATGGATCTGATGGGCCTCTACATCCCGGCGGAATACGGCGGGACGTTCGAGGGCGACAGCATGCCGAACCTGATCGCGGTGGAGGAGTTGAGCCGGATCTGCATCGGCGTGTCGGTGTCCTTCGCGGCGAACGGCCTGGGCGCGGACCCGATCCTGATCGGCGCGAGCGACGAGCAGAAGAAGAAGTACCTGCCCCCGCTGGCGAGCGGCGAGAAGTGGGCGGCCTACGGGCTGACGGAGCCGAACGCCGGTTCCGACGCAGGTTCGATCCGCACGACGGCGGTCAAGAAGGGTGACAAGTACATCCTGAACGGCACGAAGCAGTGGATCACCAACGGCGGGGAGGCCGACATCTACACGATCTTCGCGGTGACGGACAAGAACCGCGGCGCGCGCGGCGTGAGCTGCTTCATCGTGGAAAAGGGC
>CAZMOR010000114.1:0-3100 GCA_964567795.1 uncultured Verrucomicrobiota bacterium
GCTGTTCTTCATGCGGAATATCCTGGCTCTTGAATTCAAGAGCTAGACACTCCTGATAGACACCCTCCAAGAAACCGCAACCCATCTGCTTGTACACTTCGAAACACGCCCCCATGATCTTGAAACTTTCTTCTTTGAATAATATTTCCGGTGCCATTTTCGTGTCTTTCGTGCATTTCGTGGTTAAAACCGGTTTTCGGCGGCGCCGGTTTTAAACCTTGTTTTGCCGGAAGGGCCCCTTCACCGTTTCCGCGGCTACTTTCTTCCCGTGGATTTCCACTTCAACCTTCATACCGGCCTCCCAGGCCGGGGCTTCCAAATAGCCAACGCCGATGCCGGTGCCCAGGCTCGGAGCAAAGGTCGCGCTGGTGAATTCGCCGAGTTTCCGGTTGCCCAGCCCAACCCCGCACCCGTGCCGCGGCACGCCGCGCTCCAGCAGCCGAACGCCCATCAGTTTTTCGCGAAACCCGGCTTCCTTGCGTTTCATCAAGGCCGCGCGGCCGATGAAATCGCCCTTCTGCGGCTTGACCACCCAGCCGCAGCCGGCCTCATAAGGCGTGCGGGTTTCATCGGCATCGGCGCCATAGAGCAGGTAGCCGGCTTCCAGCCGCAGGGTGTCGCGGCTGCCCAGCCCGCACGGCAGCAGGCCATAACCTCCGCCCCGGGCCTGCAGCGCCGCCCAGAACGCACGCGTGGCCGCGGCCGAAGCGGCCACCTCGAACCCATCTTCCCCGGTGTAGCCGGTGCGCATGACAAACGCCGTCTCCCCCGCCCAAGGCAGTTCGGCGATGCCAAAGCGCGGCAAGGACAGTGCCGCGGGGAAGATCTCGGCCACCAGTGCCGGAGCCCGCGGCCCCTGGACCGCCAGCATGGCGTAGCGGGCACTGGCCTGATCCAGCACCACGTCGAATCCCGCCGCCTGCCGCTGGAACCAGGCAAAATCCTTGTCGGCTGTCGCGGCGTTCACAATCGCCAGGAAGCGCTCCGGTTCGAGGCAGAAGGTGATGGCGTCGTCCAGGATGCCGCCATCCTCGCGGAGGATGTGGGCGTAGGTTCCTTTGCCTGGGTCTGCGCTCATCCGGTTGCAATTGACCTGTTCGACAAACCGGTGTGCATCGCGGCCGGAAATGAACACCTGGCCCATGTGGGAGACGTCGAAAACCCCGCAGGCGGTACGCACCGCCTGATGCTCGGCCAGAATGCCGGCAAACTGCACCGGCATTTCCCAGCCATGAAAATCCACCATCCGGCCGCCGGCCTGCGCCAGCAAATCGAAGAGCGGAGTCCGCTTGAGGGGCGAGTCATCCATGGGTGGGCAGCTTAACCGTTCTACCCCCATGATACAAGCCGAACCGGCGGCAAGATTGAACCGGGGATCATGCGGCCTGCGCGAACCGCAAGGATTTCAGAAGACTCCGCTCCGTGAAAAGAAATCCGGCACCCAAATGGTCCAACGGGCAACGCCAGGCACCCGGCGCCGCCCGGTTCGGCGTCTTCGCGGAAGCGGCTTCAGGGTTTCGCCGCTTCGGCCACGGCGATGTTCTGGAGCAAGACCTGGGCATCGGGAGCATATTGAAGCGCCTGGCGCCAATAACCGATCGCCTTGTCCTTCTCGCCCTGCTGCATGGCCACCGCCCCCAGGTTGTTGAGGACTTCGGGCTGGGCGGGATTGATCGCCAGGCTGGCACTCCATTGTTCCAGCGCCGGCCCCACATGGCCCTCTTTGGCCAGGATCATGGCGGCGCGGTTCCGCGCCACCACGTTTCCCGGATAAATCTGGATGATCGCGGCATAGGAATCCAAGGCGCCGGAGACGTCCGCGGCCAACTCCTGGGCTTGCGCCAGGTTGGACAGGGCGTCTTCATTGAACGGCGCGATTTCCAGCGCTTTTTTGAAACTGCGCACCGCGCGGGCGTAGTCCTTTTTCTCCGCCGCCTGGATGCCCGCATGCAGCGCCGCGGCCAGCAATCCGATCCGGTCGGTCTTCACCACCGGGGCCAGCAGGTTCTCCACCGGCGCCCAGTCGTCGGTCAACACGCACGCCCCGTTGCGCGCCTGCAAATCGGCAAAATTTCCATCCGTCAGCACCCGGCCCTGGAAAACTCCCGGGCGGCTGGTCCATTCGCCGATGTCCGCCAAATCGAACGGCCGCTCCGCGCCGATGAAGACCGTGGTGTTGCGCGGCCCCAGTTCCGGCGCGGCCGATATGGCCCCGCGGTGCGGAAACACCGCGGCAAACGTCTGGGCCATGGCGTTCATGAATCCGCCGACGTCATAGGCATCGATCAGGTTCATGACATACACGCCGTCCGGCTTGAGCAACTGCTTGACCTCGGCCAGGAATTCCTTGGTGGTCAACTGATACGGCACGGAATAGTCGCTGACGGAATCGCATACGATCACATCGAACGGCGGAACGCGGCCGGGTTGTTCCCGGTTCTGCCGCAAGGCATCGGCGATGTAATTGCGCGCGTCCAGGTGATGGATCTCAATGGGCGCGTCCACCGGCAGCCCGAAAGCCGCCTGCGCCGCCCGGGTCACGCCGGGATCGATTTCCACCACCACGATTTCGCTCCCGGGCCGCGCCCGGAACAGGTAGTTGGGAAATACATATCCGCCGCCGCCCAGCAGCAGCAGCCGCACCGGCTGGTTGTTTTTCCCTTTCAGCTTGTTTACCAGCGCATCATAAATGCGCATGTAGGGATATTTCAGATCGCCCAAGTCCCCCAGGTCCGCCTCGCTGTGGCGCAATTTATCCTGATAGAACGCCCGATGCTGCGGATTGCCCTCCTCCTCCGTCACGGTCAGAAACTGGTATTGGGTTTCCGAAAAGAACAGGGCGTTGGGCTCGGTCGGTCCATCCCGCAGCTTGAGCCGCTGGGCAACTCCGGCAAAGCCTTGCCCGGGCAGCACCGCCAGCAGGAAGGCACCCAGGAAAAACACCAGGCCCAGGGTGGCGCCGGT
This sequence comes from uncultured Verrucomicrobiota bacterium, assembly GCA_964567795.1. Classification (GTDB taxonomy): domain Bacteria; phylum Verrucomicrobiota; class Kiritimatiellia; order CAIQIC01; family Lenti-01; genus Lenti-01. The sequence goes on from CAZMOR010000114.1 coordinate 2,965, forward strand.
GACCATGGGGCGCGACCCCGGCGCGGGTGGTTTCCGGGCGAAAAGTGCATAGCCCAGCCCCAGCAGGGCCAGCAGCAACGCCATGCCGACCACGATCCGGACACTGCCGATCCAGGCCGTGAGATAAAACCCGGTC
>CAZMOR010000115.1:0-15044 GCA_964567795.1 uncultured Verrucomicrobiota bacterium
TGGATGACGATGCCCGGAAGCACGGCCAGGTTATGCTGGAAGTCCCGGTCCGCGGACCCATCGACAAACTGCTGTACTTTGTCAACCGGTTCCAGGCCGATGAAATCCTGATCGCCATGCCGTCCGTGGTGGGGGGCGAGATGCGGCGGATCGTTGCCATCTGCAAGGCGTCGGGCTTGCCGTTCAAAACCCTGCCCTCGCTGGGTTCGCTGGTGGATGGAAAAGTCACGGTCAGCGACGTGCGCGAAGTCAAATACGAGGATATTCTTGGTCGCCCGCCCGTGCAGTTGGACATGGCGGGGATCGGCAGCTACCTGTCCGGCAAGACTGTGGCCGTGACCGGTGCCGGCGGCTCCATCGGCTCGGAGCTGTGCCGCCAGATCCTGCGCTTCAAGCCGGCCACCCTGGTGTTGATCGAGGCCAACGAGTTCAATCTGTATAAAATCGAACGCGAACTGCAGATTGATGGCCGGTTCAGTTCGTTGCAGGCCGTGATGGGGCGGGTGCAGGACCGCGCCCTGATGAAGACCGTATTCGACCGGTACCGGCCGCATGTGGTTTTCCATGCCGCGGCCTGCAAGCATGTGCCCATGGTGGAACTCAATCCGTGGGAGGGCATTTTCAACAATGTCGTCGGCAGCCTGGTCATGATGGATGTGGCCGAAGAATCCGGCGTCGAGCGCTTTGTCCTGGTTTCCACCGACAAGGCGGTGAAACCCACGAATGTGATGGGCGCCAGCAAGCGCGTGGCGGAAATCGCCTTGCAGTCGCGCCGGCCTGGCAACACCCGGTTCATGGCGGTGCGGTTCGGGAATGTTCTGGGTTCTTCGGGGTCGGTGATCCCCTTGTTCCGCAAACAAATTCACGCCGGCGGTCCGGTGACGGTCACGCATCCCGAAATGACGCGCTATTTCATGATGATTCCCGAAGCCTGCCAGTTGATTCTGCAGGCCGGGGCCATGGGCGATGGCGGGGAAATCTTCATCCTGGAGATGGGCACGCCGGTCAAGATTGCCGACATGGCCCGGGACATGATCCGGCTGTCCGGCAAGATTCCCGAGCAGGACATCCAAATTGTGTATACCGGGCTGCGGCCGGGCGAGAAGCTGTATGAGGAGCTGATCACGCACGGGGAAGGCATCGTCGCCACGGCCCATGAAAAAATCATGGTGTTGCGCCCGAACGGGAAACAGCGGAATGCCGAAGAACTGGACCGGCAGGTGCGCGCGCAGGTGGCCAGCTTGTCGGTGGCTGCGGAAACTTTTGAACCGGCAATAATCAAGGCCGCGCTCAAGGAAATCGTGCCGGAATATACACCTGCGGGTGCGGCTTCTCCGGCATGAGTTTGGGGAAGATTAACACCTATTGGTGCCGGCGGCCGGAGATTTCCGCCTGCCGGGAAGGCGACAATCTGATTTTATTCAATCCGGATGCGGATCGGGAAAAGGTCATCAATCAAACGGGCCAGCGGATATGGGCCGCCATGGATGGCACCCGGTCCACCGATACCTTGGCCGACATCCTAGCCAATCAGTGTGGTTTGGCCAGCACTCCGGAGATCCGTTCCGATACGGCCGCCTTCGTGGAGGAATTGAGCCATGACGGTTTTGCTGCGGCACGGGACTGTCCAGAAGTCCCGGCGGCGCCGGAAGAAGAGTGGACCTGGCTGCACGAAGCGCCCCGGAGCCTGGACCTTGCCCTTACCGGAAAGTGCAATCAGCACTGCGAGTACTGCTTTTATGCGGATGAAATGGTTGGCCGCAAGGACCTGCCGGCCGAACGCTGGCTGGCGTTCATTGAAGAACTCAAGTTGCTGGCGGTCCGCAGCCTGACATTGAGCGGTGGAGAAGTTTTCCTCCGGGGCGACCTGTGGGAACTCCTGGATGCCATGGTGGCGGCGCGGTTGCGTTTCAGCATCCTCACCAACGGGACCCTGATCACGCCCGCCACCATCGCAGAATTCCGGAAAAACCGCCGGGACCGGCGGCTGGATTCCATCCAGGTTTCCGTGGATGGATCGACGGCGCAGATTCATGATGCCTCCCGCGGCGCGGGGAGCTTCGACCGGGCCGTTCGCGGCCTGCGGCTGCTGAAAGAAGCGGGGCTGCCCGTTACGGCCCGCATCACGGTGAACCGGCACAATGTCGATGACCTGGAAAACACCGTGCGCCTGTTGCTGGACGAAATCGGGCTGGACCGGATCGGGACCAATGACGCCATGCCGATGGGCACTGGCTGCTCCCACCGGGACCGCATCGTCCTGCTGCCCGATCAGCGCGTTGCGGCGATGAAAACGCTGGTCCGTCTGGAGCGGCAATATCCCGGGCGGATAACCGCTTCGGCGGGCTCCCTGGCCTTGTGGCACATGTTCCGGGAAATGGAGACGGCGCGGGAAACCGGAGTGAAGACGCGGCGCTGGCAGATGGGCAGCCTGTCATCCTGCGGGTGCATGTTTGCCAAGCTGGCGGTGCATCATGACGGCATGATCGTGCCGTGCAACATGCTGGCCGCGGCGGCGCTGGGCCGGATCGGGGAAACCCCGTTGCGCTCCATCTGGCAGGATCATCCATTGTTGCAGGAGATGCGCAACCGGCGGAAAATTCCCATGGCGGACGTTCCGGGCTGCCGCGGCTGCGAATGGGCGCCTTATTGCAGCGGCGGATGCCCGGCCGCGGAATATACCCGGACCGGCGAAATGAACATCGCCAATCCGGAGTGTTGCCTTCGCCAATTCATCCAGGAAACGGGCGGGCTGCCATGAACCCGCCGGAAAACTGCTTGGATCTGCGCTTTCAGATATGTCCGGAAGTGGCGCAGGCGGACTTTGCAGAACGATCACTGATCCTGCTCTGCGATTCGCTGCGGATGCGGGAAATCAATGAGACTTCCCGGCAGTTGCTGGGGTGGCTTGACGGTATGCGTTCCGTGCAGGATATTGCCCGCGAAATGTCACCGGCCGGAGGACTTCCGGCGGACATCACCGCCGCGTTATTGGAAATGGAAAGCCTGGGCATTATCCGGCGCGTGGCTGCGTTGAAAACAGAAAGGGCCGAGCAGATGAGCACCGCACGATATCTGGCCAATCCCGAAGTTTCCTTCCGGCAGGAAGACGACGACGGCGGGATTCTGTTCCACATGGAGGCCGATGCCGTGGAGGTCATCAATCCCACGGCGGTGGCCATCTGGCAATTCCTGGCGGCACCGCGGACCGAAACAGAAATCGTGGACCACTTGTGCGCCGTCTGCGCGGACGCCGATCGCGTCCAGGTGGTGCGGGATGTGGCGGAATTCATCGGTTCCCTCCTGAAAAAGGGCTTTATCGGGGTGCTGGAGGAACCCGCGTGACCGATCCGCGGGAAACCTGCGACGGTCTGGAGGACCGCTCGGGCGTGCCGCCCGGCGGGGTGGCTATGCCGGGCGATGTGCCGGCGCTGAAGATGTTTTATGTATATTTATCCGCCGGCTGCAACTTGTGTTGCCGGCACTGCTGGATCACGCCGACGTTCGTGCATGGCAAACCCGTGCCGGGCGACTGCCTGAAGTTCGAATGGTTGAAGGATGCGGTGGCGGAAGCCAAACCCATGGGACTGTCCGCGGTGAAATTGACCGGCGGTGAGCCGACCCTGCATCCGGAGTTCCGGAAGGTGGTCGATTTCCTGACCGCGGAAGGCCTGGATCTGTCCATGGAAACCAACGCCACCTTGATCGACCGGGATTTGGCCTTGCATTTGCGTAAGCATACGCGCCTCACGCGCGTGGCCGTCAGCCTGGACAGTCCCGATCCGGGGCAGCATGACCGGTTCCGTGGTGTCCCGGGCGCCCATGCGGATGCGGTGCGCGGCATCGGGCATCTCGTCGCGGCCGGGATCCGGCCGCAGATCATCATGTCGGTTTTCCGGGATAACCTGGACCGGCTGGAGGCGTTGATTGAATTCGCCATCCGGCTAGGCGCGCGCTCGGTGAAGTTCAATCCGGTGACACCTTCCGGGCGCGGCGCAGAAATGCACCGCCAAGGCCAGGGTTTGACATTCGCGGAACTGCTGGCCCTCAACCATCGCATTCGCGGACCACTGCAGGAGAAGTATCCGATTCATCTCAGCGCCATGGTGCCGCCGGCCCTGGCCACCGTGAAGGAACTGTTGCGGTATGGCGGCGACGGTGCGGGCTGCAACGTGCGTCACATTTTGGGTCTGCTCGGAACCGGGGAGATGGCCTTGTGCGGCATCGGGCGGAACCTTCCGGAGCTGTGCTTCGGACGGTTGGGCCGTGACCGCCTGCAGGATGTCTGGATGAACCATCCGGTTTTGCGCCAAATGCGGAAGGATCTCCTGGGGCCGTATCCGGACGTCTGCGGGGATTGCATCCATGCCGGAAGGTGCATGACCCATTGCCTGGCGCAGAACTATGAAAGCTGCGGGCGGCTGGTTGCTCCGTCCCCGCTCTGCGCGGAAGCCGTGCGGCAAGGTGTCTTTCCTGCCACGCGCCGGATTTCCTGGCGGGGCGAACGGCAAGGCGCATGACCGCAACGCCGGCAGACGGCTTGTTTCTGCATGCCTCCTCCGTGGCCATCGCCGGCGGGGCCGTGCTTTTTCTGGGGCACTCCACTTCCGGAAAAAGCACGATTGCCCGCATGCTGGGCCAGGTCCTGCCGGTTGTGGCGGATGATTCTGTCTATGCGGCCCGTCGTCCGGACGGCGGTTGGCAGGTGGTCAATGGCGGATTCCGGTTCGGACAAGCGGGCATCCGCGACTGGGCGGAAGCCGTCCAGCGACATTCCGCCGGCGCGGCGGGAGTGCGACTGCTGGGCTGTTTACGGCTGCGCAAGGCGGCGGAACTGCGGATGGAACCTGTGCCCGCCATTCAAGTTGCACGGTATCTGATGGATGCCGCGATGGAGATCGACATCCAGCGGAAGACCGGGCGCAGCATCCCGGGCCGGGATCCGGATGTGATGCAGGTCACCTTGACCCGGGAACTGCGCCGGCAATGGTTTCGGGACGTCGCGGATATTGCCCGCCGGGTTCCGGGGTGGGAGCTGGGGTTTGCAAGGGAAACGCCTGTTTCCGCGTTGAAAAACGCATTGCTGGAACTCGTGAACGGTTCTTGAACCTCCGCCGGTTCCCCGGATTTGCCTGAACCCGGGGTTTGGGGCTTGTTTTTCAGCCAAAGGGGGGTATCCTTTCGCACTTCTTATTTGTCTTAGTGTTTGGAGCGTTTTTCATGTCAAAAATGAAAGAAATCGGAGTGGCGGTCCTGGGCTTCGGCACAGTGGGTGCCGGGGTTGTGGATACCTTGCAGAAGAACGGCGCCTTGCTGGCGGAACGGCTGGGCCTGCGCCTGGTCCTGCGCGGCGTGGCGGATCTGGATCTGAAAACCGACCGCGGCGTGAAGGTGGATCCGGCGTTGCTGACCACGGATGGCGCGGCGCTGATTGCCCGCCCGGACGTGGATGTCGTGGTCGAACTGATCGGCGGTACCGGTGTGGCCAAGAAATTCATCCTGCAGGCCTTGCAACTGGGCAAGCCGGTCGTGACCGCCAACAAGAAGCTGCTGGCCGAATACGGCGAGGAAATCCACCGCGTGGCGGAGGAGCACAAGACCGAGATCCTTTTCGAAGCCTCCGTGGGCGGCGGCATCCCGATCATCAAGGCGTTACGCGAAGGCCTGTGCGCCAACCGCATCGAGCGCATCTACGGGATTTTGAACGGCACCTGCAACTACATCCTGACCCGGATGGAGGAAGAGAAGCTGCCGTTTGACGAAGTGCTGAAGGCGGCGCAAGCCGCCGGCTATGCCGAAGCGGAGCCAAGTCTGGACATCGACGGACATGACACCGCGCACAAGGCCGCGGTCCTGGCCTCGCTGGCCTACGGCTGCAACGTGCCGCTGGCGAAAGTGAAAGTGTCTGGCATCCGCGGGCTGGCGGCCGCCGACATCGCCTATGCGGCGGACATGGGCTACCGGATCAAGCTGCTGGCGATCATCCAGGGCGGTGCGGACGGGGTCGAAGTCAGTGTGCAACCGACCCTGGTGGCGCACAGCCACCAGCTGGCGGCCGTGTCGGGCGTGTTCAACGCGGTGCTGGTGAAAGGCGATGTGGTGGGGACCACCTTGTACTACGGGCGCGGCGCGGGCCGGGCGGCCACGGCCAGCGCGGTGGTGGCCGACCTGGCGGATGCCGCCCTGAACCTGCGCGCCGGCGGACGCCGGCGCGACCTGAGTGCGGTCCATGCCAAGACGCCGGTCGTGTTCCGGGATCCGGGCGAAATCGTGGCGCGGCATTATCTGCGCTTCTCGATGAAGGACCAGCCGGGGACCCTGGCGCGCGTCGCCACCGTCCTGGGGCAGCACCGCATTGGCATCGATTCGGTGATGCAGAAGGAAGCCACGAAGAACGCCGCCTACGTGCCGGTGATCATTGTGACCGGGCCCGCCCAGGAGCGGGAGATGTCCGCGGCGCTGGCAGAGATCGCGGCCATGGACGGCGCGACCGACCGGCCGACCGTCCTGTACCGGATCGAAGATTTCGAATAGGCAACGAGCAAAGGAGAGCAAAGGCAATGGCCTTGTACGTACAGAAATATGGCGGCAGTTCCGTGGCGGATGCCGAATGCATGCGCCGCGTGGCCAAGCGCATCTATGACACCCAGCAAGCCGGCAACCAGGTGGTGGTGGTGGTGAGCGCCATGGGCGACACGACCGACGATCTGATCGCGCTGGCCAAGCAGGTCAATCCGGAACCCAATGAGCGTGAAATGGACAGCTTGATGGCCACCGGCGAAATGGCGTCCAGCGCGGTGCTCACGATGGCGCTGCACACCCTCGGGGCGAAGGCGATCTCGATGACCGGCCAGCAGGCCGGCATCAAGGTGGACGGCACGCACCTCAAGGCGAAGATCCAGGAAATCAATCCCCGGCGCATCCAGCAGCACCTCAAGCAGGGCTGCGTGGTGGTCGTGGCGGGCTTCCAGGGCATGAACCCCGCGGAGGATGTGGCGACGCTGGGCCGCGGCGGCTCGGATACCACGGCCGTGGCGCTGGCGGCGGCCCTGAAGGCCGACCGCTGCCAGATCCTGAAGGATGTGGATGGCGTCTTCACCGCGAATCCCCGGGTGGTGCCGGCGGCGCGCAAGCTGGACGAGATCGCCTACGAGGAGATGCTGGAACTGGCAAGCTGCGGCGCCGAAGTGCTGCAGTCGCGGGCCGTGGAGTTCGCCAAGAACTACGGCGTGGTGTTGGAAGTGCTTTCAAGTTTCGAGGTCAAGCCCGGCACGCTGGTGCGGGAGGAGGATGAAAAAATGGAACAGATGATCATTCGCGGCATCGCCGCCGACAAGAACCAGGCCAAGGCCACGCTGCTGGGCGTGCCGGACACCCCCGGGGTGGCCGCGCGCATCTTCAAGGCGCTGGCGGCCGCGAACATCAACGTGGACATGATCGTCCAGAACGTGAGTGCCGCGGGTGTCACGGATGTGTCTTTCACGGTCGCGAAGGACGACATAAACAAGACGAAGCGCGTGATCGAGCCGCTGGTGAAGCAAATCAAGGCCGCCGGCCTGAATTTCGACGGCGACATCGCCAAGGTGAGCATCGTCGGCGTGGGCATGAAGAGCCATTCCGGCGTGGCCTACCAGATGTTTGAGGTGCTGGCCGCCAACAAGATCAACATCGAGATGATCTCGACCTCCGAGATCAAGATTTCCGTCGCCATCCGCGCGCAGGACGCCGACCAGGCGGTGCGCGCGCTGCATGCCGCCTTCGGCATGGCCCAGGCGCGGAAAAAGGCGCCCGCCGGGAAAAAAGCGGCCAAGAAAAGGTAATTCGGGTCCGCGTGGGCCCTGGGAGATCCGCATGAAAAAGGTCATCGTGTATGATACGACCCTGCGCGACGGCGCACAGGGGGAGGGCATCAGTTTTTCCCTGCCGGCCAAGATTCGGATCGCCCGCTGCCTGGACGAATTCGGGATCGACTACATCGAGGGCGGTTTCGCCGCCTCGAATCCGAAGGACATGGCCTTTTTCCGGGAAATGCGGAAGGTGAAGCTGAAGCATGCACGGTTGGCGGCCTTCGGCAGCACGCGCCGCGCGCGCTTCACGGCCGCCCAGGACCCCGGCCTGGCGGCCATCCTGGAGGCCGGCACCCCCGTGGCCACGATCTTCGGCAAGAGCTGGCTGCTGCACGTGGAAGCCGTTCTCAAGACCACGCCGGCGGAAAACCTGGCGATGATCACGGATTCCGTGCGCTTCCTGAAAAAGCACGGCAAGGAAGTCGTCTACGACGCGGAACACTTTTTCGACGGCTACCGGGACAACCCGGAATACGCCCTGCAGACGCTGCAGGCGGCCGTGGCGGGCGGCGCCGACTCCCTGGTGCTGTGCGACACGAACGGCGGCCGGCTGACATCCGAGGTGGTGGCGATCACCCGCGCCGTGGCGCGGCGGTTCCCCGCCGCGGCGCTGGGCATCCATACCCACAACGATTCCGAGCTGGCCGTGGCGAATTCGCTGGCTGCCGTGGAAGCCGGGGCCGTGATGGTGCAGGGCACCATCAACGGCTACGGCGAACGCACGGGCAATGCCAATCTCTGTTCCATCATCCCGGCGCTGGTCCTCAAGCTGGACGCAAAGCCGGCCTGCAGCAAAAACCTGGCGCGGCTGCGCAGCGTATCGCTGCTGGTGGACGAGATCGCGGACCAGCGGCCGGTGAAAAGCCGTCCGTTTGTCGGCGAAAGCGCATTCGCCCACAAGGCGGGCATGCATGTCGACGCCGTCAGCAAGGTGTCCAAGAGCTTTGAGCACATTCCGCCGGAAAGCGTCGGCAACGAACGGCGCATCCTGATGAGCGAATTGTCGGGGGCGAGCAACGTGCGGCTGAAAACCGGCGAGATGGGGCTGGTGTTCCAGAAGGATTCGCCGGCCGTGAAGGATATCCTGCGCAAGCTGGAGCATCTGGAGAAAAACGGCTACGCCTTTGAATCGGCGGATGCCTCGTTCAAGCTCCTGGTGCAGAAGGTGCTCAAGAAGCACATTCCGTTCTTCGAGCTGCAGGGGTTCAGCGTCGTGGTGCAGAAGCGGGATGCCGCCAGCAAGGCGACGACCACCGCCACCATCAAGATCAGCGTGAAGGGCAAGACGGAGCTGACCGCCGGCGAGGGCGACGGCCCCGTGGACGCTCTCAACAACGCGCTGCGCAAGGTCCTGAGCCGATTCTATCCGGCGATCGACTCCGTGGTGCTGCAGGACTACCACGTCCGCATCCTCAACCCCGAAACGGCGACCCAGGCGACCACCCGCGTGCTGATCGACTCGTCCGACGGGCGCGAGCGCTGGGGCACCGTGGGCGTCAGCGAAAACATCATCGAAGCTTCGTGGGAAGCCCTGGTGGACAGCGTGGAATACAAGCTGTTCCTCGACGAACAGCGCCGACGCACCAGGAAGAAATAGAGGATTCCGGCCATGTCCGAACTGCCGAAAAACTACGATCCGAAGGCCATTGAAGCCAAGTGGTACGCCTGGTGGAAGGAGCGGGGCTTCTTCCATGCCGACGCCGCGCGCGGCGGCAAGCCGTACACCATCGTGATTCCGCCGCCCAACGTGACGGGCATCCTGCACATGGGCCACGCCCTGAATGAATCCATCCAGGACGTGATGATCCGGCGCAAGCGCATGCAAGGGTTCAACACGGTCTGGGTGCCGGGCACCGACCACGCCGGCATCGCCACGCAGAACGTGGTGGAGCGCCAGCTGAAGAAGCAGGGCAAAAGCCGCTGGGACATGCCGCGCGAGGAATTCCTGAAGCTGGTCTGGGAATGGAAGGAACAGTACGGCGGCACCATCCTGACCCAGCTCGAAAAACTCGGGAATTCGTGCGATTGGTCCCGGACCCGCTTCACCATGGACGCGGGCCTGAGCGAAGCCGTGGCGGAAACCTTCATCCGCCTCTACGAGAAGAAACTGATCTACCGCGGCGAATACATCATCAACTGGTGCCCCCGCTGCTGCACGGCGCTGTCCGACGAGGAAAGCGAGCACGAGAACCAGGCCGGCCATCTCTACCACATCCGCTATCCGGTCAAGGGCGGGCGCAAGAACGAATGCGTGGTGGTGGCCACGACCCGGCCGGAAACACTGCTGGGCGACACCGCCGTGGCAGTGAATCCGCGCGACGAGCACTATGCCAAGCTGAAAGGCAAGACCCTGATCCTGCCTGTGCTGGGCCGCGAAATCCCGGTCATCGAGGACGATTTCGTCGACCCCAAATTCGGCACGGGCGCCGTGAAAGTGACCCCGGCGCACGATCCGAACGACTTCGACATGGGGCGGCGGCACAACCTGCCCATGGTCAACGTGATGACCGAAACCGCCGAGATGAACGAGAACGCCGGGCCCTACCAGGGGCTGGGCCGGGAAGAATGCCGCAAGAAGATCGTGGCCGACCTGCAGGCGGCGGGCCTGCTGGTGAAGATCGACGACCACGCGCATGCGGTGGGGCACTGCTACCGCTGCCACACGGTGGTCGAACCGCGCCTGTCTCCGCAATGGTTCGTGAAAATGAAGCCGCTGGCCCGGCCGGCCATCGAGGCGGTCAAGGACGGCCGCATCCGCTTCGTGCCGGAGCGCTGGAACAAGGTGTACCTGGAGTGGATGGAAAACATCCGCGACTGGTGCATCAGCCGCCAGATCTGGTGGGGCCACCGCATCCCGGTCTTCTATTGCGACGAGCCCGGCTGCCAGCACGAATGGGCCACCAAGGGCCAGCCGGAGAAATGCCCGCGCTGCGGCTCCGACAAGATCCGCCAGGATGCCGACGTGCTCGACACGTGGTTCAGTTCGTGGCTGTGGCCCTTCAGCGTGTTCGGCTGGCCGCACGACAATCCCGACCTGCGCTACTACTATCCGACGAGCGATCTGGTCACGGCGCCGGAAATCATCTTCTTCTGGGTGGCGCGCATGATCATGGCGGGCCTGGAGTTCATGGGCGACGTGCCGTTCCGGCGCGTCTACCTGCACGGCACGGTGCGCGACAACCAGGGCCGCAAGATGAGCAAGAGCCTGGGCAATTCCATCGACCCGCTCGACATCATCGGCGATTTCAGCGCCGACGCGCTGCGGTTCAGCCTGATCGCGCTCACCGCGACGGGGCAGGACGTCTACATCTCCAAGGAGAAGTTCGAACTGGGCCGCAATTTCGGGACCAAGATCTGGAACGCGGCGCGGTTCATGCAGATGCACAGCGGCGGCCAGGCGCCGGACCTGCGCCAGGTCCGGTTCGAGCCGGCGCTGCTGACGGCGGACGACCAGCACATCCTGGCCCGGCTGCACAAGACCATCGCGGAGTGCGACGAGAACATCGAGCGGTGCCGCTTCAATGATTATGCCAAGTCGATCTACGAATTCTTCTGGCACGAGTTTTGCGACTGGTACGTCGAGTACGCCAAGCAGCCGCTGAACGGCGCCGACGCCGCCCGCAAGGCCGAGGTGCTCAAGGTGATGCACTACGTGCTCGCCAGCGCCCTCCGCCTGCTGCATCCCATCATGCCGTTCCTGACCGAGGAACTGTGGCAGGGGATGGGCTACGCCGCGCAGGCCGAATCCGTCATGATCGCCCCCTGGCCGGAAGTGCTGGAGGAGGAGGAACTGGCGGCCTGGGGCGTGCAGGCCGACGCCGTGGCCTATGTGGACGCCAAACATGCCGCCATCGGGCTGGCCCGCAACCTGCGCGCCGACTACGGCCTTGCGCCCGGCCAGGCGGCGGATTTCATCCTGCGCCCGGCCGATGCCGCCACCGGCGACCGGGTCCGCGCGGACCGCGCCGCCTACCTGCCGTACCTGAAGGCCGACAAGCTGGAAGTCGAGGCGGAATTCACCCCGGCCAAGGCGATGCCGAGCATCATCACCCCGCTGGGCACGCTGTTCATGTCGCTGGAGGGCCACGTGGACGTGGAGGCCGAGCGGCGGCGCCTGGCGGAGCAGTTGCAGAAGGTCGAGCAGGAGCTCGACAGCGCCAGCAAGCGGCTGGAGAACGAGAATTTCGTGAGCCGGGCCAAACCCGAAGTCGTCGAGCAGGTGCGCGCCCGCAAGCGCGAACTGCAGGAGAAGCGGGAGAAACTCGGCAAATTAATCGAAGCGATGGGGACCGCCTGAGTCCCCGCAAGCCATAGAACAAGGAGCAACCCATGGCCAAGGAACTGGCATTTGTACTGATCAATCCCTATACCGTGTCCAAGTCGCGCACGGGCGGCGTCATCGCGCGCTACATCAGCCGGACGGGGCTGGACCTCGTGGCGGCGCGGATGTTCACGCCCAACGCGAAGCTGGCGAACGCCTACGCGGAGCAGATCCGCAACGACGCGGAGATCGAGCCGATGACCCGCCCCCTGCTGGCGGACTACGTCGCCCGCGAATACGGGCCCGATCCGGCCACCGGCCGCAGCCGCCGCGTGATGATGCTGCTGTTTGAGGGCGAGAACGCCATCCAGCTCGTCAAGGATGTCACCGGCCCGATCCGTCCGACCAACAGCGGCGAAACCGTGCGCGACACCTACGGCGACCACATCCTCGACGCCGCCGGCGCGGTGCATTACCTCGAACCGGCGGTGTTCATCGGGCCGAGCCTGCATGCGACGGGGGAGACCCTCAAGCTATGGGCCAAATACAGCGTGGAATGCGGCGGCCTCGTGGAAGCCGCCGGCGATGTCGCCCAGGGCGCGGCGTCCGAAGAGGCGCTGGTCATTCTCAAGCCGGACAACTTCCGGTTCGCCAGCGCGCGGCCGGGCCTGATCATTGATATTTTCTCCCGGTCCGGGCTGCGCATCGTCGGCGCCAAGGTCCACCGCATGACCGTGGCCGAGGCCGAGGAATTCTACGGCCCCGTGCAAACCGTCCTGCGTGAAAAGCTCAAGAGCAAGGTGGCCGAGCGCTCTGCCAAGGCCATTGCCGCGGAACTGGGCATGGAGATTCCGGAGGTGGTAAAGGGCCAGCTCGGGGAACTGATCGGGCCGATGTACGGCGACAACCAGTTCTACCAGATCGTGCAGTTCATGACCGGTCGCTGGGGCGAAGGCCTGGTGGCGGAGGAAAAAGCGAAGCCCGGCAATCTCCGGTGCCTGCTGCTGGTCTATGCCGGCCCCAACGCCATTTCGCGCATCCGCAGCATCCTCGGGCCCACCGATCCCAGCAAGGCGCTGCCGGGCTCCGTCCGCCGCGAATTCGGCCAGGACATCATGGTCAACGCCGCGCACGCGTCCGACTCCGTCGAGAACGCCAAGCGCGAAATGCGCATTACCAAGGTCGGCGAAGAAACCATCCGGCCGTGGGTGGAAGCCTATTATCCATAAAACCGACCGTTACCTGCCAACCCCCCAAACCCAAACCAGGAGGCTGACATGTTTTTCTCCGGCATCGAACAAGCACCCGCCGATCCCATCCTTGGCCTGACCGAAGCCTATCGCAAGGATCCCCGCCCGAAAAAGGTGAACCTGGGCGTGGGCGTTTTCGTGGATGAAAAGGGCAACACGCCGGTGCTGGAATGCATCAAGCGGGCGGAGCGGATCCTCTGGGAAACCGAGAAGTCGAAGGGGTACATGCCCATCTCCGGGCCGGCGGAATTCGGCGAAACCGTCGCGCGGCTGGTGTTCGGCGCGGAATTCCACGGCCTGGCGGCCAACAGCGTGGCGGTCACGCAGACGCCCGGCGGGACCGGCGCCCTGCGCATCGGCGCGGAATTCCTCAAGGCATTCCGCCCGGGTGCGACGATCTGGATGCCCGATCCGACGTGGGACAACCACAAGAACGTCTTCGGCGCGGCCGGCCTTCCGGTGAAGTATTATCCCTACTACAACGCCGCCACGCGCAGCGTGGACGTGGAGGCCATGTGCGCGGGCCTGGAGCAGATCCCGGCCGGCGACACCGTGCTGCTGCACGTGTGCTGCCACAATCCCACCGGCGCGGACATTCCGGCCGCCGGCTGGGAGCGCGTGGCCGGCATTGCGGCGCGGGCCGGCTGGTTCCCGTTCTTCGATTTTGCCTACCAGGGCTTCGGCGACGGTGTCGTGGAGGACCGCGCCGGCCTGCTGACGGTGCTGAAAAAGGTGCCCGAGGCGCTGGTGGCGTCGTCGTTCTCCAAGAACATGGGGCTCTACGGCGAGCGCGTCGGCGCGCTGGCGGTCGTGGCGGAAAGCGCCAAGGCCGCGGGCGCGGCGCTGTCGCAGGTGAAGCGCATCGTGCGCGTGATCTATTCGAACCCGCCGAAGCATGGCGGCACGCTGGCCCGGATGGTGCTCGAAGACGCCGACCTGCGCGAACTCTGGCTGCAGGAACTGGACGCCATGCGCCGGCGCATCGCCGGCAACCGCCAGCTGCTGGTGGACGGCCTGGCCCGGCGCAAGACCGGCATGGACTTCTCTTTCATCGTCCGCCAGAAGGGCATGTTCTCCTTCAGCGGCCTGAGCGACGCCCAGGTGGAATTCCTGCGCGAACAGAAGGCCATCTACATGGTCAAGGGCGGCCGCATCAACGTCGCCGGGCTGCTGCCCGAGGCGCTGGACTACGTCTGCGACGCCATCGCCGAGAGCCTGAAGCTCTAGCGCCCCCGTGCGGGGAATCGCGGCTCGTGGATTTTTCCACAGTGTGGAAAAAAGTTTTCCATAGTGTGGAAAAATTCGGGGTGGGCGCGCGGCGCGCGGGGGCCGCGGGATCAGAAGAGGGAAAACAAAATGCCGGCGGCGGCCGCGGCGAACATCAGCAGCGCCGGATGGGGATCCTTCCACAGGAAAACGGCCAGCGCGGCGGCGAAAATCACGGTGGCCTGGATTCCGGGAAACTGCGCGCCGGCGGGAACGAGGGCCAGCGCCAGCCGGATCGCGGTGGCCGCCAGCAGACCGACGAGCGCCGGCATGAGGCCGCGCATGGCCGCCCGGAAGGCGGGCCGGTCGCGCAGGCGGATGGCCAGCGTGCCCAGGGCGAGCAGCAGGATTCCGCCGGGCAGGCAGACACCGACGGTGGCCACCACCGAACCCGGGATGCCGGCCACCTGGTAGCCCGTG
>CAZMOR010000116.1:0-14253 GCA_964567795.1 uncultured Verrucomicrobiota bacterium
GAAGGTCATCGGCATCCAGCCGGCGAGCTCCAAGGAGCCCTGGCACGTGGGCATGGATTTCCCGTCCACGCCGGTCAAGGGCGGCATCGTCTCCCGGATGCTGAAGGCGGACGGCCTGATCGACGAGCTGGTGATGGTGACGGACACCATCGCCCGCGAGATGACGCACCGGCTGTGGCTCGAAGAAGGCGTCTACTGCGGCGTGTCCTCCGGCGCGAACGTGCACTTCGCCCTCGAAGAGATCAAGAAGGCCAAGGGCAAGAAGCTGCGCGCGGTGGCGCTGATGTGCGACCACATGAACCGCTACCTGACGGAAGAGCGCTACGTGACCTGAGGTCCCGGACATCACTCCCGCGGCGGTCCGCCGTTTGGGAGGCGGAAGAAAGTTTTCCACACCGTGGAAAACTTTCTTTCTTTGTACGGACAAATCGATGAGCCGCGAGCCCCCGCATGGGGGCGGCGGGTTCAGGGCCGGAGGACGGTGTTGTCGATGAGCCGGGGCTGGCCGACCCAGACGGCGAGCGCGACGAGGACCGGGCGCGCGATGGGGCCGGCCAGGGGCTGGAGGGTTTCGTCGTCGACGATGTCGATGTAGTCGATCTTGGCGGCGGGGAATTCCGCGACGAGGGCGCGCATGGCGGCGATGATTTTCCGGGGCTCGCGTTCGCCGGCGGCAAAGAGGCGCTCAGCCGCGTCGAGGGCGCGGCGGAGGCACACGGCCTGGGGGCGCTGCGGCGGAGTCAGATACTGGTTGCGGGAGGAGCGGGCAAGGCCGTCGGGTTCGCGCGACGTGGGGCCGGGGACGATTTCGACCGGGAAGCGCAGGTCGCGGACCAGGCGCCGGATGACGCGCAGCTGCTGGGCGTCCTTTTCGCCGAAGACGGCGACGTGCGGGAGGACGATGTTGAAGAGCTTGGCGACGACGGTGCAGACGCCGTCGAAGTGGCCGGGGCGGGCGGCGCCGCAGAGCGTGCGGGAGAGGGCGGTTTCGACCAGGCTGACGCTGGCGCCTTCGGGATACATCTCGGCGACGGACGGGAAGAAGATGAGGTCCACGCCGGCCTGCCCACACAGGCCGCGGTCGGCATCGAAGGTGCGCGGATAGGCGGCGAAATCCTCGTTGGGGCCGAATTGCGCGGGGTTGACGAAAATGGAGACGACGACGACATCGGCGTGCTGTTTCGCGAGGCGGACGAGGGAGAGGTGGCCTTCGTGCAGGTTGCCCATGGTGGGGACGAAGCCGATGCGCCGGCCCTGCGCGCGCAAGGCGAGGGCGGCTTGCTGCATGTCCGCGGCGGTGGTGACGATCTGCATGGGGGTGCGTCTACTCGTAGCAGTGTTCGGGCCCCGGGAAGGCGGCGGCGGCGACGTCGGACTTGTAGGCGGCGGCGGCGGCGGCGATCTGTGCGCCGAGGTCGGCATATTGCCTGACGAATTTGGGCTTGAAGCCGCCGGAGAGGCCGAGCATGTCGTTGATGACGAGAATCTGGCCGTCGCAGCCGGGGCCGGCGCCGATGCCGATGACCGGGATCGAAACGGCGGCGGCGACCTGCGCGCCGAGGGCGGCCGGCACGGCCTCGAGGACGACGGCGAAGGCGCCGGCGGCTTCGACGGCGCGGGCGTCGGCGAGCAACTGCTGCGCGGCTTCATCGCCGCGGCCCTGGACGCGGTGGCCGAGGACCTTCACGCTCTGGGGGGTGAGGCCGATGTGGCCGAGGACGGGGATGCCGTTCTGCACCAGCGCGGCGATGGTCGGGGCGCGGAATTCGCCGCCCTCGATCTTGACGGCCTGGCAGCCGGTTTTCTGGATGGCGCGGCCGCAGTTGCGCAGGGCCTGCTCGACGGAGGCCTGGTAGGTCATGAAGGGCATGTCGATGACGACGAGGGCGCGGCGGACGCCGCGCACGACGGCGGCCGTGTGCCGGAGCATGTCGACGAGGGTGACGGGCAGGGTGTTGTCGTAGCCGAGAAGGGTGGTGCCCAGCGAATCGCCGACGAGAATCAGCGGGATGCCGGCTTCGTCCAGCAGGCGGGCGGTGCGGTAATCGTAGGCGGTCAGCGCGGCGATTTTTTCGACGCCTTTCATGGCGGCGATGGCGCGGGGAGTGAGTTTTTTCGGGGTGTCGTTCATGGTTTTCCGGGAATTACCACTCGGCCAGGACCGGCCGGACGTCCTGGCCGGGGGGCAGGGCGGCGAGGATGTCGCGGACGCGGCGGTCGTGGCCGGGGAGGACGAGATAGCCGCGGACGTCGGCCAGCGGCTGGAGCACGAAGCGGCGCTTGGTCCAGCGGGGATGGGGGATGACGAGGCCGCCGCTGCGGATGGTTTGGCCGTTGTAGTAGATCATGTCGATGTCGATGGTGCGGGGCGTGTTCTGGCGCAGGGTGCGCTTGCGGCCCAGCGCGAGCTCGACTTTCTGGAGTTCCGTGAACAGCCGGTGGGCATCGAGGGAGGTGCCGATGATCAGGACGGTGTTGTAGAAATTGAGCGCGGCGAATTCGTCGGGGACGCCGACGGGTTCGGTTTCATAGAGGGGCGCGGAGGCGAGGATGGAAACCTGGGGGATGCCGGCGATGGCGGTGCGCGCGGCGCGGAGGCAGGCGAGCTTGTCGTCGAGATTCGAACCCAGGCTGAGACCTGCCTCGATTCCGTTCATGGGGAGCCGGGGTTGAGGCCGAGGACATCGCCCATGCCGTAGAGCCGCGGGGCGTGTCCGGGGAGCCAGGCGGCGGCGCGCAGGGCGCCCAGGGCGAGGGTGTCGCGCGACGTGGCGCGGTGGGAGATTTCGACGCATTCGCCGTCAGCGGCGAACAGCACGGTGTGGTCGCCGACGATGTCGCCGCCGCGGACGGCGTGAAAGCCGATCTGCTTTTCAGGCCGTTCGCCGGCGAGGCCGGAGCGGCCGTCCACGGCGACATCCTTGAGGCTCCAGCCGAAGCCCTTGGCGGCCGCCTCGCCGAGGAACAGGGCGGTGCCGGAGGGCGCGTCCTTCTTGCGGCGGTGGTGGCGTTCGATGATTTCACAGTCGTAGCCGCGGCCCTTCAAGGCGCGGGCGGCCTGCTCGACGAGGGCGAAAAGCAGGTTGACGCCCAAGCTCATGTTGGCGGCGCGCACGACGGGGATCTTCTGCGCCGCCTTGGCAATGGCGGCGTTTTCGGCTTCAGCGAGGCCGGTGGTGCCGGCGACCCAGGCGACGCCGGCGGCGGCGAGGGCGGGCGCGGCCGCGGCGGTGGCGGCGGGGGAGCTGAAATCGACCGCCACGTCGGGGCGCGCGGCCAGGGCGGCGGCCAGGTCGCTGGAAATGCGCACGCCGAGGGCGCGGACGCCGGCGGCGGTGCCGACATCCTGGCCGGCGAGCGGCGAATCCGCGCGATCCACGGCGGCGACGAGCTCGAGGCCGGGCACGGCGCCGGTCACGATCAGGCGGGTGATGGCCTGGCCCATGCGGCCGGCCGCCCCCAGCAACAGGACTTTGACGGGCGCGCCCATTACTTCACCACGCCGCATTGCTGGAGGGTGGCCCGCAGCTTGTCGCGGTTGGCCGGGGCCATTTCGCACAGGGGCAGGCGATAGACCGCCGGCCCGAGGCCGATCATTTCCGCCGCCGCCTTGACGGGGATGGGATTGGTCTCGATGAACATGTCGGTGAACAGGTTGTAGTACTTTAAGTGCAGCCGGCGGGCCTCGTCCCAGCGGCCGGCGGCGGCGGCGTGGACGAGGTCGGCCACGGCCCGCGGCACGACGTTCGAAGCCACGCTGATGACGCCGCAAGCGCCAACGGACATCATCGGCAGGGTGAGGGGGTCGTCGCCAGAGAGGATGTTCAGATCGCAGGCCGCCCGGATGCGGCTGACGCGGTCCACGCTGCCGCCGGCCTCCTTGACGGCCACGACCTGAGGATGCCGGGCCAGTTCGGCGATGGTGGGAATGCCGATTTCGCAGGCCGAACGGCCGGGGACGTTGTAGAGGATGACGGGCAGGCCGAGGTCGGCCACGGCCGTGAAATGCCGGACGAGCCCGGCCGGGGTGGGCTTGTTGTAATATGGAGTCACCTGCAGGGTGCCATCGACGCCGAAATCGCGGACGCGCCGGGTCAGGTCGACGGCCTCAGCGGTGGAGTTGGCGCCCGTGCCGGCCACGACCTTGATGCGACGGGCGGCGGTTTCGGCCACGACGCGGATGACTTCCAGGTGTTCCTCGACCTCCAGCGTGGGGGATTCGCCGGTGGTGCCCACCGGGACGAGGCCATCGATGCCGCCGGCAATTTGGAATTCGACGAGTTCGCGGAGCTTGCCGTAGTCCACCGAGCCGTCTCGCTGGAAGGGGGTGATCAATGCGGTATATGCGCCTTGGAACATGAGTAATGCCTCTTCTTTTGATTAAAAACGTTATTTTGGAAGAAACAGGGCAAAAGAACAGCAAAAAATCGAGGATGGAAAACGGTTGCCGAAGCGGGGGGGGTCGGCTATGTTCAAAAACCATGTCCAAAGAACAATCCCAGGCGACGATGCGCATCGACATCACGCCGGCGATGCTGGAGCAGCTCCAGCAGGCTCCGGCGCCGGGCGTGCGGCTGACGGGGCGGCATGCCCCGGCCCATCCGGGCGGGACGGGCGTGATCCGGATTCCCGCGGGGCCGGCGGCCCGGCCGCAGGGCGGCGAGGATTTCCAGACGCTGCTGCAAAGCATCTATGATGCGGTGCTCATCACCGATCCGCAGGGGGGGATTGCGAGCGTGAACGCGCGGGCGGAGCAGTTCTTTGCCACGACCCGGGCCGAGTTGTGCAAGCGGAACGTCCTGGACGTGCTGTGCGGCGCGGAACGGACGCTGCTGGACACGATCCTGGGGTCGCTGGAGAACAACCGGTTCGTGCTGATCCAGGCCCTGTGCCGGCGGGTGGATGAGACCCTGTTCCCGGCGGAGATTTCGGTGAACCGGCTGCCGCTGGGCGGCAAGATGCATTTGAGCTTCTTCATCCGCGACATCACGCTGCGCAAGGAGACGGAGGAGCGGCTGAAGACCGGCTACAACGCGCTGCAGAACTCGGGCAGCGGCATCGCGGTGGCGGACGTGGAGCTGGCGCTGGCGGGCTATGTGAATCCATCGATGCTGGCGCTGCTGGGGCTGGAGACGGTGGAAGAGGCCTATGCCAGCAATTTCCGCCAGTTTCTCGAGGACGAGGCGCTGGCCGCGGACATGATCGAGGCGGTGAAGGCGGGCGACACCTGGACGGGCGAGCTGGAAATGAAGCGCAAGGAGGGCACGCCCTTTTTCGCGCAGGCCTCGCTGGAGCCCAACCTGAACCCCGACGGCGCCATGACCGGCATCGTGGTTTCGCTGCTGGACGTGACGCCCCAGCGCCATGCGCAGCAGCAGCTCGAGCTTTACGCCGCCCAGCTGCGGCAGAAGAACCACGAGATGGAGGCCGACCTGCGCCTGGCGCGCGACCTGCAATACGCCTTCCTGCCCTCCGCCTATCCCCCGGTGGTTTCGAACGAGCCGGGCAAATCCGGGCGCCTGGATTTCGCCCACGTCTACCATCCCAGCGGGCTGGTGGGCGGCGACTTCTTCGACATCCTGCCGGTCTCGGACAGCCAGGTGCTGATTTTCATGGCGGACGTGATGGGGCACGGGGCGCGGGCCGCGCTGGTGGTGGCCACGCTCCGGGGCCTGCTGGAACAGCTGGCCAAGGAGACGCAGGACCCGGGCGAATTCATGACGCGCCTGAACGGCGCGTATTCAAAGATTTTCAGCAGCGCGGGCGATCTGATGTTCGCCACGGCGTGCTGCGTGAGTTTCGACCTCAAGACCGGGAAGATCCTGCACGCCAATGCCGGGCATCCGCTGCCGCTGGTGATCGATCCCGACAACACGGTGCGCGTGGCGCGCGTGCCGCAGGAGGGCCTGGGGCCGGCGCTGGGCCTGTTTGCCGATGCGCGCTATGCGCACATCGAAGCCGACCTGATGCCCGGCAAGCGGGTGATTTTCTATACCGACGGGCTGACGGAGGCGCGCAATCCCGACCAGCAGGAATTCGACGTGGATGGCATGATGAATTCGATGCGGAAGCACATCGCCGAGCCGCTGCCGGCACTGCTGGACGCGCTGGTGTGCGACGTGGTGGATTTCACGGGGGTGACGGTTTTCGAGGACGACGTATGTCTCCTGGGCGTCGGGTATGCCGGGAGTTCCAATCCAACCCCTTAATCAAGGACGAAAATAGTGATGAACAAGAAAACCATTTGGATCATGACGACGACCTTGGCTTTGCTGGCGGGCGGTGTCCAGGCGCAGGAACGCGCCATCCAGCCCTCGCCGGCCTACTATCAACATGGCGGAACGGCATATGCACCCGCGGTTCCGGCGGCGCAGCCGGTTGTTGAACCGGTGGTGCAGCCGGTCGTCCAGCCGGTGGTGCAGCCGGTGATAGTGGAGCCGGCGGTCCAGGTGGTGCCGGAGGCCGCCCAGCCGGTGTACCATGCGGCTCCGGCCGCTCCGGCCACCCAGCCCGTTCCGGCCCAGCCCAAGCTGACCCTGGCCCCGGCCAGCGCAGAGGATGAGGGGGGGGAAGCCGAATACGAAACGGCGGACGAAGAGGGCATCTACTGGTTCTGGGGGCAGAAATGGCCCGGCCTTTCGCTGGGGCCCAAGATCGGCACGACGGGCATCGGCCTGGACCTGACCTTCGGCATCAACCCGTATGTGAACCTGCGCAGCGGCTTCAATTACGGGACGTTCACCTGGAATGCGGACCTCGGCGATGAGAAATACGACATGGACATCGACATGACCAGCGTGCCGCTGCTGGTGGACATCCATCCCTTCGCCGGCAATTTCCATTTGACCGCCGGGCTGTACATCCAGCCCGACTCGAAGGCGGACATCGAGACGACGCCGACCGAAAACACGCAGGTCGGCGAACACACCTATGCGCCGGACGTGATCGGCACGCTCTACGGCAAGGTCGAAGTCGCCGACGCGGTCGCGCCCTACGTGGGATTCGGTTTTGGCAACACCGTGGGCGAAGACCAGTTGCTGACCTTCCACCTGGATATCGGCGTGATCATCCAATCGTATGATTCGTCCCTGACCTCCGACGGGGCGGGGATGACGGCCAAGCTCGACACGTTCCGCGAGGATGTGAAGAAGGAAGAGCAGAACATCCAGGACGACCTGGACAGCTTCCCGGTTTATCCGGTGATCACGCTGGGCCTGGCCTGGCACTTCTAGCGCGCCGGCCCGGAGGTTCATGCGAACTTCAGGCGCAGACCGGTAGGGTGCCCCGGATGAACTGCTGGAAGCATTGGATGCTGCTGGGGCTGCTGCTGGCCGGCCGGCCGGCCGCCGGGCAGACCAACGGGATTTTTGCCGATTTCAGCACGACCAAGGGGGCGTTCACGGTCTGGCTGGACTACGAGCGGGCGCCGCGCGCCGTGGCCAGCTTCGTGGGGTTGGCGACCGGCGAAGGCGGGTGGCTGGATTCGCAAAGCAACGTCTGGCACCGGCCGTTCTATGCCGGTTCGCTCTTCCACCGCGTGGTGAAGGATGCCGCCACCAACGGCATCGCCATCCAGGGGGGCGGGCGGTCCTGGGAGACGGCGGCGACCGTCGACCGGCCGGTGGCCACGGGAACCGAATCCTACACCGGGCGACTGACCGTGACCAATGCGGCGGGCGTCACCACCAATCTCCTGAACCTGCCCGTGACCACGACCAACCCGCCGGCGGTGGCGACCAATTTCGTGCTGAACGGGCAAGTGCTGGCGACGAATGCGCCGATGCTCACCCTTGTGCGCATCGACGCCCGGGTGGTTTCCAGCAACAGCCTGGTGGCGGCGCTGACCAACCGCGCCACGCTTTTCGGGGGCTACACCAATTTCACCCTGGCGCCGGTGGCAACGACCCGGACCGTGCAGGTGGCGGTGGTGATCACGAACAGCAGTGGCACGAACCTGGCAACGGTGCATGCCATCGAGGTGCAGACCGCGGTCAGCAACATTTTGCGCGCGCCGGCGGTGGCGACCAATTTCCTGAATGCCGGATATACGCTGCTGGAATCCGTGACCAACGGCCTGCTGCACTCCAACGGTGTGATTTCCATGGCGAACTCGGGGCCGAACACGGATGGGTCGCAATTCTTCATCACCACCACCGATGTGACCAACTGGAACGGCGGCTATTCGGTGTTCGGGCACGTGACAACCGGAATGAATGTCGTGACATCCATCGCCGCGGTGGCGGTGCAGGGCTCCGGTTCGCGGCCCGTCGAAGACATCCTCTTGTCCAATGTCGTCATCCGGCGGATTGGCGCCGCGGCGGAGACGTTCGATCCCGCCGCGCAAGGCGTGCCCGCGCCCGAGTCGGCGCCCATGCGAGTCGGCATGGCCGGCACGAACGCCGAGATTGCCGTCGAAGTGGCACCCCAGACCAAGCCCTTGATGTTCAGCGACACCACCAATGTGGGCGCCTTTGCAGACTGGACCCATGGCACCATGCTGCCGGGGCTGACCTTCTACACCAATGCCGCCGTCACGCTGACGCAGACCGTGGATATCGCCAGCCTGGGTGCCCGGCATTTCTTCCATGCCTCGCGCATCCGCTATCCGGTGTCCTTGACGGCCCCCGCCGGTATCCGGGGCCGCAAATTCACGTTTTGGTGGAACACCACCCCGGCCGTGAAATATGAGGCCACCTTTGCTTCGAACTGGTGGGTTCAGGGGCAATTTGCCGTGACATCCAGCGTCAGCACGAATGGCATAATCTATGTCGGAGACAGCTGGGAGCGCGACGCCTATTCCGGGCGGCTGTATTTCATGGACAGCACGTTGAAGGAATACAGCTATTCGCTGGGGTTCAACCCGGGGCAAGTCACCAACCGGTTTTCGGGGTATTGGTGGACTTACGGTTCCACGGTGCAATATCCGATATCGGGCGTCTTCACGCTCCAGTAGGGGCCGCCGGTCCGCGGCCATATAAAAACGTTTTTTCCTGACATTTTTGTTGCCTTTTCGGGGAAGGCTGTGGCAGGTTGGCCGGCGATCAGGGGACTGGAGCCCCTGGGGGAACCAACGAAGGAGCGGGCGATGAAGGCAATCGGACTGTGGTGCGGGCTGATGATCGGGATGCTGGCGTTCGCCAGCCAGGTGCGGGGCGCCGTCTATACGGATGCGGCGACGAACTATCCCGGCGGCAGCTGGACCAACGGGTCCAATGGCGGCACCGGCTTCAAGGCCTGGGACATCAGCATCGACTACGGCGTCGGCGGTTGGGCGGGTTGCGGCATCTGGGACAGCGCCGGCGCGGGCCTGATGATGGGCCAGGCCTTCGGCTATGTCGGCAAGGTCGGCTATGTGAACATCAACCGCAGCTTTGCGCAGGCCCTGAACACGAACGACACCTTCGAACTCGATTTCGGCGTGAACTGGGATTCGGACATCGGCAACAAGGGCTTCGTCCTGCTTTCCAAGGGCGTCGAAGTCGTCAACGTGAACCATGGCGGCTTTCCCGGCTACCTGACCGTGAACGGCGCGAATGCGCTGACCAACTACGGCACCAACACGATGCACTGGACGTTCACGCAGGTGGCGCCCAACCAGGTCGCGGTGCACGCCACGGGCCGCGACGGCGTGGAATCCTTCGCGACGACGGTGACCGCATCGGCGGCTTACGGTTATCTCGACGCCATGCATTTCTATTCCGCCGGCCTGGCCAGCACCGCGCCCGACCAGCGCCAGAGCTACTTCAACAACCTCGTGCTGACCGAGGAAGGCACGCCGCCGCCCGACCCGGCGACCCTGACCTTCACCGACGGCGTCTTCGCGCCCGCCACCACGGGCGAGTATTATTTTGCGATCACGCGCAGCGGTCCGGTGAGCAACGACCTGGTCCTGGCGAGCAGCAACACCAACGCCGTGACGGTGCCGGCGGGCGCCAGCTTCGCGGAGGGCACGAACACGTTGAGCTTCAACGCCAACCTCGTCAGCCTGATCGCCGGCGAGGCCACGATCGTCGCGAGCGACACGGTCTCCGGCGCTTCCGCGGCCTATCTGGTGCGCCCCGTGGCACCGACGCTGGGCATTTCCGGGTCAGCCATCCAGATTTCGAGCGGACCGAAGGACTACACGCTTACGCGCTCGGCCTCGACCGGCAGCAATGTCGTCCTGTCCAGTTCCAACACGGGCGTGGTGACCGTGCCGGCCAGCACCAATTTCGGCGCCGGCCAGTACACCATCTCCTTCCCGGCGACATTCGTGGGCTTCGGCACGGCGACCATCACCGCCAGCAATCCCGCCAGCGGCGCCTGGGGCACCTTCGACGTGGCCTACCAGTCCCCGGCGCTTTTCGTGACCGGCCCGGCCGCCATCACGGCGGGTGAAACCGAGACCTACACCGTCACCCGCGAAGGCGCGGTGGGCGACCTCGTGAATCTCGGCAGCACGGTTTCCGGCGTCGTGGGCATTCCCGCCAGCGTGACGTTTGCCTCCGCCGGCGACACCACCGTGACCTTTGTCGCCACCGGCCTGGTGGCCGGCACGACGTCCTTGCAGGCCTACAACGACGACGCGATGAGCGCGCAGCTCGGCGTGGAAGTGATCGCGGCGCTGCCGATCGTCGCCTACGACGAGGCCGGCAACTACACGGTCTCCACCTTCACCAACGGCGCGAACCTCGGCTATGGCTTCGGCGCGTGGGACCTGTGGAACACCTTGGCCACGCTGGGTGATTCCACGGGCGGCGGCGGCGGCAACCTGAACTCCACCAACGGCTACTCGTTTCGCTTCATGGGCGATGGCGCGAACGGCTGGTGCAACGGCACGCGCAACTTCGCCAGCGCCCTGCCGGTGAGCAACGTCCTGAGCTTCACGTTCACCTACAACTGGGACGGCGGCGGCCGCGGCGTGGATATTTTCTGCGCCACCGGCAAGTTCGCCAACGTGATCGACGTCAGCGCCGGCAACACCTTCAAGGTGAACGGCCAGGTGCTCTCCACGGAATGGTCACCCGGCGCGGTGGTGGACGTGGAGATCAAGCAGCTGGCGCTGGGCATCCAGGTGCATCTGACCCGCGCGACGAACGGCGTGGAGAACCTGAACTACACGACCAACATCCTGAATCCGGAGCCCGCCACGGGCGTCTCGATGTATTGCGGCGGCTATACCGCCAGCGAGACGGACAATCCCAACTACGCCATCTACATGAACAACCTCACGATCCGCGGCGTCGTGCCGGCCACGTTGTCCTTTACCGGCGGGACCTGGAATCCGGGCGCCACGGGGGCCTATGAATTCGTGCTGTCGCGCTCCGCCACGGTGGGGGACGAGATCGCCCTTTCCAGCAGCAACACCAATTCCGTGCAGGTGCCGGCCAGCGTGAATTTCACCCCGGGTTCGAACACGGTGAGTTTCAACGCCACGGTGGTGAGCCTGGCCGCGGGGGACGCGACCCTCGTGGCCAGCAACGTGGCCAGCGGCGCCTGGGCGGAATACACTGTCAAGCCGCAGGCTCCGGCCGCCGGTTCGGACATCGCCTCGGTCAGCCTGTCCGGGCACAGCCTGGTGTTCACAATCACCAACGGCACCCTGACGGCGGTGTATGGGGCGGACACCGTGGTTTCGAACCAGTATTGGAATTTCCAACCCCTGACCGACGGCGTGGATTACACAGTCAGCGGCAGCGTGGTTACCCTGACCACTTCCAACGCCGCCCGGCGCATCATTCGCATCGGCGTCGGACCGTAAGAGTCCGGGCGTCTGTTCCCCGCCGGAGCATTCCGGCGGGGAATTTTTTGCCCGGATGCGGGGAAGCGCGGCTCAAGAAGCGGGAATTTCCGGCCGATACACATCATAAGATGAACGCAATCAGATAGATGCGTCATGTTATCCGGTTGGGAAGCTGGGGCTTTCCCTGATCGGCAGCCTGTTGTATAATTAGTGGCAATATAAGGGGACTGCAATGGGAACTCGCTTATGGATCTGGCTGATGTTCCTGGGACTTCCGGTTTGGGCGTGGGGGGAGGACATCACCACCTTGGGGGGGCAGACCTACTCGAATGTCACCGTCCTGCGGTATGACCAGAAAGGCATCTTCATTCAGCATGATGCGGGCACCAACAAGGTGGCCTTCAAGGAAATCCTGCCCGAGTTGCGGGACTACTATAAAAAAATTTCCCGCAGCCTGCTGTTGAATCCGGAAAAATCCGATGCGGCGGACGAACCGGCCGGCCCGGATGATCTCGTCACGCGCAACGGGCAGATCTATCGCAACGTCATTGTCCGTTCGGTGGAGCCGTATGCCGTGGTGTTTTCCCATGAGGCGGGTTCGGCCAAGGTGTATTTCTCCGAAATTCCCGACAAGACCTTGCGCGACAAGTACCGCACCGCGGAGCCAGTGCCGTTTGAACCCGCCGGCAGCAATGACCTGGTGACGGTCGACGGGCAGATCTTCCGGAATGTCCGGGTTGACCGCGAAGAGCCAGACGGATTGACGTTCCGCCATGACGGCGGCGTGACCAAGCTGCAGTTTTCCGCCCTGCCGGAGGATGTGCAGAAAAAGTACCACTACGACTATCAGGCGGCGATGAAATACCGCCGGGACATGACGGCGCAGAAGAAACGGGAGCAGGAAGAAGCGGCGGCGCGATCCGCCAAGGGGGGAGGCGAGGTCAAGGAACCCGTGGCGGTGTTTGATGCCAGCGGCACGGCCTTGCCCAATGGTGAATATTGGGTCCGGTTCACCGTGCGCAACCTGACCACGCAGCTCCAGACCATCCGGGTCGTTCCGTATGACTACAAGGACACGCCGATCGCCGGCGGGAAGAAGTTCAAGATTCCGGCCAACGGCGGCGGCGACGGACAGAAAATCGAAATCCAGGTGCCGCTGACCAAACCCATGAAGCT
Source organism: uncultured Verrucomicrobiota bacterium (assembly GCA_964567795.1). Lineage (GTDB taxonomy): Bacteria > Verrucomicrobiota > Kiritimatiellia > CAIQIC01 > Lenti-01 > Lenti-01. The sequence goes on from CAZMOR010000116.1 coordinate 12,899, forward strand.
GCTGGTGATTTGCGGCTCCGCCCAGGTCACCCGGACCATCAAGTGGTAGCAACCGCCTCCGGCCCGGACCGCATCTTGCGCGCCGAGGGGCAGGCGGAAAGTTGCATTTTGTCCCGGAGCGGTTAAGGTGACCCCGTGGTCACGTCAAAACCGGTGCGGATGGACGGATGAATTTGAAAGGTCAGATGTTGGGCGCGCTCGCCGGCTTGCTGGCCTGGACCGGTACGGCCGCGGGCCAGTCCGCGCGGCCGGGCTGGGGAGCGGTTCCGTATGCCGGCGGCGTCACGTTCCGGGTGTGGGCGCCGGGGGCGGCCAGCGTGTCCGTGGCCGGCACGTTCAACGGTTGGAACATGTCGGCGAATCCCCTCGTGCTGGAAAGTGCGACGTCGGGGGTCTGGTCGGCCGATCTGGCGGCCGCGCGCACGAATGACAGCTATAAATACGTGGTGAACGGCGCGCTGTGGCGGAGCGATCCGCGCAGCCGCATCATTGACTCGGCCAACAACAACAATTCGGTGGTGCCGGGCACCAACGGCTTCGACTGGAGCGGCGATTCGGGCAGCCTCACCAACGCGCGGGACCTGGTGATCTACGAAGCGCACGTGGGGACGTTCCCGGGCGCGGGGGGCACGTTCGCGCTGTTCACCAACCGGCTCGGCTACCTGGCGGACCTGGGCGCGACGGCGGTGGAACTGATGCCCATCAACGAATTCCCAAGCGCCACGAGCTGGGGCTACAATCCGGCCTATCCCTTCGCGGTGGAGAAGAACTACGGCACGCCGGAGACCCTGAAAAGCCTGGTCCGACAGGCGCATGGGCACGGGATCTCCCTGCTCCTGGATGTGGTGCACAACCACTGGGACGGCAGTTCGTCGCTGTGGCAGCTCGACACCACCAACAGCCCGGGGCCGTATTTCTACGCGAGCGATCCTTTCACCTACACGCCGTGGGGACCGCGGCCCGACTACGGCCGCACCGAAGTGCGGGAGTATATCAACGACACCTTCCGGATGTGGCTGGATGAATACCACATCAGCGGCTTCCGCTGGGACGCGCCCAACCACATCATCTATACGACCAACGGCGTGTTCATCACCAATGGCCTGCTGATGGTGACCAACGCCCTGAGCCTCATGGCCACGAACTACGCCGGCATCTGGAATATCGCGGAGGATACGAAGGAAATCAGCGGGTTCGACTGTTATTGGGACCTGACGTTCGCCTCGGAAATCAAAAGCGTATTGACGCAGAGTTCGGATGCGAACCGCGACATGCCCACGGTCGCGCGCAACGTCGCCGGTACGGCGGCCCGGATCATCTACACCGAGTCGCACGACACCACGGGCGATCTCAAC
>CAZMOR010000117.1:0-21064 GCA_964567795.1 uncultured Verrucomicrobiota bacterium
GCGATTCCCCGCATGGGGGGCCGCGGTGCGGCTCAGTAGATTTCCTCGCCTTCTTCGCGGGTGAAGAAAAGGTGGAGGTGGTTCTTCGCGCAGGCCTCGGGTTCGAGCAGGATGCGTTCGGCGTCGCGCCGTTCGGCTTCGGCGGCGGTTTGGAGGGTGGCGAGCTTTTGGCGGACGCCGGAGGCGGCGACGAGCTGCATGAGTTCGTCGAAGAGGAAGGGCGAGCCGTAGAGGAGCTGGCATTCGCCGAGGATCTTGCAGGCGACCATGTGCTCGAAGCGGTCGAAGGCGAGCTGCTGGCGGACCTTGGACAGGGGCTTGAGGATGTAGTCGATCTCCTCCTGGAGGTCAGGATGGGTCAGGAGGTAGTGCTTCTGGCGGTAGATGGCGTCGTCGAGCGTTTGGCGCGCGGCGTCAGGGAGGTCGTCGGCGACGACGATGATGAGGTCGAGGTCGGAGCCACGGACCATGCGGCCGGAGCTTTTTTCGGGGCGGGGCACGCGGTGGGCCATGCGGTAGGTGATGTCGCCGGCGATCATGAAGGCGGCCTTTTGCAGGAGCAGCGGCTCCTCGGGCAGGCCGGAGAGGGCCATGCAGACGCTGTCGCGGGCGAGGTCGAGCTTTTCGCGGGAGATGCGGTCGATGTCCTGTTCGAGCGCGGCGGCGCGGGTGTCGAGGGCGGCCTGCTGGGCCGGGAGGCCGACGAGGGTGTAGGTGAGAAATTCGCGGCGGATGGAGGGGGAGAGGCGGGCGTAGCCTGCGACGGCGGAATCGAGGCGCATGTAGCGGCGGCCGGTGCGGCGCAGGACGAGGCCGGCGGCGTGGCAATCGCGCCAGAGTTGCAGGACCTCGGTGAAATGGCCGGCGGCGAGGAGTTCGGCGCCGGTCAGCGGGCCGCGGGCGGCCAGGATTTCCGCAATGTCGGGCATGGGGACAGTATGGCGCGGCGGCGGCGGGATGGGGAGATTTTTCTGCGGGCGGGGGGGCCTGCAGGCTTGTGCCGGGGCCGGGGCCTGGAGTAGAAAGAGCCTTGGTGAGAAACGGGAGGCGGGTGCTTGGATTTGTGGGTTGAAGAGGAATTGCGGGGCGCAAAATCCCGCGAGCGTCCGCCCCGGCGGCGGGTGATCGTGGGGTTGGCGTTGCCCGTGATCGCGGGGACGGCGGCGGGGATTTGCGCGCCGGTCTCGCCGCTGTGGTTCCTCGGGGCGGGATCCGTGCTGCTGCTGCCGCTGTTTGTGTGGATTCACCGGCGCTGGTCGGTGTGGCCGTTGATGCTGGCGGCATTCTGCCTGACGGCGGCGCATGCGCGGCAGTCGACGGGCGGGCAGGCGACGACATCGCTGGCCGCGCAGATGGCGCGGCCGATGGAATACGTGCAGTTCGTGGCCGTGGCGCTGGAAGATGCCTCGCCGCAGCCGGCACGGCCGGGGCGGGCGCCGGGCTGGGTGCTGGCGGCGCGGGTGGAAGGCCTGAACCGCGACGGGGCGTGGCGGCGGGCGGAGGGTGGCATCCGCGTGACGATCCGCGGCGACCTGCCGGCCGGGCGGCGCCCGCCGCGCTACGGCGAACGCTGGCGTTTCCGGGGGGTGGTGCAACCGGCGGTACCGCGGCGGACGGGGCTGTTCACGCTGCCGGAGAACGAGGCGGTGATTGATGCCGACCGGATCTTTTTCCTGGATGCCGGGCAGGGCAATCCGGTCGTGGCGTGGTGCATGCAGCAGCGGCGCATCTGCCGCGAAATCCTTGGGCGGGGGCTGGCGGATTATCCCGACCAGCGGGGCGTGGTGCAGTCGCTGATGATGGGCTATCGCGAGGACCTGCCGCGGTCGCTGCGGAAGGATTTCGCGGCGACGGGCACGGTGCATATTTTCGCGATTTCGGGATCGCACGTCGCGATGGTCACGGTGCTGATCGCGGGCCTGCTGCGGACGCTGGGGATTCCGTTGACGCGGTGGGTTCCGATCCTGGCGCCCCTGTTGGTGCTCTACACGATCCTGACCGGCGCGGCGACCAGCGCGGTGCGTTCGTGCGTGATGGCGCTGCTGATGCTGGCGGCGCCGTTCCTGAAGCGGCGGCCGGATTCGGTTTCAACGTTGTTTGCGGCGGCGGTGGCAATCCTGCTGGCGGCGCCGGCGCAACTGGGCGATCTGGGCTTCCTGCTGTCGTTCACGGCCGTGGCGGGCCTGCTGGCGATTCCGCCGGTGCTGGACGCGGCGGTGCTCCGGTATTTCCGGCGCGACGAATGGCAGCTGCTGGGCGAGGAGGCGCCGCGCGGCCGGCGCCTGCGGGAGGCCGGGGTATTCTGCATCCGGTATTTCAACGTGACGCTGGGGGCGTGGATCGCCACGGCGCCGCTGACGGTGTATTTCTTCAACCTGTTTTCGCCGGTGGCGCTGGCGATGAACCTGCTGGTGATTCCGGCGGCGTTCGTGATTTTGCTGGCGGGGGTGCTGAGCATCCTGGGTGCGCCGCTGGGCGGATTCCTGCCCGAGGTGTTCAACCATGCGGCCTGGGCGGTGGCGGCGTTCCTGACGTGGTGCATCGAATGGGCGGCGGACGTGCCGGGCGGGCATTGGTTCGTGCGGACGCCGCCGGGGGGGCTGCTGCTGGCGTGGTACGCGCTGTTGACGGCGGTCACGATCATGGCGCGGCGGGTGCGCGGCGCCTGGCCGGCCGGCCTGGCCGTGCTGATCCTGATGGCCGCGGGCTGGAACGCCTTGGAGGCGCGCCGCTGCCGGGTGACGGTGCTGGACACGGGCGAGGGCAACGCCGTGCTGGTGCAGGCGCAGGCGCGGTACTTCCTGCTGGATACGGGACCGGAATTCCAGGCGGAGGACCTCGTGCGGAACTTGCGGCGCGAAGGGGTCAACCGGCTGGACGCGCTGATTCTGTCGCATCCGGACGCGCAGCACATCGGCGCGGCGCGGGTGATCCTGCAGCAGGTGCCGACGGGCGGACTCTGGGTGCCGCAGGCGCTGTGGACCTCGCCGGTGATGAAGGCCACGTTGCAAGCGGCGGAGACGGCCGGCGTGCCGGTCCGCCGGCTGCAGGCGGGCGCGGCCGGGGACTGGCCCGGCGGCCTGTGGTGGGAGGTGCTGTGGCCGCCGGAGAAAATGAAAATGACGTGCGCCGACGATGCGTCGCTGGTGCTGCGGGTGGCGCGCTTCGGGGTGTCGGTCATCGTGGCGGGGGATCTGGGCGGCGATCCGGAGAAGGTTCTCGCGCACGGAGCGGCATCCGTGGCCGGCGCGGTGCTGGTGGCGGGCCGGCACGGCGATGCGGCGGCGACCTCGTTGGCGTGGCTGGAGGCGGTGCGGTCCCAGGACGTGATCATCAGCGCCGGGGTGCATTCGGAGGAACGGCATCCGGATGCGGACATGCTGGCGCGGCTGGCAGAGCGGAACATCCGGGTGTGGCGGACTGACCGGCAGGGCAAAATCCAGGTGGACCTGCCTGAAAATCCGGCCTGCTGGCCGGACCCCGGCTACCGGATCCGGGCCGAACGGCCGTGAGGAGACTTACCGGACGATGGCTTCCGGCGGGGTCGCGCCGCGGATCGGCTGGATGTCTTCATCCGGGATCGGCGAACTGAAGGCCAGGCGTGCTTTTTCCGCAATCCGCGCGGCCAGGGCATCGCCCTCGCCGGACAAACGGATTTCGCGGAAGGCGCTGGACTGATAGGTGCGGACCACGGCCTGGATCGAATTGCCGCTCATGGCTGTTTCCAAATACAACAGGGCTTTCCGGGAATGTCCCAGGCGGGCGGCAAGTTGCGCGGCCTCCAGGAACAGCGGCTGCTCGGGTTTCTGGTCCCGTAAAAACTTTTCCAGGGTGTTCAAGGCATCCTGCGGGCGGCCGACCTGGGCCAGCAGGGTGGCCTGCAGGCGCAAGGCGGTGGTGTCGTCGGGCCGCTGGCCGAGGTATTGGCTCAGATAGCGGAGGGCTTCCGCCGGCTCGCGCGCGGAGATGGCGCCAAGGGCGAGATTGAAAAGCGTGGGGGGAAATCCGGGCCGGATCTGCTGGGCGGCCTGGAACTGCTCCAAGGCCTCGGGCAGGCGTTTTTGCTCGAGGTAAACGGCGCCCAGATCGTTCTTGATGCCGACGGTTTCGCCGCCGCCGGCCATGGCCATGCGCAGGGCGCGGATGACCAGGCCGGGATCGGTCTTGCTCGACAGGCCGCGGCCCAGAATCAGCCACTGGTTGGGGACGAAGTCATCGCCCCGCAGGCGCCTCAATTCGCGCCGGGTGGCGGAGGGGGGGAGTTCGTATGTCCAGCCGGCATTGGTGGTTGCGGAACTTTCGGCGACCGCCGGATGCGCGGCGTGGGCGGAGCGGGCGCGCTGGTTTTTCCGCGACCAGTCGTGCTGGGCGTATTGCACCGCCAGCATCAGCAGGGCGAACATCAGGACCAGGCCGATCCCCGTGGCGATCAACATGCGGATGGTATGGGTTCGCATCGTTGGCTGGGGCGGAATCATGGCATTGCGCGGGGTGCGGTAATGGGTGCGCGGCGGGATCGTGTTGCCCGACGCCGGAGCCGGAGACGGGGGCGTGCGATTGGGATGGGCGTCGAGCTGAGCCATGGTGCGCATCATAGGGAGAAGGACAGGGGCGCGCAAGACCCGATTGCGCGGCGGATTTTTCATGCCAAGCCGGCGGATTTCAGGCAGAATGCCCGCCTCCTTTATGCACGGTTCGTGGAAAAAACAGATGGCGCTGGTCTGGGCGTCGCAGTTTCTTTCGATCATGGGGTTCTCCTTCGCGCTGCCCTTCGCGCCGTATTTTCTCCAGAAGGACCTGGGGGTGGTGCAGCACGGCGAATTGCAGATGTGGGTGGCGTTGTTTTCCGCCTCGACGGCGGTGACGATGGGCATTGCGGCGCCGCTGTGGGGCCTGCTGGCGGACCGGTTTGGCAAGCGCGTCATGCTCATCCGGGCGAACCTGGCCGGCGCGGTCGTGATGTCGTGCATGGGCGCCGTGCATTCCCCGCTGATGCTGATCGTGCTGCGGCTGCTGCAGGGCGGATTGACGGGCACCATGACGGCGGCGCAGGCGTTCCTGGCCGGGGAAATGCCGCGCGAGCGGCGCGGCCTGGCGGTGGGGGGACTCAGCGCCGCGGTGTATTCCGGCAGCATGTCCGGCGCGTTCCTGGGCAGCTTCGTGGCGCATTGGCTGGGCTACCGGGCGGCGTTCGCCGTGTCGGGCGTCCTGCTGCTGCTGGCCGGCTTGCTGGTGCTGTGCTGCACGCGGGAAACCCTGGCGCCGGCCGCGGCGCGCGAACCGCCGGCGGAAGCGGATGCCGCCGCGCTGCAGGTCCGGTGGCGGTCGCTGTCCGCCACGTTGTACGGCGTGCTGGCGATGATCGGCGCCATTGCCTTCGTGCGCCAGTTCGACCTGGCGTTCCTGCCCCTGCTGGTGCAGGACATCCATGGCTCGCTGGAGGGGGTTTCGCTGTGGAGCGGCGCCTTGAATGCCTGCGGCAGCGTGGCGGGGCTTCTGGCGGGACTGGCGACGGGCTGGTTGTCGGACCGGTTGAATCCGTTGCGGATGGTGATCGTGGCGGCGCTGGTGGCGGCGGTGTTCAGCGGGTGGCAGATGTTCGTGGGTTCGTTCGGGGTGCTGTTTCCGGTGCGGTTCGGCAACGTGTTTTTCGCGGGGGCGCTGGAGCCGGCGCTGAACGCGTGGCTGGCCAAGCGGGTGCCGGAGGCGCGGCAGGGGGTGGCCTTCGGCCTGGCCAGCACCACGCGCTCGATCGGGTGGACGCTGGGACCGCTGCTGGCCGGCCTGGTGGCGGCGGTCAACCTGCGCGCGGTGTTCGGGGTTTCGGCGCTGGGCTTTCTCGTGCTGGCGGCCTTGTTTGCCGCGGGGTTGCGCTGGCGCGGCGGAAACGGTACAAAGACCGCATGAGTGCCACCGATCCCCAGTGCCCGTTTCCCGAGACCGCCGACATCCATACCTCGTCGGATGAATACGCCACGCGGTTCGCCGGCGCGGCCGGCGAGTGGATGCTCGCGGTGCAGGAAAAGATCACGCGCCGCCTGCTGCGGGGGTTCGACGGCGCCCGCCTCCTGGACGTGGGCGGCGGCCACGGGCAGTTGGCGGTGCCGTTGGCGCGCGCCGGCTGGAACGTGACCGTGCTCGGCAGCGATGAATCCTGCCGGCACCGCGTGCAGTCCGTGGTGGATTCCGGGGCCTGCACGTTCGTGACCGGCAACGTGATTGCGCTGCCGTTTCCGGACAAGTCCTTCGACGTGGTGCTGTGCTTCCGCCTGCTGACGCACTGCGAACGCTGGCCGGAGCTGGTGCGCGAGCTGTGCCGCGTGGCGCGCCGGGCCGTGATCGTGGACTATCCGACGGGGCAAAGCCTGAATGCGATCGCGCCGGCGCTGTTCGGCGCCAAGAAAAAATTTGAAAAGAACACGCGCACGTGGGCGCTGTTCCGGCATGCGCAGGTGAACGGTGAATTCGCGCGCAACGGTTTTGCGCCGGCGGCGACGGGCAAGCAGTTTTTCCTGCCGATGGTGCTGCACCGGATGCTGAAGAGCCGGGCGTTGTCGGCGGGCCTGGAAGCCGTCTGCCGGGCGCTGGGGCTCACGCGCGGCTGGGGGTCGCCGGTGATCGTGCGGATGGAACCGCGGGGCTGATTCAGCCCGCGAGCCAGGCGTACCACGCGTCCAGGCCCGCGCCGGTGCGGGCGGAAACCTCGAGGATCTGCGCGCGGGGGGCGGCCTGCCGGATGCAGGCCAGGGCCTTTTCACGGTCGAAGCCGACGGCCGCCGCCAGATCGCACTTGGTGATCAGCACGAGATCGGCGTGGTGGAAGATCACCGGGTATTTCTGCGGCTTGTCTTCGCCCTCGGTCACCGACAGCAGCACGACGCGCCGGTCTTCGCCGAGGTCGTAGGAGGCGGGGCAGACGAGATTGCCGACATTCTCGATGAAGAGCGTGCCGAGGCCGTTCACGTCGAGCTTTTCGAGCGCGTGGGCCACCATGTGCGCATCGAGATGGCAGGTGGCGCCGGTGGTGATCTGGACCGCCTGGGCGCCGGACGCGCGCAGTCGCACGGCGTCGTTTTCGGTCTGCAGGTCGCCGACGATGGCCGCGCAGCGGGGGACGTCGCGCAGCGTGCGTTCGAGCAGCGTGGTTTTGCCGGAGCCGGGGGAGGAGAGGAGATTGAAGACCTTCAGGCCCTTGGCGCGGAACCAGCCGCGGTTCTGGTCGGCGTGGCGCTGGTTGAGCGCGAGCGCCGGTTGCTGCACGGCGATGGTGCGGGACGGCGGCGGGTGGCCGTGGGCATGGTTGTGCGCATGGGCCGGCGCGTGCTCATGGGGGTGGTTGTGGGGATCGTTGCAGCCGCAGGTATCACACATGATCGGGCACCTCGATGGAGACCAGTTCCAGTTCGTGGCCGCCGCGCACTTCGCCATCGGTGGCACCGCACGCGGGGCAGTTATAGGATCCGAGCGGGGTATCGTAATCCGCGCCGCACCGCGGACAATGGAGCACGAGCTTGGTTTCTTCGATTTCCAGCCGGGCGCCGGCGGCCGGCGTGCCGGGCGCGAGGGCTTCGAACGCGAAGCGCAGCGCATCGACCACGACGCCGGAGAGCGGACCGACGCGCACGCGCAGCGTGCAGACGGGCGCGCCCTGGGCGGCGGCCGCGGCGTGCGCCAGCAGATTCGACATGAGGCTCAACTCGTGCATGGAGGGGGAGTGTACCACACTTGCGGAGGAAGTCTGCGGCGGGATGGAAAAATCGCGGTGCGGGGCCGGCGAAAATCCACTGCATTTTGAAGATTCCGGAAGAAATTCACAGCGGCCCACCGGGTGAAAAAGTCCGGATTTTCTCGAAAATCAGCAGGTTTTCAGGGGGGCTGAAAACAGGCTGTCAATAACTTGTGGACAGGAGGGGGCTTCCAGCGGGTCAATGCTGGTGCAACTGCATGATAAGCAACCAGTTGCATAATGCATAAAAATTGTCTTTTTTTCTGTTGACGCTTGGTGGGGCGAAGTGGGATAAAGTGCATCAAAGGGTAGGACGAATGGAGCGTCGTGTCACAACCGAGATGGAGGAGCTGCTGAACGCGGGGGCGTTCGTGGGGCAGTACACCCATACGCTCGATGGCAAGAAGCGCGTGACGATTCCGTCCGATTGGCGCGAGGCGGCGGGGAACCCGGTGTTGTATGTGCTGCCGGGCGTGAACTTCAAGTGCCTCTACGTCGTGACGGCGCGCGAGATGGCGCAGCGCCTCGAGAAAGTGCGCGCGGCCTCGGTGGCCAATGTGCAAGCGCAGAAATTCATGCGCGATTTCTTTTCCCGCGCGGATCGCGTGGCCTGCGATGCCCAGGGCCGCATCCGCGTGAAGGATGAATTGCTGGAGTACGCGGGAATCATCAACCAGATGGTACTGGTCGGAACCGGCAGCCGGTTCGAATTATGGAGTCCGGAATCATGGAACGAGCAGAGTTCGCAGCTGGATCAATCGAAGTTCGCGGAAGCGGCCCAGTACATCGGCTTCTAAGCTTCCTCGGCGCGTTCTTCCTGGGCATCGGGCCCGCGGCGCAGCCGGCGCGCGAAGAGGAGAACTGGTGGGACCGCGAACCGGATGCCACGCCGATGACCTTCGGGCACCAGACCGAACTGTTCGATGCGACGGGGCAGGTGACGGTTGCGGCGCCGGCGGCCCGGCCGGAAGCGGTCCCGGCCCCGGCGGCGGCGAAGGCCGCCGCCCCGGCGGTGCCGCAGACCCTGGTCTCCGTCCATTCCCGTTCCCGCACCACGGCGCGGGTCGTGGCCACCACGCGGGTGGTGGCGGCGACGCGCGTGGCCGCCGTATCGAAGGCTGCCGCCGCGCGCGGCGAAGTCGGCCGGCACCTGATGATGAGCCAATCCCTTTCTAGCGGCAGGGAGGAATCGCGCTGGTTCTCCGTTCCCCAGCGCATCCTCCTGCCGCGTTTTCAGTTGTTCGAAGGCGCGGATGCCGTGGTCGAGGAAGCCGATGGCCTGCGGATCGGCGCCCCGTCCACGCGCAGCCAGCGCGGACGCGTCTGGTTTGTCTGAGTCCGATGAGGTGATGCATGGACCATGTGCCGGTTTTGCTCGAGGAAACCGTCTCCCGGCTGGTGACGGAACCCGGCGGCTGGTACGTGGATGCGACGGCGGGGGCGGGGGGGCATGCGGCGGCGATCCTGGCCGCGGCCGGCCTGGATGCCCGGCTCCTGGCCCTGGACCGCGACGGCGACGCGCTGGAACTGGCCCGGGCCGCCCTGGCGCCCTTCGGGGAGCGGGTGATTCTCGAACGCGCGAATTTTTCGGAACTGGCCGCGGTGGCCGCGCGGCACGGCGTGCACGGCGTGCGCGGGGTCTTGATTGACCTGGGCGTTTCATCCATGCAGCTGGACCGGGCCGAGCGCGGCTTCAGCTTCCTGCGGGACAGCCCGCTCGACATGCGGATGGACGTGCGGCAGGAACTGACGGCGGCGAAGCTCCTGGCGCGGTTGCCGGAAGCGGAACTGGCCGGCGTGCTCTGGCGCTACGGCGAGGAACCGATGTCGCGCCGGATCGCGAAGGCGGTGGCCGCGGCGCGGGCGCAGGGCCAGGCGCTGGAGACCACGGCGCAGCTGGCCGAGCTGGTCTCGCGCGTGAAAGGCGGCCGGCGCGGGCATGCGCACCCGGCGACGCAGGTCTTCCAGGCCTTGCGGATCGCGGTGAACGGCGAGCTGGCCGCGCTGGAGACGGTCTTGCCGGCGGCGCTGGACCTGCTGGCGCCCGGCGGCCGGCTGGCGGTGATCAGTTTCCACAGTTTGGAAGACCGGATGGTGAAGCAGTTCATGGCGGCCCACGAAGGCCGGATGGAATCGCTGGCGAAAGGCGGCGCGCGCTGGAGCGGGCAGTTGCCGCGGGCGCGCCGGGTGGTGCGCAAGGCATTGACGGCCACGGAAGAAGAGACGGCGCGCAACCCGCGGGCGCGGTCGGCGAAACTGCGGGTGTTGGAAAGGATGGCATAAGATGGCAAGACGGAATCGCAAGAACGGGCAGGACGGCAACCGGACGATGGTCTGGGGCATCGCGTTTTCCGGCATGGCGGCCATCCTGGCGGTCATCTACCTGGGCCTGTGCAACACCTGCGAAAGCATCGGGCGCCAGATCAAGCGCCTGGAATACGAGCAGGCCGAACTGCACAAGCAGGTGGTGAACGAAGAGCGCAACTGGGCCATGGCCCGTTCGATCGGCAACATGGAGCGGCTGATGGCGGCTCACAACATCGTCATGACCTGGCCGGCCCAGCCGAACATCATCCGCATGCAGGCGGTGGAGCCGGCAGAGCCGGCCCAGTACGCCCTGCAGGGCGGCGCCGCGCCGCGTGATTGACCGCAGCTACATCTGGCGGACAACGCTGGTTGTCGTGGCCCTGCTGCTGGTGTGGGGGGGGCTGGCCGCGCGGCTGGGCATGCTGCACCTGGGGGCCAACGAAAAACTCCGCGAACAGGTGCGCCGCATGCGCACGGTGGAGGAGGAACTGCTCGTGGGGCGCGGCCGGATCCTGGACCGCAACGACCAGCTGCTGGCGCTGGACCTGCCGGTCCAGGACATCTGCGTGGATCCCTATGTCATTCGCAGCAACGGGCAGGCCAAGGCCGTCAGCGCACAGTTGTCCCGGGTGTTGCAGCTGCCCTACGATGACGTGTTTGCCCGGGTGAACAAACCCGGCCGCCGGGACGAGCCCATCCAGCGCCTGGCGCATGAAGAAGTGGCGGTGCAGGTGGCCCGGCTGCACATGCCGGGGGTGTTTTTCCGGCCCAAGACCACGCGGTACTATCCGCACGGCAGCCTGGGCTGCCACGCGCTGGGCTTCTCCAACATGGAAGGCGTGGGCAGCGCCGGCATCGAGCAGCGCTGGGACGCCTACCTGAAAGGCCGCCCCGGCTTCCGCCAGAGCGAACGCGACGGCATCAAGCGCGAGATCTACACCCACCGCACCATCGAAATCGCTCCGCAGGAGGGCGCCGATGTCTACCTGACGCTGGACCTGAACATCCAGTATTTCGTCGAGAAGGCGCTGGATGCCGCCATGACCAACTTCCACCCCGAAGCCGCCTGGGCGATCGTCGAGGAAGTGCGCACCGGCGCGATCCTGGCCATGGCCGCACGGCCGAACTACGATCTCAACGAGTTCAACAAAACCACCGCCGACGCGCGCCTGAACCGCGCCATCGGCGTGAATTTCGAGCCCGGTTCGGTGTTCAAGGCCGGGGTGGTCGCGGCGGCGCTGAATGAGGGGCTGATCGCCACCAACGACCTGTTCGACTGCGAGAACGGGATGTGGTTTTTCGCCGGGCGGCCGCTGAAGGATTTCCATCCCTATGGCACGCTCGACGTGACCGGCATCCTGCGCAAGTCCAGCAACATCGGCGCGGCGAAGATCGCGGTGCTGCTCGGGCCCGAGCGGCTGTACCGCTACCTGTCCAGCTACGGCCTGGGCCGGCCGACGGGGCTGGAGGTGCCCGGCGAGGAGTCCGGCATCCTCAATCCGCTGTCCAAATGGGCCAAGGTGGACATCACGCGCATCGCGATGGGGCACACGGTGGCCGTCACGGCCCTGCAGATGTTGAACATCCTGTGCTGCATCGGCAACGACGGTTTCCTGATGAAGAACCACATCGTCCGCAAGGTGGTGGACAAGAACGGGGTGGTGCTGCTGGAGAACAAGCCCGAGGCCCTGGCGCGGCCGATCACCGAGCGGACGGCGGCGCTGATGCGCCAGATGCTGATCCAGGTCACGCGCGAAGGCGGCACGGGCACGCGGGCCGCGATTCCGGGCTACAACGTGGCCGGCAAGACGGGCACCGCTGAAAAGATCAAGGACGGCCATTACGTGGAGAACGCCAACGTCTCGTCCTTCATGGGCATTTTTCCGGCCGAGCGGCCGGAAATCGGCATCATGGTCGTGCTGGACAACCCGCAGCCGCTGCGCACCGGCGGCGTGACCGCCGGGCCGGTTTTCGCCCAGATCGCCGAGCCGGTGGCGCGCTATCTCGACATCCGGCCCGTGGACGCCACGGAAATGGGCTACTACCAGCGCATGCTGGAAGAGGTGAAGCCGTGAACCGCACCGGCAACGGGAAGGCGCGGTCCATGAAGCTGGGCCGCCTGCTGCAGGCGGATCCTTCGGCGAAACTGCTGGACGGGGCGGCGGCAACGGAAATCGCCGGGCTGGCCTATGATTCGCGCGCGGTCCAGCCGGGCTATCTCTTCTGCGCCTTGCACGGCGAAAAAACCGATGGCGCGCTCTTCGCCGAGGAGGCCGTGCGCCGCGGCGTGGTCGCCGTCGTGCATGAACAGGACATGCACCTGCCGCGCGGCACCGCCGACATTGTCGTGGCGAATGCGCGGGCGGCGCTGGCGGATCTGGCGGCGGAATTCCATGGCCAGCCGTCGCGGAAACTCCGCGTGATCGGTGTCACCGGTACCAACGGGAAGACCACGACGGTCTTCATGATCCGCGACATCCTGCAGGCGGCGGGGATGGACTGCGGCCTGATCGGCACGGTGCAATACGAGTACGGCGGGCGCCGGCTCGCGGCCGCACGCACCACGCCTGAAGCCCTCGATCTCCAGCGGATGTTCGCCGAGGCGCGCCAGGCCGGCTGTCAGGCCATGGCGATGGAGGTGTCATCGCAGGGCCTCGCCGCCGAACGGCTGCGCGGCACGCACTTCGCTGCGGCGGTGTTCACGAACCTGAGCGTGGACCATCTCGATTTCCACCGCACGATGGAGGCCTATTTCCTGGCCAAGAAGCGCCTGTTCGACACGCTGGCGGAGCAGTCGCCCGGCGCGCCCGCCGTGGTGAACATCGACGATCCGTACGGTCGCCGGCTCGCCGCGGAGCCCGCGCTGGCCGGCCGGCTTGTGTCCTTCGGCTGCGGGCCGGACGCCGTCGTGCGTGCGACGGATATCCGGCTGACGGAAACGTCGTCGTCGTTCCTCGCGGTCACGCCGTGGGGCGAGGTGCGCGTGGAGACCGGATTTGCCGGGCGGTTCAACGTGCTGAACGCGCTCGCCGCCATCACCGTCTGCGGTGCATTGGGCGCGCCACCCGCCGCCATGGCCGCCGCGCTGGCGAAGATGCCCGCCGTGCCGGGACGGCTTGAACGCATCGCGGACCCGCAGGGACGCCACATTTTCGTGGACTACGCCCACACGGAGGACGCGCTGCGCAACGTGCTCCAGACCCTGCGCGAGAACGCGCCCGGCCGTTTAATCTGCGTTTTCGGCTGCGGCGGCAACCGCGACCGCAGCAAGCGGCCGCGCATGGGCGCCGCCGTCTCTGCGGTCGCCGATCTGGCGATTGTCACCAGCGACAACCCCCGCCACGAGGATCCGCAAGCCATCATTGCGGAAATCCTGCCGGGAATGGATTTGAACAAGCCGCACCTCATCGAGCCCGACCGCGCGCTCGCCATCCGCGCCGCGCTGCGCGAGGCGCACGCGGGCGACACGGTGCTCATCGCCGGCAAGGGCCACGAACCCTACCAGGAAATCGCCGGCCGCATGCTGCACTTCGACGACCGCGAAACCGTCCGCGCCATCCTCTCCGAGACCCCCTAGGTTCCCCCATGCGGGGAATCGCGGCTCATGTCCCGGGAGGGGGGGGGCTCAAGGTTGAAAAAGGCTCCAAAGGCCTAAAAACGGCACTTTCGCGGCGTTTATTGCCGCTGGGGCGGCGAGTATTCGGAATTCAGGAGTCAGGATTCAGAAGGCGTCGGAAAGGCATGAGCCGCGCGCAAGCGCATGGGGGAAACCGGAATGTCCAATGCAAGTGTTTGTCATTTCGGTCTTAGTGTCTAGCGGTTGCGCAATTAACCTAACAAATTCATATATTGATCTTGCGTGTGGTTCAGTTTCGGCGCTTAGTATGAGCGGGACGCGTTGCTAAGGCGGCCCAAGAGCAGGTGTCATGAAAACGTGGAAATGGGTAATCGGGATTTCCCTGGTGCTGGGATGCGCCCAAGCGGCGCTGGCGGCGGAGTGGTTCGTGGCCACCAACGGCAGCGACGCTGCCGCCGGTACAAACTGGGCAACGGCCAAGTTGACGATCCAGGCGGGGATCGATGCCGCGGCGTCCAACGACACGGTGTGGGTCAGCAACGGCGTGTATGCCGGCTTGGTGACGGTGAACAATGGCATCCTGTTGCAATCGGTGAACGGGGCTGATTTCACGACGATCCAGGGCTCATCCTCGCGGTGTGTCACCCTGTCCAACGCCGCGGCGGTCGTTTCGGGATTCACATTGACAGGGGGCACGGCGGATTGGGGCGGCGGGGCTTACATCGACGCCGGCACATTGGAAAACTGCAAAATCCACGACAATGTCGCCTCGGGCAGAACACATACAGACTGTGATCCTGGCGGCTCTCATTGCGTACAATACTGCTATGCATACGGCGGCGGCGTGTATGGCGGCACGTTGCGGAATTGCGACATCTATCTCAACCAGGCGCAGGCGACTTCGGGGACTGGTCCGAATGCAGCTGGAGGCGGGACCTATCAATCGGATTTGAGCAATTGTTCAGTGAGAAATAACCGTGCCACCGCCGAATCCTATTCCGGAGCTTCCGCGAAAGGTGGCGGGACTTTTGCGGGGGTCAACCGGAACTGCACCATCGTCGGGAATTATGCGGGCGCCCAGGCGCCCATCGCATCGGCTTCAGGCGGGGGCTGCAACGGCAGTGCGAACTACAATTCGATCATATATGCCAACACCAGCATGGCCTATCCCAATACGGAGGCCGCCGACAATGTCGCCGGCGGTTCCAGCAGTTATTCCTGTGCTCCGGGCCTATCGAGCGGCACGGGCAATATCACCAGTGATCCGCAATTCGTGGCGGCGGCGGCGGGCAATTACCGGTTGGCAACGAATTCGCCATGCATCGATGCCGGGAACAATGCTGATGTGGCGGAAACCACGGATCTGGATGGGGATTTGCGCATTGTGAACGGCACGGTGGACATGGGCGCCTATGAGAGCGGGCACGTGCGGGTTCCCGCGGCGTGGTATGTGGCGACGAATGGAAGCGATTCCGCCGCCGGCACCAATTGGACGTCGGCCAAGCTGACGATCCAGGCGGCAGTCGACTTGGCGGCAGATGGCGACACGATTTGGGTGAGCAACGGCGTTTATGCCTCCGGGGGCGGCCGTGCGGTGGCCGAGACGCAGCCCAACCGCGTGGTCATCGACCGGCCCGCCACCGTCCAAAGCGTCAACGGGCCGGAAGTAACATTCATTGTGGGCGGCGGCATGCGTTGCGTGTATGTGGCGAACGGAGCGGTACTGTCGGGTTTCACGCTGACTAATGGAACGACCTCCGCCGGTTCGTGCGGCCTCGGTTTTTCCTGCGGGAAAAATCAAAATGGCGGCGGTGCCTATTGCGAAGCGGACGGGGTGCTGACCAATTGCATCCTGACCGGGAACACGGCGGCCAATGAGGGCGGCGGAGCAGCCGGCGGGATTCTGAACAACTGTCGGTTGATCGGCAACAGTTCATCGTTTAACGGCGGTGGATCGGCTGGCAGTGTGTTGAACCACTGTGTCTTGACCAGCAACACCGCCAGCTACGTAGGCGGTGGCGCGTACGGGGGTACGCTGAGCAACTGCCTGCTGACGGGCAACCATGCCTCTTATGGCGCGGGCGCGGGCCTCGGCACGCTGTACAACTGCACGGTGAGCGGAAATCCTGGATGGGATGGCGGCGGCGTCATTTGGTCGACAGTGAAAAACGGCATCGTGTACGGGAATACCGGAGACGGCGACAAGGCCAACTATCAGGACTGCACGTTCACCAACTGCTGCACCTTGCCTCTGCCCGGCGGCGGCACAGGCAACATCACCAACGATCCGCAATTCGTGGATTCGGGCGCGGGGAATTACCGTTTGAGCACGAATTCGCCGTGTATTGATGCCGGCGATAATGCCTTTGTTTCAGACGTGGCGGATTTGGATGGCAATCCGCGCGTTGTGGGTATTGACGTTGACCTGGGGGCCTATGAATGGCAGGGCGGCACCGTGCTGTCTCTTCATCCGGCCAGCACAAACTTGCCGGGAACTGCGGCGAGCGGATTGGCGCTTGGGGTGACGGCCAATATCGGCTGGACGGCCGTGACCAACGTCTCGTGGCTGACGATCACATCGGGCGGGTCGGGTACAACCAACGGAACCGTGATCTTTGATGTGGCGGCGAATGAGGGGACATCTGTGCGGACGGGAACGATTGTGGTGGAGGGCGGGGGGGTGGCGCGGACGTGCACGGTGTTGCAGGCGGCCTTTGTTTCGGAGCTTTCAATTTTGCCCGCGAGCACGAACTTGCCGGGAACTGCGGCGAGCGGATTGGCGCTTGGGGTGACGGCCAATATCGGCTGGACGGCTGTGACTAACGTCTCGTGGCTGACGATCACGTCGGGCGGGTCGGGCACAACCAACGGGACGGTGATCTTTGACGTAACGGCCAATGAGGGGACGGCTGCGCGGACGGGAACGATTGTGGTGGTGGGCGGGGGGGTGGCGAAGACGTGCACGGTGGTGCAGGCGGCCTTTGAAACGGTTCTGACGATGGTACATCCGGGCACCAACCTGCCGTATGGCGCGACGGCCGATGTGACGATCGGGGTGACGGCGAACGTATCCTGGACGGCGGGAACCAATGTGTCGTGGCTGACCATCACATCGGGTGAATCCGGCATCTCTAACGGAGTTGTGGTCTTTTCGGCGGCCGCCAACGAAGATACGACCGAGCGCATCGGAGGAATCGTGCTGACCGGCGGGGGGCTGGTGCGCACCTGCACCGTGGTGCAGGCCTATGAAGGCCAGGTCAACACCGGTTACGACGTCTGGGCGTTGGCTATTACGAACGGCATGACCGGTCCCGCGGAGTGCGCGACCGGGGATGGCGTGCCCAACCTGTTGAAGTATGCAACGGGCAGCAGCGCGACCCAAGCGGATGACTATGCCTTTCTGGTCGCAAGTTGGAGCAACCGGGTTAAAAAATTCAGCTTCTACCGGAATACCAATGCCTGGGATGTCACGATCTACCTCCAGCGGTCCTCCGGCATTTCGAATGGGGCGACCTGGATCAACATCGCCACCAACGTCTATGGCGCATGGAACGGGGCAAAGGATGTGAGCGAAAGCGGATCGGGGAATCCGGTGTGGTGCCTCTATCAGGATTCCGAACCGCTGCCGACCAACCGCTACTTGCGGTTGAAGGTGACGATGCCCTAGGGAGGAGTTGGCAAGCCGCTTGGGCCGAGGGGGGGGCTCAAGGCTGAAAAGGGCTTCAAAGGCCTAAAAAGGGCGCTTTCGCGGTGTTTTTCGCCGCCGGGGCGGCGAGTATTCAGAATTCAGGAGTCAGGATTCAGAAGGCGTCGGAAAAGCATGAGCCGCGATTTCCCGCATGGGGGAGACGCCGCCGGAGACGGCGAAATGCGGCGCAATGAAAATCAAGAATTAAGGAGCGGGGCGGGGCGGCGGGCGAAGAGGAGGTAGACGACCGCGGCGGCGAGAAGGGTGTTGAGGGGCTGGATGCCGTAGGGGATGAACTTGGCGGCGCAGAAGCCGCAGGCCCAGGCGGCGATGGCCGCCCAGCGGACGCCGGGTTCGACGGGGGCTTCGGGGTTGCGGCGGCGGATGACGAAGTGGTCGAGGATCAGAATGGCGCCGATGGAGGGGAGCATCAGGTTGAGGAGCGAGAGCCAGGGGACGAAGTAGGTGTAGGCGACAAGGGCGAAGACGGTGCCGAGGAAACCGTTGATGAGGACAAATTCGCGCTTGGTGCGCCGGGTGAGCGTGGCAAAGCCGAGGCTGGCGGCGTAGAGGGCGTTGTCGTTCGTGGTCCAGATGTTGAGGCCGAGGACGAGGATGGCGATGACGATCATGCCCTGCTTCATCATGGCGAAGGAGATGTCGTTGGTCTGGTAGAAGGCGGCGGCGACGGCCCCGAAAAGGAACATGAGGGAGTTGCCGATGAGGAAGGCGATGACGGTGGAGGAGACGGAGATGGCGGGGGTGCGGGAGTAGCGGGTGAAGTCGGGGGTGAGGGTGCCGCCGGAGATGAACGACCCCACGCAAATGCCAATGGCGGCCGTGAGGGAAATGGGCGCGGCAGGTTCCATGGCGAACCAGGCGGAGACGCCGCCGAAGTCGTGAAAGGCCTTGGCCATCGAAGCCGAACCCAGGAGCGCGATGGCCGGCACGGCGACAATCGAAAGGATCGTGAGGGATTTGATGCCGTAGTAGGCCGTCAACGACATGCACGCGCCGGAAACGGCCAGGAGCGCAAGGCGTGGCAGGCCGGGGAACATCTGCGCGACGGGCAGGGCGAACATGGCGACTCCAACGCCGAACCAGCCGACCTGCGTCACGCCCAGGAGCAGAGACGGCAGAATGGCGCCCTGCTGGCCGAACGCGCGGCGGGCGAGGAGGTGCGTGGAAAGGCCGGTCTTGGAGGCGATGTGCGCCAGCAACCCCGTGTAGGCGCCCAGCAGCAGATTTCCCGCGAGCACCGCCAGCAGGAACGCGGGCGCGCGCAAACCGTTGCCGAGCGTGGCGCCGGCCCACATGCTGGCGGAGAAGAAGGTGAAGCCCAGCATGACGACCAGCAGCGCCGGAAAGCCTCGGCGGTCGGCGGCGGCGACGGAAGAAAATTCGTATTCGGAATGCATCGAAGGAAGTGTGGAGATTCCGGGCGACAGTTTCAACCCAGAAGGAAGCGGATTTGTGCGGGGGGCAAGGCGAATTCGTCAGGGGGCCATGCGCACGCGGATGCCGAATACGTCGATGCGCGCCGGCAAGGTATTCGTGAACGACATGGAGCCATCCGTCCCGGGGCATTCGACATAGTCCATCCGGTTGGTCATTTCCTTGGACAGATCGTCCGTCGCGATGACCGTATAGAGCCGACCGGAGCGGCCCGGCCAGGCAAGGGTCTGCCCGTTTGTCGCCACGGCCATTTGGGTGATGGCAAACAAGCTGCCGGGGTCGAACGGATCGGTGCCGGCAATGACCTCGACCCGATCCGATTGACCGTCGCCATCCGGATCCTGGCGCAGAGGGTCCGTGCGATACGCGCCGATTTCGTCCGAGTCGCTCAGGCCGTCTCCGTCCGTGTCGGCCGTCGCATGGACGTATTCCTGCGCGCCGACGTCGGGTTTCGCCTCGCCGTTGGCGTCGCCGTCCAAGGGGCGCGGCGTTCCGGCGAGATCGTTGCCCGGAAAAGGGGCGGCGACGGAAATCGCGTCGATGCAGGGCGATCCGGATGTAAGCCGGTAATCGCCGGGGGAGAGAAAGGCGGGGTCGTTGGTGAGATGCCCGGGTCCGCCGGGATCGGGGACGACGCAACAGGTGTCCCATGCGCCATCCCGCACGTTCGGTCCATCGCCCGAGGCGGTGTTGAAATAGACGATGCTGAATCGGCCGGTGCTTTCGTAGGCGCCGCCGCCATCGATGGCGCTGTTCCCGGAAACCGTGCAAAATTCGATTTCGCCGCGCGCCAAGCCGCCCCCTTGCGCGGCGACATTGGCATTCAGGAACGAGTTGACGAACCGTCCTCCATAAGCGCCGCCCCCGAACGCATTCGCCGAGTTGGAAACGACGACGCAATTCGAAACCACCGCATCCGCCTCGCCCCAGATGCCGCCGCCGCTTTGCTCGAGCGTTCCGTCGCCTAGCGCGCGCGTAGCGCCGCCGCGCACGGTGAAGCCGACCAGGGACGCGTTGGTCCCCAGATAGACGCCGCGGACCGCCGCGTCGCCGATGGGTCCGCCGCCTTCGATAACGGTGTCAGCGGGGCCATGGACGGCTTCCACGCGGATAGGCTTGTCGATGGCCACCCGGTTCGTCAGCGCTCCGGAGAGCACGAGTCCGCCGACATTGTAGACCCCGTTGGAGACGAACACCGTATCCATGGGGTCGGCGGCATCGATGGCCGATTGCATGTCGTTGGCGGCATCATTCCAGTCGATGAAAGGAGAAACATGGCCGCCGCCGGGCGCGACGTAGTGGGTCGCCGTAAGTTCATAGGCCCCCATGTCGGGCGCCGGAATGCCGCCCGGGATCCGGGGCAAGGGCCGCGGCACGTCCAGAAGATCCCTTTCGAGTCCGGTCGCGCGGGCGGCATCCACGGCGGGAGAGTCATGCTCCAGGCGATAATTGCCGTTGGCTGCATCGACAAACCGGGGATCTGCCAAGACATTGCCGGTGGTCTGGGGGTCGGGCGTCGTGCAGCTGTAGCGGCAGACGGCGTTGAAGTAATTGGACCAGCCGGCATCCGCGGAATTGAAATACAGGATGGAATTGCTGACGATTCCCCGATAAACGCCGCCGCCGGATTGCATGGCATGGTTGCTTGCCGCGGTCGCATGGTTGAGCAAGGCCATGGAGGCGCCCCCGCCGTACTCCGCCAGGTTGTTGATCAGCAGCACGTTTTCGTTGGTTCCTCCATAAACTCCGCCTCCTTCGCCGATGGCCACGTTGTTGGATGCGACGCAACGCGACAAATTGGCCTCACTTGCGCCGCCGCCGCGCATGGCGACGTTGGCGCTCAGGATGGAACGGCGCACCTCTCCGTTCTTGATTCCTCCGCCCGACTGGACCGCGGTGTTGTTCCGGATCTCGCAGTCCTCCACGATTCCGCCGGGCTCGCACCATGCCCCGGCCCCGCTTTGGTCCCGGTCCTCATCGCCGGAGGTGCAGGTATATCCGTTGGTCAGCGTGAATCCGATCAGGCGCGCCCCCGCCATGACGTAAGCGCACCTCACCGCACTGTCGCCGGAGGGGCCATGGCCAACGATCTGGGTCCGCGCGGGGCCGTTTGCGCTGACGACGTCCACGACGCTGGTCATGACGATTCGGTTGGTGAGGCTGCCGTTGAAAGGCCGGCCGCCTCCATCATAGATCCCGTCGTCTACCCGCACCACTCCGCCGGGAATGTTGGCATCGATGGCAGCTTGGATGTTGGTCGCGGCATCCACCCAGTTGGTGTAGGGATAGGCATGCAATCCCGCCGGAGAGA
>CAZMOR010000118.1:0-33423 GCA_964567795.1 uncultured Verrucomicrobiota bacterium
AAGCACAAGATCAACGTGCAGGCCTCGGCCAAGAAGCCCTATTCGATGGACCGCAACCTGCTGCACATCTCCTATGAAGCCGGCATCCTCGAGGATCCCTGGTTCGACGCGTTTGCGCCGAAGAACAAGGATATGTTCCGCCTGACCGTCTCGCCGGAGGACGCGCCGAACCGGCCCGAGATCGTCGAGCTCGATTTCGTCCGCGGCGATTGCGTCGCGGTCAACGGGAAGAAGCTGTCGCCGCTTGAGGTCATGCTCAAGCTGAACGCGCTCGCCGGCAAGCACGGCGTGGGCCGCGTGGACATGGTCGAGAACCGTTTCGTCGGCATGAAGAGCCGCGGCGTCTACGAGACCCCCGGCGGCACCGTCCTCCAGTTCGCCCACCGCCAGATGGAGTCGCTGACGATGGACCGCGAGACCATGCACCTGCGCGACGGGCTCATCCCGCGCTACGCCGAGATGGTCTACAACGGGTTCTGGTTCGCCCCCGAGCGCCTCGCCCTGCAGGCGCTGGTCGAGCAGACCCAGAAGCACGTCACCGGCACCGTCCGCGTCAAGCTCTACAAGGGCAACCTGTACGTCGCCGGCCGCAAGAGCCGCGTGTCGCTCTACAACCCGCAGATCGCGACCATGGATGCCGACCCGACCAAGGCCTACAACCAGGACGACGCCACCGGCTTCATCCGGCTGAACGCCCTGCGCCTCAAGGTCGCGTCCAAGGTCCACGGGAAGAAAGCGCTTTAATTTCCGGCCGTTTTGGGGGTTCCCTCCCCCCGCCGGCCTCTGCTAGGATTCCCCACTTCAATATCAAATAAGCAAGGAGAACCCGAATGAAGATCCTGATCGCCGACAAGATGTCCAAGTCCGCCATCTCCGCCCTGGAGAAGTTGGGCCACACCGTCGTTTCGAATCCCGACCTCAAGGCCGAAGACCTGCCCGGCGCCATCGGCGACGCGGAAGTGCTGATCGTCCGCTCGACCAAGGTCATCGCCGCCACGATCGAGGCGGGCAAGAACCTGTCCCTGATCATCCGCGCCGGCGCGGGCGTCAACACGATCGACCTCGCCAAGGCGTCCGAGTTCGGCATCCACGTCACCAACTGCCCCGGCAAGAACACCGAGGCCGTGGCCGAACTGGCCATCGGGCTGCTCATCGCCGCCGACCGCCGCATCCCGGATGCGACGATCGACCTGCGCGGCGGCAAGTGGCGCAAGAAGGAATATGGCAAGGCCGCGGGCCTCAAGAGCCGTACGCTGGGCATCCTCGGCGTCGGGTCTATCGGTTCGGCCGTCATCCGCCGCGCGCTCGCGCTGGAGATGAACGTCATCGCCTGGTCGCGCTCCCTCACCCCGGAAAAGGCAAAGGAAATCGGCGTGGGCTTCTGCGCCACGCCGGCCGACGTCGCCAAGGCGGCGGACGCCATCAGCCTGCACCTCGCCGCCAAGCCCGAGACCAAGAAGATGATCAACGCCGAATTCCTCGGCCTGATGAAGCCCGGCGCGATCCTCGTGAACACCGCCCGCGGCGAAATCATCGACTGGCCCGCGCTGAAGGAGGCCGTCGCCTCCAAGAAGATCCGCGTGGTCTCCGACGTGTTCGAGGCCGAGCCCGCCGGCGGCGACGATCCGTTCGCCGACACCGCCACCGCGGCCTGGATGGCCGCCTGCACGCCGCACATCGGCGCCTCCACCGACCAGGCTTCCGAAGCCATCGCCCAGGAGGCCGTGCGCATCGTCAAGGTCTTCCAGGAAACCGGCAATCCGCCGAACGTGGTCAACATCCGCAAGAAGACCTCGGCCGTCATCAACCTCGTCGTCCGCCACTACAACAAGGTCGGCGTCATCGCCGGCGTGCTGGACCTCCTGCGCGGCGCGCACATCAACATCGAGGAAATGGAAAACCTGATCTTCGAAGGCGGCCTCGCCGCGTGCTGCACGCTCAAGCTCGACCAGAAGCCAGGCGACGAGATCGTGGCCAAGATCAACCGCGTCGAGAACATCATCTCCGCGGCCCTGAAGTAAATAATCAGCTGGGAACGCCTCGCCTATGAATCGCATCCTGCCCCTCCTCCTCGCCTGCGCCTGCTGGCTCGCCGCCGGCCGCGTGCAGGCGGAGTTGTCCGACCCCGCCCAGATTCAGACCGAGGCGTATATCAACCTCGTCCAGGCCGACCAGAGCCTCGATGCCGGCCGCCTGGACGAGGCCCTTTCCCAGTACCAGGCCGCGCGCGACTACTACCTCCGGCTCGCCAAGGATTTCCCGGGCTGGGAACCGCGCGTGATCCAGTACCGCAAGACCTATTGCGACAACCAGATCGCCGACGTCCAGCGCCGCCAGAGCAGCGGGACGCCCATCGCGGAACTGCCCGAGCTGGCCCCGCTGCCCGAAGAAACCGCCGCACCCGCCGCCGCGCCGGTGGCGGCTCCGGCTGAAGCGCCCGCGCCGGTGGCCGAGGCGCCCGCCGAAGAACCCGAACCGGCCGCCCCCGTGGCCGATCGTGCGGTGGAGATCGATTACCTCAAGAGCCGCATCGCCAGCCTCGAAGAGGAACTGAAGGCGTTCGATACGCTGCAAACCGAATACGACAAGCTCGCGGCGGAGAACAAAACGTTGCAAGCCGACCTCGCCGCCGCCGACCAGAAACTGGCGGACGAGCAGAACGGCAGCCAATCCGCCCTGGCCGCCTTGCAGGCGGACGTCGCCAAAAAGGAGGAGCAGATCCAAGCCCTCCAGCAGGAGGCCGAGGCCAAGAAACAGCTGGATCAGGCGCTGAACGACCTGGAAGCCAAGGTCAACGACCTGCAGGACCAGAACCAGCGCCTGGACAAGGAAATCAAGGATCTCAATAGCGAACTCGACGACGCCGAAGTCCGCGCCGACCAGGCCGAACTCAAGGCCAAGCAGGCGGAAGACAAGTTGCAGGACGCCGCCGATTCCCTCCAAAAGGCCGAAAAGGAGACCCAGAAGGCCCGCGACCAGAAGGCCGATGCCGAAGAGCAGCTGGCCAGCGCCAAGCAAAAAGCAGATGCGGATAAAGCCGACCGCGCCGCGGAAAAAACCAAGGCCGACAAGCAGGACCAGGCGGCCGAAAAAACCGCGGCAGAACCCAAGGCCGAGGAAGTCAAGGTCGTTGAAGCGGCCTCGCCCGTGGCGGCCACGGTCCCGGCCCGGGACATTCCCAAGGGCATGGCGGCCTCCGATTTCGTCCGCCAACTCCTCCAGCAGGGGGAAAATGACGCCGCGCTCGCGACCGTCCAGGAAGCCCGCCAGACGCACCCGACGGACATGAACCTGGTTCTCATTGAAGGCATCACGCTGATCCGCCTGCAGCGCTATCCCGAAGCGGCCACGCTGTTGATCGATCTGGCGAAGAACAACCCGCGCAATGCCGAAATCCATGCCACCCTCGGCGCCGCCATGATGGGCGCCGGCTTCTATGAAGAAGCCCGCGAAACCCTCCTGCTGGCGGTCCGGCTCGACAAGAATCTCCCCGAATGCCTCTACAACCTCGCGCAGCTTTACGCGCTGGTCGACCCCAAGGACCTCAAGCAGGCCCGCAAGTACTACAACCAGGCGCTGAACCTCGGCCTCGCTCCCGACAAGCAGCTCGAGAAAGCCTTGAAGTAACCCGGCACCAGCCGGCACCCGGCGGGTTGTGGCGCTCCCGCCGGCGTGATAGGATTCCCCTGCCATGAGAATCGCCACGTTCAACTGCAATTCTGTCCGCTCACGCCTCGACACCGTGCTCCGCTGGCTGGCCGACTATGCGCCCGATGTCCTCTGCCTGCAGGAAACCAAGGCGCAGGATGCCGAATTCCCCGCCGACGCCTTCCGCCTCGCCGGCTGGCAAGTGGCCTTCAAGGGCGAGAAATCCTACAACGGCGTCGCTATCGTCTCGAAACAGGCACCCGACGAGGTCTCGTTCGGCCTGGATTCCCAGCCCGCCGACGAGCCCCGCCTGGCCCATGCCCGCTTCGGCCAGCTGCACGTCGTCAACACCTACGTGCCGCAAGGCCGCGAAATCGACCACGAAATGTACGCCTACAAGCTGGCCTGGCTCGCGCGGCTGAAAAAGTATTTCGAGCAGCGGTTCGATGCCTCCACGCCCCTGCTCTGGTGCGGCGATCTCAATGTCGCCCGCCATCCCATCGACGTCTCCAGCCCGGAAACCAAGAAGGACCACGTTTGTTTCCATCAAGCCGTCCGCGACGCGTTCGAGGACACGCTCGCCTTCGGCTTCACCGACCTTTTCCGCCACCACAACCCCGAACTGGTGGATTACTCCTTCTACGACTACCGCGCGCCGTTCGACCCCGACCGGAAACGCGGCTGGCGCATCGACTACGTCCTTGCCACCCCACCGCTCGCGAAGAAATCCGTCGCCGCCGCCATCGACATCGTCCCCCGCACCCGCCCCAAACCCTCCGACCATTGTCCCCTTTACGCGGACTTGAAGGATTGAACATCCCCGTTCCAGCCGCACCGCTTGAAATCCTGCGCACGCTGCGCGCGAACGGCCACGAAGCCTGGTTCGTCGGCGGCTGCGTCCGCGACCTCCTGCTCGGCCGCGAACCGAAGGATTGGGACATCGCCACCGACGCCCTGCCCGACCGCATCGAAGCGCTGTTCCCGAAAACCATCGCCGTCGGCAAGGCGTTCGGCATCATCGCCGTCGTGCCCCCCGAAGGCGCGCCGGTCGAGGTCGCCACCTATCGCGCCGACTCGCCGTATGCCGACGGGCGCCATCCGGGCTCCGTCGCCTTCACCAACGCCCGCGAGGACGCCTTGCGCCGCGATTTCACCGTCAACGCCTTGCTCCTGGATCCGGTCTCCGGCGAAATCCGCGATTACGTGCAGGGCCGTGCCGATCTCGGTGCGCGCGTCATCCGCGCCATCGGCGATCCGGCCGTGCGTTTCGCCGAAGACCATCTGCGCCTGTTGCGCGCGATCCGCTTCGCCGCCACGCTCGGATTCACCATCGCGCCCGCCACCTTCACCGCCATCCAGAAACTCGCGCCCCAGATTAAGCGCATCAGCGCCGAACGCATCCGCGACGAACTGTTCCGCCTGCTGACCGAAGCCCAAAAGGCCGGCGCCGCCCTCCAGCTCCTGCGCGAGTCCGGCCTGCTCCGGGAAATCCTGCCGGAAATCGAAGCCCTGGCCTGCGTCGAACAGCCGCCGGAATTCCATCCCGAGGGCGACGTCTTCACGCATACGAAACTCATGCTCGATGCCCTGCCGCCGCAGCCGTCCCTGCGCCTGGCGCTTTCGGTCCTTCTGCACGATGTCGGCAAGCCGCCCACCGCGGCGCTCGTCGCCCTGCCCGACGGCACCCGGCGCTGGCGCTTCGAGTGCCATGCCGCCGTCGGCGCCGACATGGCCCGCGCCATTCTGGAACGCCTGCGCGCGCCCAACGCGCTCACCGATGACGTCTGCGCCATCATCGCCGGCCACATGCGCCTGGCCGATGCCCCCCGGATGCGCGAAGCCAAGCTCCGCCGCCTGCTGGGCGCACCGACGTTCGCGGACGAATTGGAGCTGCACCGCCTCGATTGCATCTCCTCCCACGCCATTCTGGATGTCTACGACTTCCTGAAAAGCGAACAGGCCAAGTTCGCCGCCGAGCCCGTCCTGCCCCCGCCGCTGGTCACCGGCCGCGACCTGATCGCGCTGGGCCACGCGCCCGGCCCGCCCTTCGCGAAAATCCTGCAGGAGGCCTACGACCGCCAGCTCGAAGGCGTCACCGACAAAGCGACCCTGCTGGCCGCCCTGCCCCCGCCTCAAAAGTAGAACACGGCCCCCAGTTCCGTCATGCCTTCCTTGCTGTCGCGCGGATGCTCGTCGAGCACGTGCCAACCGGCATAGACGGCCGAACCAAATCCCCGGCTGTCGAAAACCGCCTCCAGTTGCAGCCGCTCGCGCGTGTAGAATTCGTCGCCCGTATCCAGCAGGACCTGCGTGCGGCTGTTGACGAACAGCAGCCACCGGTCCGCGGCGTGCAGCAGCAGGTGGATGTCCGCCAGCCCGTCGCCGACCCAATCGTTGTCGCCGTAGAGCGATTCGTCGTCCACGCCCGGCAAGGAGCGCAGGTAGCCGCCCGCCTCGAAGTACCAGATCACCCGCGTCGGAATGCCGCCCTCTTGAAAAAACGCCTGGCGCAGGATCTCCGGACGGCTTTCGCGCCGGCCCGCTCCCACAAACAGCCGGTTGTAGTACACATCCGGCGGAATGTTGCTGCCCTCCACCGTGTACCACGGTTCCTCGTTGTCCTTGTAGATCAGGTGCTGGCACACATGGTCCCAGCCGAACCGCGCCAGCCACGTCCCCCGCTGGTACTCCCCGTACGGCGTAAATTCATACATCGTCTCTTTCGGCGAAAACGGCAGGTTCTGCGTCACGGACGAGCCCAGGTCCGCCAGCAGCATGAACCGCGACCGCACCGACCAGCGCTCGCCGGCCGACACCAGGTCGAAATCCATGGTCATCGCCCCTTCGGTGACGTAGCGCTCGTCCTGCAGATCGTCCTGGTGCGAGTAGAATTCCAGCCGTCCGATCCCGCTGTAACCGGAAAGAAACTGCACGCCGCCCGATGCCGGCGCCACCGGCTCCAGTTCCTCCGCCTGCGCTGCCCCCGCCAGCAGCATCGCCCCGGCCAGGCTCAGCCCGCCATTGATCCAACCCCGCATGTTCATAGGCTCCTTTTCAGGTTGAAGTGAAACACCACGTCCGGCGAGGCGCTCACGGCGAGATCCTCCGCCACCGCGACATCCAGCGCAAAACCCGCCGGCAGGCGGATCGTCGCGCCGCTGTCCAGCTGCACAGCCCAGTCATCGAGCGGCGCGAAACCGGCGTCCCTGAACAACGGGCTGTGCCAATCGACCTGCAGCCGCGGCACCAGCCACCGCGCCAGCCGCCAGCCGGCGGAGATATTCCCGTAGCCGGCCACCGGCCGTTGCTGGTCTTCCAGAACCTTTCCGTCCGTCAGCACCAGCAGCCCGGCGGAGGCGTTCAGTTCGAGATTCCAGCGCGCCAGCGTCGCCGCATCGCCCGCCGCCAGTCCAAGGGAAAAATCCGTGCTGCCGCTGCCCAGCAGGCGGTCCGGATCGCCCGTGGGCAGTTCCACGCCGGCCACGGCATCGACCACCCGCGTCCCGGCTCCGTTCCGCCACACCGGCGCGCCCATGGAAATCCGCATATCCCCCAGCCCCGTGGCGGCATCCTCCAGGTCGAATGGCGTCCGGCCGTCCCGTCCATAGCGGTATTCCAGCTGGTTCGACGGCCGTTGCTTGCGGTTGCCGTCCGGCAGCCCCAGGGCATCGTGGTACCACTCCAGGAAATCGTCCGTCCCGCCGCCCTGGTGCGAAACCACCGGCACCTGCAGCGCCACGCGCCAGCCATTGCTCCAGCTGCGACGCAGCAGGAACCGCGCCACCCAGGTTTCGCCGTCGAGCACGAGTTCATCCCCCCCGCGGTGCTTCTCATAGGAATAATTCGCCAGATCGAACACCGCGCACGCCTGATACCCGGTCGGCGCCGGAAGCGCGGCATCGTCCCCCGCCGGCAGGCCGTACAGCCGGCTGAGCGGATTCTCGTTCTGGAGCAGGAACGGCTCGCCCGCGCCGGCTGCCGCCGGCGCCAGGGCCAGGACCATCCACAACCAGGCCTGCTTTCGCATGCCGGAATCCTACCGGCTCTCGCCGCCGCCCCGCAAGCCGCAATGCGGCCCCCCATGCGGGGAAGCGCGGCTTATCGGTTTTCCACACCGTGGAAAACTTTTTTCCACGCTGTGGAAAATTCCGCCGCGACCTAGGCCAGGGGCAGGCCCACCGCGCGGAACGTGCGCCGCACGTCCCGGAAGTGCCGCTTCAGGTCGAAGCAGGCCGCGAGTTCCCGGCGCGAAACCGCCCGGGAAATGTCCGGATCCGCCGCCGCCAGCTCCAGCAGCGGCCGGCCGGATTTCCACGCCTCCATCGCATTGCGCTGCACCCAGCGGTAGGCTTCTTCGCGCGCGACGCCCTTCTCCACCAGCAGCAGCAGCACCTGCTGCGAGTGGATCAGCCCGTGCGTCAGGTCGAGGTTCGCCCGCATCCGCCGGGCATCCACCTTCAGGCCGCCCACCAGCGCCGCCAGCTTCGCCAGCATGTAGTCCAGCAGGATCGTCGCATCCGGCAGGATGATCCGCTCGGCCGACGAATGCGAAATATCCCGCTCGTGCCACAGCGGCACGTTTTCCATCGCGGCCAGCGCATATCCCCGCAGCACCCGCGCCAGCCCGCACAACTGCTCGGCCACCACTGGATTCCGCTTGTGCGGCATCGCGCTCGAACCCTTTTGCCCCTGCCCGAAGAATTCCTCCACCTCGCGCACCTCTGTCCGCTGCAGGTGCCGGAACTCCTGCGCCCAGCGTTCGATGCTGGTTCCCGTCAGCGCCACCGCCGCCAAAAATTCCGCGTGCCGGTCCCGCTGCAGGATCTGCGTGGAGATCGCCGCCGGTTTCAGGCCCAGCTTCTTGCACACCGCCGCCTCGATCTTTGGATCCAGGTGCGCATGCGTGCCCACCGCGCCCGACAACTTGCCCGTCCGCACCGTCTCGCGCGCGGCCTGCAGCCGCGCCAGCGCGCGGCCGAATTCGTCGTACATCAGCGCCAGCTTCAGCCCGAACGTCGTCGGTTCGGCATGGATCCCGTGGCTACGGCCGATCATTGGCGTGAAGGCATGCTTCTTCGCTACCTTCCCCGCCGCCGCCCGCACCGTCTCCACACCCGCAATCAGCAGGTCCGCCGCCTTCATCAGGTTCACCGCCAGCGCCGTATCCACCACGTCGGAGCTCGTCATACCCTTGTGGATGTGCCGCGCCGCCGGACCGACATGCTCCGCCACGTTCGTCAGGAACGCGATGACGTCGTGCCGCACCTGCGCCTCGATCTGGCGGATGCGCCGTACGTTGAAATCCGCCTTGCGGCGGATCACCGCCCAATCCTTGCGCGGAATCCGGCCGGCCCGCGCCAGGGCTTCGCTGGCCGCCAGCTCAACGTCCAGCCAGGTGCGGAATTTTTGCTCCTCCGTCCATAACGCGCCCATTTCGGGCCGGGTGTATCGCTCGATCATGGTGTGCCTCCCGCTTGAAATGCAAAACGCCGGAAACCTTGCGGATTCCGGCGCTGTGCCATGGGTCCCGGTGCCTTTCTACTCGGCCGCCGGTTCCCCGGCGCCTTCGTCGCCGCCCTCGGGCTGGTCCGCCTTCTTCTTCGAGGACTTCTTTTTCTTGGGCTTGGATTCATCCTGCGCGGACTTGGTTTCATCCGCCGCCGGAGCCGTGGCATCCACCGCCGGTGCATCCGCGGCCGGAGCCGCCTCCACCGCGGGCGCCGCTGGAGCTTCCTCCGCTGCCGCGACTGCTTCGGGTACCGCGACCGCTTCCGCGGCCGGAGCCGCCTCCACCGCGCGCGCCGCCGCTTCCGTCGCCGCCGGAACGGCAACCGGAGCCGGCGCGTTCTTGGCGCGTTCGGCCTTCTTCAGGAACAGCAGACCCGACTCCGCCTGGGCGTTCCAGGTGCTGTCGGGATTCGCCGCAATGAAGTCCTCGTACAACGCGCGGGCCTCGTCGAACTTGCCCAACTGCTCCAGGCAGCGTGCCGCGCCGAAAATGGCCTGCGGCCGCAAGGGACTGTCCGGATTCGCCTGCGCAAAGGCCTGGTAGCTGGCCGCCGCCTCTTCGAAACTGTCCAGGGCTTCCTGGCTCGCCGCCACGCCCACCGCCGCCTCGGCCGTAAGCATGCTGCCCGGATACTGGCTCAGGAACCGCTGATAGGCCGCCAGCGCCTCGTCGTAGCGTCCCTGCGCGTAGAATTCCGCCGCCGCCGAAGCCAGCGCCATCGGCGCGGTCGTGGACTTCGGATCGCTCGCGGCCAGCTGTTGCAGCTCCTCCGCGCTCCGGCTCTGGAACAACGCCTGCACCGCCGCCTCGGCCTTGCTCGCCTTCTGGCTGCGCCAGACCGACATCCCCAGCAGCAGCACCACGGCCACCGCCAGGCCGATCAGCGCCGGCCGGCCGTATTCCAGCATCCATTTGGAGAACTGCTTGGCATCTTCGCTCTCATGCACCGGGGCGATCGGGGCCTGTTCGGGCGCCTGCGGTTCAGTCACATTGTCCGGGGTTTTCTCGTCCATGGGCGGCTCTTTCTATGGGTTACCAAATCGGGTGCGGATTCTCGCCGCTCCCCCCTGAAAACGCAAGACTTTCGTTGCCGGGCCCCGGGAAAAACCATTGACATCCCCCGCCCCGCCGCTACACTGGCCGGACTTTTTGAATTGGAAGAGGAGTAAAGAACCATGCCCAATATTAAGAGCGCCGCCAAGCGCGCCAAGACATCCGAGAAGTCCCGCCAGCGCAATGCCGAAGCCAAGTCACAGCTCAAGACCCTGCGCAAGGGCCTGCTGGCCGCCGTGACCGCCGCCGAGGCGCCCAAGACGACGGCCGCCTTCAGCGCGTTCTGCTCCGCGTTGGACAAGGCCGTCAAGCACGGCATCATCGCCAAGAACAACGCCGTCCGCCGCAAGGCCCGCGCGGCCGCGTTCTTGCGCAAGTCCACCGCCAAGTAATTTCCCCGGCCCCCTCGGCCGCTGTCCGCCCCGCCCGCCCTCCCGGCGCGCGGGGCGTTCTTGTTCCCCCCATGCGCTTGCTCGCGGCTCATGCCTGTAAACGCCGCGAAAGTGCCGTTTTTAGGCCTTTTCGGCAGATTCCGGCCTTGAGCCCCCCCCGCCCGGAATCCCGCCTATTCCAAATCCACCTTCAGCCGGTAATAGAGGTAGGCTCCCGCTCCGTTTTCGTTCGTGTAGGATTTCTCGGCCCCGTCGCCCGAGACCGTGAACACCGGCGTCGCCGGCCACAGCCCGAGCAGGTTGGTGGCCCGCAATACCGAATAGACCCGGCCGGTTTGCGATTGCCACGAGAAAACCGGCCGTCCCATGCCTATCGCTTCGGGATTCACTTCCAGACGCAGGAAATCATTTCCATCCGTGCCACTGGTACCCGCAATGAATTCCGCCCGGTCGGGATAACCGTCCCCGTCGGTATCGGCTTTCGTTGGATCAAAGCCCAGTTGCGCCTCCTGCGCATTCGTCAATCCATCCCCGTCCGGGTCGTCCTCCGCCGTTGCCACAAACGGATCCAGCCCAACCGCCAGCTCCCACTCATCCGGCAGGCCGTTGCCGGTGTTGTCAATCTGCGTGCGGTCCGTGACCGTCAAGCGACCGCGGCTGCTTGTCACCGCGGCCACCCGGCCCACGGCCACCACCCCCGATTCGTCGGACAGATCGAAATCGGCGATCGTGAGATCGGAATACAGGTTGGTCGCCGCACCGGCATTCACCCGGAAAGTCAAGCAAGCCAGCCGGCCGCTTCCCGATTCCAAGGCTTCATCCCGGGCGAAATACAGGTCCAGAACTCCGTCGTCCACCTGCCATACGAGATCAAAAACTCCGCCCAGTGTGCCGCGCTGGACGTTTTCCAGTTGCAGGATGTTCGGATCGAAATTCACCGTCACCCGCATTCCGGCCAATCCGGCCGCCTGGTCAATCACCAGCGGCATCACCACCTCGGTTCCCGGACGGCCGAGGTAATCCGGCATCGAAAGAGTCTGGGCTTGCCCGGCACCGCTCCAGGCCAGCAGCCCGGTGACAACCATGATCTGGAAAGCATTCTTCATGTTCTATTCCAGTGGCTTTCCGGCCAGCAGCCGCTTCAACAGCAGCCAGTCCTTATGGTCCAACACGCCATCGCCATTCAGATCGCCCGCCAGCAGTTCCTCGTCGGTCGGCTCGCGCGCATTGGGCTTGATCAGTTCCTTGAGCAAATCCTCATCGCGGAAATCCACCACGCCATCGCCAGTCAGGTCGCCATCGATGAATGTGCCATCGACATCCACGAGTCCGCCCGGCACGATGGTCACGTTCAGCAACTGGCCGGACGTGTCCCGCAGAACCGCCGGTGAAACCACCACCCCCAGTTGACTTCCCGGTGGAACCGCGGCCCCGATGATGAAATTCAAGGTCATGAAGGTGCCCTGGCCCGCCCGGGTCTCTCCGCCGCTGCCCGTAATCGTGAACGATCCGCTGGCCGTGGCGCTGTTGTTGGTCAACACCAGCGTCCCGCACAAGTCGCTCGCCACCACGGTTTCCTGGTTGGATTGAACCTGCGAACGCGGTGTTAAATCCGCGGCAGGATAGCTGATGCCCAGCGTCAGCCCGGCGCCCTGGATGCCGGCCGCGTCATCCAACACCAGCCGGATCTTCACATTGTGCCCCGGGGCCCCATGACCCGGCTTGACCCGCAACACCACCTGGCCACAGCCGTTGCTGGAAACCACATGCAGGATATCGGAAGCGGCGCTCTCCACGGTCACCGGGTGCGAGTTGCCGGGATAGTACGCCTCGGTCACTCCCGTGACATAATACCAGTAATCCATTCCCGCCTGCACGGTTTGATCTTCAAACCGCGGTTCCGTCAGCCGGGCGGAATTCAAGCGGGCAAAGGTTCCGGTTTCTGCCGGCGAACGATAGATCTCATAGCCTTTGATCCGGGATTGCGGATCCGGGTCCCAATTCAATAAAACGGACATTGCACCCGCGGTGGCCTGCAGGCCGGTCGGCCGCCGCACGCGGGGATCCCGCAACCCGATGAGCCCGCCATTGGCCAGGCCCGCGATCACATCGGTATCGCCATCTCCGTCCAGATCGCGCGGGGCAATCCCCATGCCGGACGCGAATCCCGGGTGGGTTCCCGCCCAGACCTTGCTCTTGAGGTAGAAGTTACCGGCGCCCTGATTGTAAAACTCCCACATCCGGCCTTCCGCATCCGCCACGATGACATCCGCCAGGCCGGAGAAATCCACGTTGGCGACACCCAGGCTGGCGGCGTTTGTCACCGGCTCGCCCAGGTAATCTGGCACATAGGCGCCATACGGAGCCGCGTTTGTGCCTGAATGCAAATAGGCCCGGACCGTGCCGTCTGCCAGCATGACCAGCAGATCCGCCTGCCGGTCGCCATCCACATCTCCCAGCGCCGGCAAGGCGCGGGAGGAACCGGTCTCAACCGTTTGGCTGGCGGCGCTTGGCTGCGCGGTCGTAAAACTGCCGCCGGATTGAACGAGCGCCACCACGCCGGTTTGACCGCCAATGGCCAAATCTTCATGCCCGTCGCCGTTCCAGTCCCCCATCGAGAGAACCGGCGCCGGGATACCGGCCACCATGTCCGACAGAGCCGCGAAGCGATCTGAACGTTCCTGCAAATTCAAAGTACGCCGGGTACCGGTATTTTCATAAACCTTCAACCCGGCTTCACTGGCCACAAAGACATCCAGGTCGCCGTCGCCATCCCAATCCCCCAGCGCAACGGCGGCGTTTTCGCCCGCGTCCCATCCCGTCACAGCGCTTGGATCAAAGGAAAAGATTTCCGCCAGCACGGCATCGACCAGGGCAAACCGCAGGCGTTCAAACGGCTGCAGATTGGCCGCCAGCAGCCCCGAGTCCGCCCAGGCCACGCCGCCCGCGACATGTGTATTCCCGATCTGCGGCGAAGAACCTTCTGTGTATTCCGCCAGCAGCGACACGCCGTCGCCATCCAGATCGGCATCGGCATCATAAGCCAAGGTGCCGAAATAATACTGCTCATAGCCGTCATTGATGCCGTCGCCGTCGGAATCCGCGGGGAACAAATAGGCCACGCCTTCGCGATCCACCCCATTCACGACAAAGCTGAACTGGCGCAAGGCCACACCCCAGATGTCGCGTACCTGAACATGATCCATGGTCCAGTATCCGAAGGTGGCCGGCGTCATGTCAGGAGTGATCACCGTCGTGCCATATCGAACGGTTGCCGTTTGGTCGACCGCGCCGGTCGGGTCGCTCACAAGGTGATACTGGGCAAATTGCGCCAGGTTGACGGTTAGATTGGTCGAATCCGCCCAACTGACCCCGCCGGCCACATGATGGTTGCCGATATGCGCCGGTGTTCCACCTTCGTACTCCGCCAACAACGAGATGCCGTCTCCGTCGACATCCGCATCAGCATCCTGGGCCAGGCTGCCGAAATATCCCTGTTCATAGGCATCCGGAACGCCGTCGTTGTCGCTGTCACCGCCAAAAAGATAAGCAATGCCCGTGCGGTTGGTGCCGGCCATCGAGAATCCAATCTGGGGCAAGGCCACGCCCCAGGCATCCGCCTGCCGCACGCCGTCCAACGTCCAGAATCCAAAGGCGGAATTGCCGGAAAGGTCCGGCGAAACAATGCGGGTTCCGTTGGACACAATGGCCGCCTGGTCGACCGTTCCGGTGGGCATGCTGCTCAGGTGATACCAGGCAAAACCGGCCAGATTGACGGTGAGATTGGTCGAATCCGCCAGGTAAACCCCGCCGTCTACCTGCCGGTTCCCGTAAAGCGGGTGCGTGTCGCCATCCACTTCGGCCAGCAAGGAAATGCCGTCCCGGTCGGGATCGGCGTCGGCGCCATTGGAAAGACTGTTGAAATATTGCCATTCCACCCAGTCCGGCACGTTATCCCCGTCCACGTCCAGCGCGGCCGGCAGATAATGGGCGGTATTGGTGGTGTTCTCCAGCAGAACAAATGAAACGGGATTCCGTGCGCGCCCCCAGGCATCCCGGTACGGTTCGGCGGGATAACCGCTGCTGGTCCACCGGACAAACCGGAACTCGCCGTACGAAACCGCGCCAGTAACCGTTGTGTACGCCACGCCGGTTTCCAGCCATTGCGTTGAAGCCACCGCCGCGATGTAATTGCTCGTCGCATCATCGCGTGCGTTCTGGACGAATTTCACCAAGGCACCCCTTGCTGCCAGCACACCCCAGTAGCAATATATGGAACCGACGAGAATGCTCCGCACCATTCGCGACGGCCGGAACAGCAGGCGCGGTGCAAGTCGTGCCATGGCGGTGTGCCTTCTCATCTAACTGTCCAAGTACTCATTCTGCGTTCGGTTTTAACGCCAAACTATGATAGTCGCCCCCCGCAATCGCGGTTGCGCCCGCTATGCCGGTCGGAATATTGATTTGGCCGGAATCATTCAAGCCCCACCCGACGATGGTGCCATCGTTCTTCAACGCCAGACTGTGATATCGGCCAGCAGCAACTGCAATCACGTTGGATAGACCAACCGGAACATTTGATTGCCCATAATCATACGATCCCCCGCCCCAGGCTACGACAGTACCGTCGGTCTTCAGCGCCAAGGTATGGTAACCATTGGCAGCGATTGCGATTACATTCGACAGGCCTGCGGGCATGTTGGTCTGTCCATATAAGCTACTGCCCCATACTACTATGGTGCCATCTTGCTTCAGGGCGACACTATGCAACCTTCCGGCGGCGATCGCGGTTACATTTGATAATCCGCCCGGCGGCGTGGCTTGGCCGGATGTGTTCCTGCCCCAACACGCAACGGTTGTGTCGCGTTTCAGAGCCAAACAATGATCTCCGCCGGCCGCAATGGCGGTTGCATTCGTAAGCCCCGCCGGTACATTCGTCTGATTATAGCTATTATTGCCCCATGCCCATACGCTCCCGTCCGATTTCAAGGCCATGGCATGGCTATTGCCCGCCTTGATATCGATCACGCCCGACAAGCCATTGGGAACGGCTGCCGCCGCGCCCCACCCGACGACATTTCCGTCGCTCTTCAAGGCATAACTCTGGTTGCCCCCGGCGGCAATTGCCATCACGCTCGACACGCCTTCCGGACTGGTAATCTGGCCATTCCCGTTTGTTCCCCAACCGTATACGACAGACATGCCATCGTAGGATCGTGCGGTGGCATGCCAGCCATTGGAAGATACCAGTCCTGAACGGGCAGCCAGCGCCAGCGCGATCTCATCCGCAGCAGCAGGGTCCAGGTCCATTTGCTTCAAGACGTAGGGTGCCGCAAACGTCTTCAACATGTCCCCATCGACAAGACTGTTTCCGCTAAATATGCCGCTCGCCGCGCTTCCGGAAAGAACCCCCTCCGCCAGCTCCAGTCCCGGATCGCCGCTGGCATAGAGGTAGAATAACGCGTTCAGCACCTCATTGGTGCTGGGCGAATTCTGGCTGATCGTGAGTTCCACGCTGTTCGTTGTGGCGGGAATCGTCAACCAGTCGAAAGACAGCAATCCGCGCGCATCCTTGCAGATGATTTCGAACTTGAGCTGCCCCAAATCCACATTCCAGTCCGCGGCGACGTTCCAAGTCAACGTGTGATTGGTATTGGCGGCGATGGCGGCCCCGAAATTGGCAGCCGTGCCCTCTTCGAACGTCACGGGCCGGATCACATTGTCGAAGGAACGCACCCCGTCGACAAACGCCAGCGGATAGGCGGAAACCGTGGCATCGTCCGGATCATCCACGCGGTAAACCACATCCATCAGCGTTGTCCCTTCCCGCATGGCGGCGGAAACAACCACGGGCACCGGCGCTGCCGACCCGGTGCGAATCACGGTAAGCGCATCCGAAGCCGCGGCACCCGTCGAATTCGTGCCCTGCACCGTGATGACGTTCGTGCCTTTATATAGTGGACAGAGAAACGACCAGGAGGCTGCCGCGGCGAGCGAACCGCCACCGCCCAGGCTGTTGGTCCAATGCAAGGCGCCGGCCAATCCATATCCGGATCCCGAAACGGTCAGATTGCTGGTTGCATATCCGACCGTGGTGTTCGCCGTGCGGATGGCAACCACCGGGGCCGTGTTGCCAAACACCTGCTGATCGGGCTTGAACCCGTGATCCATGGTGTCGGGATAGATATCCTGCGGCAATTGCGGCGAACCGGTATAGCCCGTATTCAAGGCTGTCAGCGATGAATCAAAAAACCACGTCCCCGAAACCGGCGTGCCTTCATATAGGCGCATATATACATAGCCCGCCGTGCTCCAACCGAGGTTTTCGTATACAGGGTTGCCACTGGTGAGCAACATCCAGTTGTCCCAGGAAGTACCATCCGCCGCACTGCCGCCTCCTTGCGGAATACTGCGCACCGCCCAGACCACATCGTCGCCGGATACGCAGCCCGCGGAGGAATTCGTCAGATTAGGGGGGTTGATGATGTTATCCGCCCCCGCATAAATCAGCTGCCAGGTGGCGCTATAACTGTCGAGTAATGCGCCATCGCCGCCCGTCAGATCTGTCGCCGCATGATTATAGGCGCCCCATTGCGTGCTCCAGCGAATCCCCACTCCCGCGCCGGCGGAAAACGCCAGATTCAACAACATCACACTCACCCAAAGGATTTTCCAACCCGGCGTCTTCATATGCACGCTCCACTTCCCGCGCGGTTCAACCCCCGCACATTTGGAATCCACTTCGCTTACATGATGCAAGCACGCGGTTCCGTGTTTCATAATACCCCCCGCACTTTTAAAAGCGCAATAGCCAAGTCACCTAAATCGACAACGGCCTTGCGCGCAAACCGTCTACATCTGGTTGAATTTCCCGCCGGACGTTCGAATGGATAAACGCCGCGAAAGTGCCGTTTTCAGGCATTTTCAGCCGGTTTTCGCCTTGAGCCCCCCCCCTTGCGCGACATGAGCCGCGAGCAAGCGGAAGGGAGGAACCGACCTCAGTCCAGCGCCTGCATGGCCGCGGCGTAGCCGGCAGCGATCGCTTCCCGGGTGCGCTGGAATTCCAGCGTGCCGATCTTCCCCACCTTCGGCTCGATCAGGATGTCCGGCGGTTCCGCCTGGCGGCGGGCCAGCGCGATGCGCGCCTCGGCGATGCGCACCGACCGCACCAGAATGTCCGCCATCGCCGGCCGGGACGCGGCCTCGGCCACCGAAGCCTTCAGGCGGCGGGCCTTCTTCTCAATCTCCGCCAGGAAGCCTTCCAGCGTTTTCAGCGCCCCGCCGTGCTCTTCGCCGGCTTTCGGCGCCGGCAGGACCAGCGGACCGGCGGGGGAGTCTGATTCCCGCTCCTTGCGGGCGGATGTCACTTTCTCGGGTTCAATGCCCTGAACCACGTCAACGGCGATGACCGTCTGGGCGCCCATGTCGCGCACCACGCTGACGGGCACGGGATTCACCAGGCCGCCGTCCACCAGGATCCGCCGGCCGATTGCAACGGGGGAAAACAAACCCGGAATGGAAATACTGGCGCGAATGGCCTGCAGCAGGTTGCCCGAGCTTATAATGACTTCGCCGCCGGTGTTCAGGTCCGTCGCCACCGCGCGGAACGGCAGGTCCAGTTCGCGGAACTCGCGAATGCCCAGCATCCGCTGGAACTCCGCCAGCAGGCGGCGGCCGTCCGTCAGGCCCGAGCGCGACAGCGAGACTTCCCAGAAGAACTGCCGCAGCCGGCGCCAGTCGAGATTTTCCGCCAGTTCGCGCAGTCCGGTCTCGCGGCGCGCGGCGAGAAACGCGCCAACGACCGCGCCCATGCTGGTGCCGGCGACAACATCCACCTGGATTCCCTTTTCCTGCAGCGCCTGCAGCACGCCCAGGTGCGCCCAGCCGCGCGCGCCCCCGCTCCCGAGCGCCAATCCCACCCGCTTGTGCTTCCAGAACCGGCCCATGGCGTCCCGCCGCTATTGCTCCAGGAACGTCAACGTGGCCGAGCCGATCACGCCGGCGTCGTTGCCCAGTTCGGCGCGCTTGATCACGATGCGCTCCGCGAAATACGGGCTGAGCCGTTCGTTCAGGTGCCGGCGCAGCGGATCGAACAGGACCGGCCCCGCCGCCGACACTCCGCCGCCGATGATGAACGCCTGGGGTTGCAGCAAGTACGCCACGGAGGCCATCATCGTCGCCAGGCAGTCGGCCACGAAGTCGAAGATCTCTTGCGCCAGTTCATCGCCGGCTTCGGCGGCTTCGCAGATGAGCTTGGGGCTGACGGCCTCGCGCTGGCCGCCGGCCCGCGCGAGGATCGTGCTCTTGCGCCCGGCGTCGAGTTCGCGCAGGGCGCGCTCCACGATGCGCTTGTTGCCGACATACTGCTCCACCCCGCCCTTGCCCATCGGCGAGACCACCCCGTTCATGTCGATCGACACGTGGCCGATTTCGCCGGCCATCGAATAGGCGCCGCGGTAGAGGGTCTTGTTGATGAGCAGGCCGCCGCCAACGCCGGTGCCCAGCGTGAGGAACACCGCGTGCTGGTAGGCCTGCCCGGCGCCGTAGGTGCATTCGCCCACGGCCATGGCGTTGACGTCGTTGTCCACGCGCGCGGTCTTGCCGAAGCGCTTGGCCAGCAGTTCCGCCAGCGGCACCGCCGTCCAGCCCGGCACGTTGGTCAGGTCATGCACGAAGCCCTTCGCGTAATCCACGAAGCCCGGCACGCCGACGCCGATGCCCGCCCACTCGGCATCGCGCGGCAGGTCGGCCAGCAGCGCGCCGGCGTGGCGCTCCACCTCGTCCAGCCAGCCGGACACGCCTTTCAGGCCGGTCGTGGCGAAGCTGGCCCGCGCCCCGATCGCGCCATGCTCGTCCACGCGGGCCATCTTCACGAAGGTCCCGCCGAAATCCACTCCGATGGCACACCGTTTCTTGGTCTCGTCCATGGTCATCCTTTCAATTGAAAAATCCGCAAGGCATTTGCAAAAGTCGTTTCCGCCACCGCCGCCGGCGAAATGCCGCGCGCTTCGGCCAGCACGTCGGCCACGCGCGCCACATAGGCCGGCTCGTTCACTTTCCCCCGAAACGGCTTGGGTGTCAAATACGGGCAGTCCGTCTCGACCAGCAGCCGGTCCTCCGGAATGTGCCGGGCCACCGCCCGCAGCGGTCCGGCGTTGTTGAAGCTGAGGATCCCGCTGAAACTGATGAAATAGCCCAGGGCGAGCAGCTCCTCCGCGAAGGCGGCATCGCCGGTGAAGCAGTGCAGGATGCCCGGCGGCGGAACCGCAGC
Source organism: uncultured Verrucomicrobiota bacterium (assembly GCA_964567795.1). GTDB lineage: Bacteria > Verrucomicrobiota > Kiritimatiellia > CAIQIC01 > Lenti-01 > Lenti-01. Next base: position 19,874 of record CAZMOR010000118.1, read on the forward strand.
AGCCGGTTTTTCCACACTGTGGAAAACTTTTTTCCATTGCGTGGAAAAATCACCCAGCAGCTCGATGGTGTCGTCGTCGGCGTAGCGGCTGTGCACGATCACGGGGCGGCGGCGCTGGAGCGCGAATTCCAGCATCTGGCCGAACAGGGCGCGCTGGGCCGGCGCCGTTTCCGGGGAATAGTAGTAATCCAAGCCGATTTCCCCCACCGCGACCACGGCCGGATGGTCCGCCAGCTGCGCCAGTTTTTCGGCATCGTGGGATTTGTCGATCTGGTCGCGGTCGTATCCCACGGCCGCCACCAGCACGTCCGGATGCTCCTGCGCCAGGCGCACGACGAGCGCGTTCGACGCTTCGGAACTGCCCACGGCGCACATGCGGGCCACGCCCGCCGCCGCCGCGCGGTCCAGGACCGCCTCCGCCGAACCATCCGCCACGAAAGGATCGAAATGGGCATGCGTGTCGAACAGCCGCGCCATCAGTCGACCTTGGTGAAATGCTTCCGGGAGGTATCCAGGCCGGTCCATTTCTCCACCGCCATCATGATGCGGTTCTTGCGTTCCCGCCGCGTCAGCACATGGTCCGGGTTGGCCTGGAAAAGACCCGCCGCCGGCGGCAGCCAATCCTGGATGGCCCGGGGATGCGTGCCGGTGAACGGCTGCAGGACCCGCGGATCGATCTCCGCGTACGCGGTGTGTTCGTACGGCTTGCTGGTCCAGTGCCGGAAGGTGCCCTGCCATTTTTCGTTGAACTTCTCTTCGGGCCGGACCCAGCCGTAGTGGTAGATCGTGGCGTCGGCATAGGCGGCGCGCGGATAGCGCATGCGCTTGTAGTCCGTCACGACCGAGAAAAACAGCCCCTTGGGCCCCCAGACCGGGATGTTGTTGCGGACCGCGCGCACTTCGCGCCGGTACCAGCGCGGCGAGGAGGCGACGGTGTTTTTATTGCCGTAGAAGTGAAGATAGCGGAAATACAGCGCCTCGACGCCGCGGTCGCCAAGATGCCGCTCCATGGCGGCGCGGATGCGCGGCAGGTCATCTTCGTGCAGCAGCTCGTCGCCTTCGAGATACAGCGCCCAGTCGCCCGTGCAGTTGAAAAGCGCAATCGTCTTCTGCTGGCCGTAGATGAAGCCCTTGACCTTCCAGCTGCCGTCCAGATTCTCGTTCCAGGCGGTCGGCAGGATCCGGATCTTCGGATCGCCGATCGCGCGCAGCAGCGCCTCCGTGTCGTCGTCGCAGGGGCCCAGGGCGATGACGAATTCATCGACCAGCGGCAGGGCGGAACGGATGGATTCCACAAAGGGGAATTGCAGCCGGTGGGCGTTGCGCAGAAAGGTGAAGGCGCTGATTTTCATCGGGATTCCCTTGGCTGGTCAGGTATTGAGGCCGCTGGTCAGGTCGAACACGGCCATCAGCATGCTGATGGCGACGAAGCCGACGCCCAGCGCAATCAGCAGCATCATGACCGGCTCGAGGATCGTGGTGAGGAGCTTGACGGCCCGGTCGAGTTCGCTGTCATAGCGGCGGCCGATATGTTCCAGGGCGGAACTCATGTCGCCGGATTCCTCGCCGATGGCCAGCATGTCGGTCAGGAGCCGGGGAAACACGCCGTCCTGGGAAAGCGGGCGCGAGATCGTGGAGCCGTCGGTGACGCGGTCCTTGGCCTCGCGGATGGCCCGGGCGATGATGGAATTGCCGACCGTGTGTTCCACGATGGAAAGGGCTTGGAGCACCTGGACCCCGTTGGCCAGCAGCGTGCCCAGAGTGTGGGCGAAATTGGCGAACGCATTGGCGCGGATGATGTTTCCGGCCACCGGCAGGCGCAGCAGGAGCTTGTCTTTCCACTCGCGGCCGGCCGGAGTCTTGAGCGCCCGGCGCACGGCCGCGACCACGAACAGCAGGCCAATTACCAGCACCCAGCCGTATTTCAGCAGCCCGCCGCTCAACCCGATGAGAATCCGCGTGGGCAGCGGCAGGGTTCCGCCGAGCTCCGCGAACATGGCGGAAAAGCGCGGGATCACGAACGTCATCATGAAAATCATTGCGCCGAATCCGACCAGGGTCACGATCAGGGGATAGACCAGCGCCATGCTGACTTTTTCACGCGCCGCCAGCGCGCGTTCGTAATGCTTGACCAGCCGCTCCAGCACGCCGGGCAGCTGCCCGCTGGCCTCGCCGGCCTTCACCATGCTCACGTACAGCGTCGGGAAGCTGTCCGGCCAGCGCGCCAGCGCGGCGGAGAGGCTCGAGCCCGACACGATTTCGTCGCGCAGGTCGGTCACGATGCGGTCCTGGGCCTTGCCGGTCTGGCGCAGGGCCAGCGAGTGCAGGGCCGCGCCCAGCGTCATGCCCAACGCCAGCAGGTCCGACAGCTCGTTGGTGAACAGCAGCAGCTCCGCCATTTTCATGCGGGTGCGGGCGCGCACGCTGCGCTCAAAGCGGAACCACTTCCGCGCCGGGGTTCCCTTCCCGCCCGGCTGGGCGCCGGCGGCCGCAGCCGCCGGTTTGGCGGGCGGCTTGGCCGGGGGTTTGGCCGCCGGCTTGGACTTTTCCGCCGGTTCAGCCGGGGCCGGCTTGGCCGCGGGTGCATCCGAAACGGAAATCGGCACCAGCCCCTTGCGCCCGAGCAGAACCAGCAGCGCCCGCTTGTCGGGGGCTTCCAACAGGCCCTCCTGCCGCTCGCCCGTGCGGCTTTTGGCGATGTACCGGAATTGCGCCATCGCGTCCCGAACCTGCGCGGCTGCCGCCGCCTAGGCTTCGTCCTCCGAAGTTACCCGGATCACTTCTTCCAGCGTGGTCACGCCGGCCAGCACCTTGCGCCAGCCGTCCATCCGCAGCGTGCGCATGCCGTGTTCCAGCGCGTGCAGCTTGATGTCGGCGGCGGAACGGCGCTCCACGATCATCTGCCGGATGATGTCGCTGATCAGCAGGATCTCATAAATGCCCGTCCGGCCGGCGTAGCCCGTGCCACGGCATTCCTCGCAGCCGACCGGTTCGCAAATCGTGCCGGTCAGGAGCTTGGAAATCGGGAAGCCGATGCTCTCCAGAAACGACATGTCCACGGTCCACGGCCGCTTGCACTTGGGGCACAGGCGCCGGACCAGGCGCTGGGCGACGAGCGCTTCGACCGAGCTCGCCACCAGGAAGGGTTCGATGCCCATGTCCACCAGCCGCGTCACGCCACCGGCGGCGTCGTTCGTGTGCAGCGTGCTGAACACCAGGTGGCCGGTCAAGGCGGCGCGGATGGCGATATCGGCCGTTTCCTGGTCGCGGACTTCACCGACCATGATGACATCGGGATCCTGGCGCAGGATGTGCCGCAGCCCCACGGCGAAGGTCAGGCCGATCTCCGGCTTCATCTGGATCTGGTTGATGCCGGCCATTTCGTATTCGATCGGGTCTTCCACGGTCAGGATGCGCTTGTCCACCGAGTTGATGGTATGCAGCCAGGCATACAGGCTGGTGGACTTGCCGGAGCCGGTGGGACCGGTCACGAGCAGGATGCCGTGCGGGCGCCGGATCAGGCGGCCCAGGATCTCTTCGTCGTCCTTGAACAGCCCCAGCTTGTCCATGCCGTACATGCCGCTGGAGCGCATCAGGAGGCGCAGGCTGACGCTTTCGCCGTAGACCGTGGGCATGGTGGACACGCGCACGTCGATCTCCTCGCCCTTCACGCGCAGGCTGATGCGGCCGTCCTGCGGCAGGCGCTTTTCGGCGATATCCATGCCCGCCATGACCTTGATGCGGCTGATGATGGCCGACTGGAACCGCTTCATCTGCGGCGGCAGCGGCGTCGGATGCAGCACGCCGTCGATGCGGTAGCGGATGCGCAGGTCGGTTTCCATCGGCTCGATGTGGATGTCGGTGCCGCGGTCGTGATGGCATTCCCAGATGATCTGGTTCACGAACTTCACCACGCTGGCATCCTGGTCGAGATTGCTCAGGTCGCCGATCGCGGGGCCCGTCTCCGCATCCAGATCGATCTGGTTGTCGGCAATCAGGCGGTCCAGCGTGTCGGCGCCCACGCCATAGAATTTTTTCGCGGCCTTTTCGATGTCCGCCGCCGGACTGAGCGCAAACTTGACGCGCAAACCGGAGGCCAGGCGCAGGGAATCGGCGAGGCCCGGCCGGAACGGTTCGCTGGTGGCCACGCGCAAGGTGCCGTTCTCAACGCCCACGGGAATGACGTTATATTGAAACACCGCCTTGGTCGGCACCTTCTCCAGGATTTCGCCCGGAATGGGTTTGTCGCCGACCCGGATATAGGGCACCTGCATCGCTTTCGCCAGCGCGGCCAGGAAAGCGTCCTCGCGGGCATACTCCAGCGCGGCCACCGTCGCGGTGAGCACGCCGTCGTTCTCCCGTTGCTTGATGGCCAGCTCCTCGATCTGCGACGGGCTGAACAGTCCCGTCGCTTCGAGCAAGGCCACCAGGCGGCTGGATGCAGGCGCGGCCATCGGACGCCTAGGCGGGCTTTTCCGCCCGGATTTCGGCCAGCAGCACCAGGGCGCGGTCCAGCGCGTCCTGCAGCGCGGTCAATTCCTGGGCCACTTGTTCCAACCGGGACGCATTCGTGATGCGGATCTGTTCCAGAAAGGCCCGGCGTTCCTGCAGGGCTTCCTTCTCGGCCATCAAGCGGTCAATCTGCTGGTTGGCCATGGACAAGGCGGCATCCAGTTGCTGGATGGTGGCCTGGGGATCCTCATCGCCGTTCATGGCCGGACGGGGGACGGTGGCCACCGGCGCCTCCGGCGTGCTGGCGTCGGGAATCGGCACCTGCACCGGCCGGCCGCAGCCGGCACAGGGCACCATCAGTCCCGCGCCGGCGGCCTCGATCGCCATGTTCTTCGCGCAATACGGACAGTCAAAAAGAATGTCCCCTTCGCGGACTTCCGTTGTATCGATCAACTGGGTGGGGTCGTTGCTCATCAGGCACCTCCGTGGTCTTCGGCTGCGGGCGTCGGTTGCGGTTCGGAAGTCGGCGGCGGTTCGACCACCGCCGGAGCGGCGGGGGCAGCCTCCGCCGCGGGCGCCAGCTCGGGGGCCGCGGATGTTTCCGGGGCGGGCGCGGGCATGATTGCCGGTTCAGCCGCGGGCGCGGCTTCCGCCGGAGCGGGCTCGGTCTCGGGAACGGTTTCGGCCGGCGCCGGGAACATGGAGGGCTTGGGCTCCTCCTTCTTCTTGGCTTTTGTGCCCCACAGGGAACGGCGGGGCTTCTTCGCCTTCTTTTCCTCGGCCGGGGCCGGCTTCACCTCCGGCGTGGCGGCGGCCGCCGGATCAAACGCAAACGGAGCCGTGGCGGTCGGTTCCTCCGGCGCCGGCAAGGGGCTTTCCTGGGCCGGTGCGGCGGGCGCGGCCGGCGTGGTTTCCGCCTGGCCGCTCATGGCCTTCTCGATTTCCCGGCCGAAGGTTTCCGGATTCTGGGCGTCCGGCGCCGGTTTCGGCTGGGCCTCCGCCGGTTCGATCAGGGCGACGGGCGGCGCGGCCGCGCCGGCCGCCTTCAGTTGCGCCCGGCTCTTGACGGTCTTGTCCTTCTCCGCCTGCTGCATTTCCCGCAGCTTTTGCGGGGAGAACGGCGCCAGCGAGCTGTCCGACCAGCCCCGATACCAGTCTTCCGCGGCGACGTTGGAGGCCCGGTGCAGCCGTTCGGTTTCCGAGCGGGCTTCTTCGGGCGTCATGAGCACATAGGGCGTGATCAGCACCAGCAGCTCCGTGCGGTGGCGGGTCGTGTCATCGCTGCGGAACAAGGCGCCGAGCAGCGGGATGCTGCCCAGGATCGGAACGCGCGTGTTGGTGTTCTGGTAATCCGTCTGGACCAGGCCGCCCAGCACGATCGTGGACCGGCTCGGCACCGAGATCGAGGCGGTCATCTCGCGCTTGTTGATCGAAGTCATCTTGCCGTTGTTGCCCACGTCCACGCTGTCGCCCAGCGTATCCGCGTTCTGGGTGATCTCCAGCGTTACGTAGCGGGACGGATTGATGCGCGGCTTGACCTTCAGCTGGATGCCCACGTCCTTGTACTCGTAGTCCGACTGGATGGTGCCGCCGGAGGTCGTGTCGCCCGTGCGGATGGGAATCTGCTGGCCGCTCATGATGCTGGCTTCGGTGTTGTCCGTCGTGAGGATCACCGGCGTGGCCAGCACGCGGCCTTCGCTCGAGGTCGCGATCATGTCGAGCACCGCATCGATGTTCAGATCGGCAAACGTGAAGTAGTAGCTCAGGCCCGACCCGCCGCCGAAAGCCCGGGTGATGGTGTCGCCGGCCGCGGTGGAGAACGAGTTTTCGCCGAAATTGCCGCCCCACGATGCCACCGGTTCGCGCACGCTGACGCCGCCGTTCGCCCCCGCCGTGCGCTGGTTGTAGGCCGTCATCGACTTCTGCAGCCAGTTGACGCCGTAGGCGGTGTTGTTGTTGAGGTTGACTTCGAGGATCACCGTCTCGATCAGCACCTGCGCGAGCATGATGTCGACCTTCTGGATGATTTCCTGCAGCGCGCCGATGTCGCCCTTGGTGCCCATCAGCAGCAGCGTATTGGTGCGCTTGTCCGCCAGGATCTTCGTGTTGGCGGACAACTGGCCGATCTTGCTGACCGCCGCCTCGCCCGCGGCCTGCCGGACGCGGTCCGCCGCCGCGGCCCGCGCGCGCACGTAGTCTTCCAGCGCCTTGGCGCGGGTGTCGGTCGTGGCCTCCTCGCCTTCCTTGGCGGTGCCCGCGGCGGTTTCGGACTCCGCCTTCGCCGCGCCGATGAAATCGTTCAGCAGGCCGGCCATTTCCTCGGCATCCGCGAATTCCAGCGCGACCACCTGTACGATGACTTCCGGATCCACCGGCCGGTCCAGGACCGCCACGATCTTGTCGAAAAAGGTGAAGTTCGAAGGCCGGGAAATCACGATGATGATGTTGGTGCGCTCATCCGCCAGCACCTTGACCTTGCCCTGGATGATGCCCTTTTCGGCCATCGCGGCTTCGAGCGCCGCCGCCGCATCCGGAGCGGCCGGCGTCTCCGGCGCGGCCGCCGGCTGCCGGGCGCGGATCATGCTGGCGGGCCGGCGGGCGGCCGTGGTGGCGGCCGACTGGGCGACTTGCGGCACGTCCTCGGCCTTCTCCCCCTGGCTGTCGCTCACCAGTTCGTTCAGGCGCGCAGCGATGTCCGACGCCTTGGCGTGCTGGATTTCGTACACCCGGGTCTCCACCTTCAATTCCGTGGGCTGGTCCACCATCTCCAGGATCTCGACAATGCGCTTGAGGTTGGTGGCGGTTTCCGTCACCAGCAGGCTGCTGATGCGGTCGAACCGCTGGACCTTGCCGAACCCGTGCAGCATGCTCTGCACGATCGTGTTGGCATCCTCCATCTCCAGGTATTTCAGGGAAATCAGCTGGCTGACCAGGCCGTCGCTTTCCGGCAGGCCGCCTTCCGGCGCCTCCTTCTGGATCGCCAGGCCTTCCGTGGCCGCCTTGTCGATCTGGACCACCCGGTAAAACCGGCTGCCCAGCGGCACCAGGGCGATGTTGTTCATCGACAGCAGGCTGTCCATCGCCTGGATCATTTCCACCTTGGTCAGTTTTTCCTTCGCCTTGAAATTGAAGGTGCCCGACACGCCCGGCGCCTTGATCATGGTCCGGCCCGTCAGCGGCGCATAGTATTCGTCCAGCAGCTGGTCCAGCGTGGCATTGTTCAGTTTCAACTGGTACAGGGTTTCGCCGTCATCCGTGGTGCTGGCCTCCAGGCTGGCGGAACCGGCCGGCGCCGCATCGGCCGTCTCCGGCACCGCTTCGGCGCCGCCGGCGCGGGCGGCCCGCAGCTGCCGGATGCGTTCGCGCGCGACGTCCGCCGGCGAAGCTTCTGCGCCGCCCGGCGGGGGCGCCAGGGCCTCCGGCGCTCCGGCTTCGGGCGCCGGGCCCGGGGCCTCCGGCGGCGGCGGCAGTTCCTGCGCAAAGACCGGCGCCGGCAGCGAGGCGCACAGAAAAGCCGCGGACAGCAGCCAGGTCAGGCTGCGCGTGAAGGGGAACAGGCGGGTGGACATCATGTTCGTTCCATTTAGGGTTGCTCCGGCTCCTCCGCGGGGGCGGAAGGAGCAGGTTCCGGTTTGTTCTCCGTGGCGCCGGCTTCCCGGCGATAGGCGTAATCGATCGTGAAATTCCCCTTGAGATGCCCCGCCGGCACGTCCCGGCCGCCGACCGGCTGCACGGACAGTTGGCGGACGTCGGACACGGCCCCTTGCGCCTGCTGCGCATACAGGAAGTTCACCAGCGCCTCCAGGTCGCCTTCCCAATCGCAGGAAATCGCCGTCTCGTACAAATCCCCGGCCTGCCGCTCGGCCCCCGGATTCCGGCGCGTCAGCGTCAGGTTGTGCTGCCCGGCCGTTTTCTCCAGCGTCAGCAGCAGCTCGGCCTCGGCTTTCTTGCCCAGGGCAAAAACCGGCAGGCCCTGGCGGAACTCCGCCAGCCGGCTCTCCACTTCGGGCTGGCTGTCCAGCATCTGCTGGGCCGCGGCCTGCCGGGATTCCAGGTCGGCGCGCTGCGTGCGGAAATCGGCCCATTCCTGGAACTTCGCATCCAAGGCCAGATACGTCAGCCCCAGCAGGATGACCGCCAGCGTGAGGCCCAGCAGGTTCAGTTCGCGGGCGGCGATTTTCACGGCTCCTCCTCCGCCCCGTTCCCCGGCAGCACCAGGGTGGCGCCGAATTGCGAGCGCTCGCCCTGCGGCGTATTGCGCGTGCTGATGCCCTCGGACTTCACTTCCGGAAACAGCGCCGTCTGTTCCAGCGCCTGAATGAAGGCATACACCTTGTCCGGCTGGTCCGCTTCGCCGCGCAGGGTGGCCGAACTGCCCTTGCGATAGTCGAACTTGGTCAGCTCCACGCCCTCCGGCAGGATCTGGGCGATCACCCGCAGGCACTCCAGCGCGGAATGCGACCGGTCGGCATATTGGGCGAATTCCAGCGTCTTGGCCCGCAGCCGCCGGATCTCCTTCGCCGGGCCTTCCATCTGTTCCACCTGGGCCTGCAACCGCGCCAGGCGGCCCCGCTGCACGTTCAGCAGCGTCCAGAACACGCCCAGGGCCGACAGCCAGACCACCAGGAAGACGGTCGCCGAACGCAGCAGTTTCCGGCGGACCCGCCGCTCCGCATCGGCCGTGCGCCAGACCTCCGGCGCCAGGTCCATGGTCAGCGCGCCGGCCGGTTCGGCCAGCCGGCGGGCCACGCCTTCCGACGTCGCCGGCAGTTCATCCAGCGCATGCGCAAAAATCGTCCCCAGCCCCAGCGCCTGCCGGAGGTGGTCGGCGCAGGTCGGCGGCAGCCCCGCTTCGTGGAACACATGCAGCGTCGGCGCGCCGGCCGCCCCCCATTCGGTTTCCAGCGCCGTGATGGAATCCGCCACCTCTTCCACGCAGGCCTCGAGCCATTCGGCGCGGTCTGCTTCCGCCGCCGCTCCCGGCGCGCCGGGCAGGGCGCGGAACATCAGCGGGGCGCCGTCGCGCACCACGGCCATTTCGACCGCCGCGGTTTCCACGCGCAGCACGATTTGCGTTCCATGCGTGGGCAGTTTGCCGCTGTGCTTGAGCCCCCACCACCAGCCCAGCGCCTCCACATCCACCACGTCCGGGGGCGCCCCCGCCCCCTGGAACATCTGCCCCGTCGCCTCCACATCCTCGCGCCGCACCACGGCCATCGCCACCAGCGATGACGTCCCCGCCGCCGCCAGCACCTCCGCCCCGGCGGCTACGGTCTCGACCGGAAAGGGTGAAAATTTATCCGTTTGCAGTTCCGCCATGCCGCGGAGTTCACCGGCATCCGTGCTCGGCAACAGGGCCACCCGCAGCAACGCGCGGCTGGTCGGCAGCGCCACCCCCACGCGACCCTTGAAACGCTTGAAGTACGGCTTGAGCACCGGCCCGCCGCTCCCCTCGCCCGCCGGCAAATCCGCCCGCCCCTGGTCCGCGATCTCCCATGCCTCCTTCGCACGGCGCAACACCGTCCATTCCAGACGGTTCTGCCGCATGCAAACGCCGGTGATCCACGAAGTGGCCATGCCTAGAAGTTCCTCACCATTCTCAGTCGGCCATCCTATCCCCGCCCGCGCCGCCAAGCAACCGGATTCCGCGCCCCAACCGCCAAAAATCCTTCCTTTTCAGCGCCCGCCGCCGCGGCGCCCCAAGGCGGGATTTCGGATTGCCATTCCCCCGCCCTTCCCCCACACTGGCCCCCGGCATGTATAGGTTGGTTTTTCTATCCGGTCGCTACGAAGGCAAGCGCCTCATGGTGCGCCAGGCCCTCACCCTCGTGGGCAGCCACCCCGAATGCCATCTGGTCCTCCCCGCCGAGCCCCCCCTCGCTCCCCGCCACGCCCGCTTCGAAGAGCGCGGCTCCGGCATCTATCTCACCGGCCTGGCCCCCGACCAGCCCGTCCTCCGCAACGGCGCCCCCGTCCTCGATACCGTCCGCCTCGCCCATAACGATCAACTCGAACTGGGCGGCCTCCGCATCCAGTTCCAGGAGATCATCGCCCCCCATAAGCGTCTGCGCCCCAGCCCCGGCCTGCTGCAGCCCGTCACCGGCCTGCTCGCGGCCGGCATCGTCGTCTTCGAACTCGCCCTGCTGGCCTTTCTCGTCGACTGGCCGTCCTGGATCATCCGGCCGGACTCCGAATCCCGGGACCTCGCCTGGGCCACCCAATACCGCGCCGCCCATCCGTCGGAAACCAATGCCGAGGGCAAAGCCGCGTCCGGCAAATCCACGAACTCCGTCATGGTCCTGCCGGGCACGGAACCCGCCCCGCCGGCCCCGGTGAACACCACCAACGCCGACGGCACCGTCGTCGCCCAGCCCGCGCCCGCCGCCACGACCGCCCCCCCGGCGATCGTCGCTGTCCTCGACCAGGCCGATTTCACCCCCGCGGACACCAACCTCTCGGTCGTGAATCTGCCCCCCGTTTCCGCCGCCGATCCCGTCATCGAAGAAGCCCAACGCGCCCTCGCCGAAGCCGTCACCGCCGCCCAGTTCGCCGACTATGCCAAGGCCTTCCGCCTCCTGAACCAGATCCATCAGAACACGCCCGGGTTCCTCCCCGCCCATGTCGAACACGCCCGCCTGCTGGAAACCCGCGGCGAACTCGATGAAGCCCATCAGCGCTGGACGCAGATCCTGGGCATCGCCCCCGCCGGCTCGCCCTTCCACCAGCAGGCCATCGCCGAGCGCCAGCGCCTCGCCCGGCTCCAGGCCCTGCAGACCCAGATCCTGCAAACTCCCGCCGCCGCCGCCGCGACCAACCTGCCCCGCAACATCCTCATCGCCAGCCCCGACATCCAGAAAATGCCCGCCGACACGGATATCGCGGAAATGCGCGTCCTCAACGCCACCCTCGAGCTCGCCCCCGACGCCCGCCTCTTCAAGGACGCCTTCATCCAGGTCTATGTCACCTTCTACGACATCGACCAGAACAACATCATCTACCCCACCCACGCCATCGTGCCCGCCTCGCCCATCGCCCTGGGCAGCGCCTTCGCCGACCGCCGCAGCCTGCCCTTCAGCGCCACCTACGTCGTGCCCCACGACCTCCGCGCACAGGAACTCCGCGAAACCGGCCGCCAGACCTCCTACTACGGCTACACCCTCCACGTCTTCGCCGGCCAGATCCTGCAGGACGCCGCCGCCAAACCTAAAAAACTCCTCGACCGCCCCATCCACATCCCCCGCGCCACCGAACCCTGAGCCTCCGCCGGTCCCCCCATGCGGGGAATCGCGGCTCAAGCTTTCGTTCCCAATCCCAAGCCTTCTGAAGCCTGACTCCTGAATTCCGGATCCTCGCCGCCCCCGGCGGCGAAAACACCGCCAAACCCCCTTTTTTAGGCCTTTTCGGCCTTTTCCGGCCCTGAGCCCCCCCCCTGCCTCTGAAGCATGAGCCGCGAGCCCCCGCATCGGGGCACCCGTCGCCAGGCTCCACATCCGGCTGCCGGCATGACGCCCCGCCGGCGCGGGCATAAAAAAAGGGCGGCCGTTTGGCCGCCCTCTGGGTTCATCCGGAAATCCAGATTACTTGCTCATCTTGCGCCGCAGCGCCATCACCAGCGCGCCGAGGCCCAGCAGGCTCATCGTCGCCGGCTCGGGAACCGGGGAAGAGACCGTCATGTTGTTGGCCAGCAGCGAGCCGTTGTTTCCTGCACCAGCCGTATCGCCCGCATAGAGGCTGAAGCCATTCAGCGTGCCGGCCACCGAGGTGTTGTAGGTGTCCGTCCACGCACCGGCCGCGCTGGAACCCACCACCGTGATGTCCAAATTCGCGCCGTTCTGATAGGCGGAAACATTGAACACGATGTCCGCATAGTAGCTCCAGGCCGTGGACCCGTAGCCGGTATTCGAAACATTGAAATTCCAGATGGTATTATTGGAACCATCCTTCAGGTCGATGCCGCGATTGCCATCACGCCACTGGGTGGCCAGGTCGATCGTGAACAGATAGGAAGCGCCCCAGGTCGAGATCGTGCGGTTGGCATTGACATAGCCCGAACCATAGTTCAGCGCCAGCACCCGGTCGCTCGTGCTGATGTTGCCGTAATCGGACAGGTCCGTATCCGTGGAATACGTCGGAGCCCAATAGCCACCGGCCTGCGTGAAACTCCACGTGCTGAATCCAGTCCCGTAAGTCGACGAATTATCCCAGCCACCACTGTAGTTGCTGGCACTGTCCGACCCCACCACCGCTGCAAATGCCGCACCGGCCAGCATTGCCGCCATCGCAAACACGAGAATTTTTTTCATCCTCAGTCTCCTTGATTGTTTTCTTTTTAAATCACACGTCGCCACACCACGACACTGGCCAAAATAGAAGAGCCCCCAGGCGGGGTCAAGCGTTTTTTACTACATTTTTCATTAATTTTTGTCGGAAGCAAAAAAACGGAGGCGCCGGTTTCAGGCGCCTCCGCATCGCTTTCGCGGGTAATCGGATGCAGAAACGGTCAGCGGATCTTGTTCGCCGCCCGGCGAACCTTGATGATCTGCTCCGTCAGCGCAAACGGCACGGCTTCGTAGTGCTCGAACTGCATCGTAAAGCCCGCCCGGCCCTGGCTCATGCTCCGCAGCGCCGTCGCATAGCCGAACATTTCGCCCAACGGCACCATGCCGTTGATGAGCTTCTGCGAGCCCTTCTCCTCCATGGTCTCGATGCGCCCGCGCCGCTGGCATACGCTGCCCGTCGCGCCGCCCATGAATTCCTCCGGCGTCGTCACTTCGACCGACATCACCGGCTCGAGGATGATCGGATTCGACTTCAGGAACAGCTCCTTGAAGCCCGCCCGCCCCGCTTCTTGGAACGCGAAGTCCGAGGAGTCCACTTCGTGGTACGAACCGTCCGTCAGGGTCACGCGCATGTCCACCACCGGATACCCCGCGTAGGGCCCGCTCTGCATGGCCTTCACCACGCCCTTCTCCACCGACGGAATGAAGTTCGCCGGAATGCGCCCACCCACGACTTCGTTGACGAACTCGAAGCCCTCGCCGGCCTTCAGCGGTTCCAGGCGCAGGCAGACGTGCGCGTACTGGCCGCGCCCGCCGCTC
>CAZMOR010000119.1:0-1665 GCA_964567795.1 uncultured Verrucomicrobiota bacterium
CAGGATGAAATCCTTGGCCGTGACCCATTTGCCCGGCCGGCCGGTGAAGGTCGCCCGCATCGAGCGGCTGCGCCGCTGCCACAGCGTCTGCGTGGCCAGCACGTGCTCGACTTCGCTGGTGCCGATGCCGAACGCCAGCGCGCCGAACGCGCCGTGGGTGGCCGTGTGCGAGTCGCCGCAGACCACCGTCGTGCCCGGCAGCGTCAGGCCCAGTTCGGGGGCCATGATGTGCACCACACCCGTCGAGGGGTCGCCGATCCCGAACAGCCGCAGGCCGAACTCCTGGCAGTTCTTCTGCAGGGTGTCGATCTGGGCCTTCGCGATCCGGTCCATGATGTTCTTGGGATCGACCGTCGGCACGTTGTGGTCGATGGTTGCCACGTTCAGTTTCGGGCGGCGCACCTGGCGCCCCGCCAGCCGCAGCCCGTCGAACGCCTGCGGACTCGTCACTTCATGGACGAGCTGGCGGTCGATGTACAGCAGCGCCGAACCGTTGGCTTCCTCGCGGACCACGTGCCGCGACCAGACTTTGTCATATAGGGTTGTGCTCATAATGTAGCCTCGGAATATACGGGCCGCCCCCCGGCCGCGCAAGCTTTTGGGCCCGTTTTCCTCAAAAATCCCCTTGCATCCGCCCCCCCGTTCCCGTAGATTGCGCGGCGAGTTTTGCGTGTGCAAAACCGGAAGCGAAGTTCTCCGGCGGTCCTCCGCCGGAGACAAAAGCGGATTGACCGGCGAAAACAAAGAAGCCGGTCCAAGCCATCAAGAGAGGAAAACCATCATGGTCACCATGACGACCGCCAACGTCCGCCAGGACGTCAGCATCCAGGATCTGCTCGAAGCAGGCCTGCACTTCGGACACCGCACCAAGCGCTGGAACCCCAAAATGCGCAAGTTCCTGTTCGGCCAGAAGAACGGGATCTACATCATCGACCTCGAACAGACCCTCGACGGCCTCCAGAAGGCCCGCCAGTTTATCTATGACACGGTCGCCCGCGGCCGCCAGATCCTGTTCGTCGGCACCAAGAAGCAGGCGCAGGAAGCCCTCAAGACCATCGCGGTCCAGACCAAGCAGCCCTACGTGGTGAACCGCTGGCTCGGCGGCACGCTGACCAACAACGAAACCATCCGCAAGTCCATCGCCCGCATGCGCGAAATCGAGCAGATGGAAAAGGACGGCTCCATCAATTCCCTCCCCAAGAAGGAAGTCGCCAAGATCCGCCACGAAGCGAAGAAGCTGCAGTTCAACCTCAGCGGCATTGCCGACATGCAGGGCAACCCCGGCGCGCTCTTCGTCGTGGACGTCAACTGCGAAGCCATCGCCGTCGCCGAGGCCAACCGCCTCCACATCCCCGTCATCGCCCTCGTGGACGCCAACGTGGATCCCGACCCGATCGACTACCCCATTCCGGCCAACGATGACGCCATCCGCGGCATCAAGCTGATCGCAGACCTGGTGGGCATCACCGTCCAGCAGGCCGCCAGCGAATACTCCAAGGTCGCCGCCGAAGAGGCCCGCAAGCGCGCCGCCGAAGAGGCCGTCGCCGCCGCCAAGGCCAAGGCCGATGCCGAGGAGCGCAAGGCCCGCGCCGCCGAAGCCGCCAAGGCCAAGGCCGAAGCCCGCGAAAAGGCCAAGGCCGAAAAGGCCGCCGCCGAAGCCGCGGC
>CAZMOR010000120.1:0-4197 GCA_964567795.1 uncultured Verrucomicrobiota bacterium
CGTTTCGGGGGCGAAGGGCGAGGCGGGGTTGGAGGTGATCAATCCCGGATAGCCACCCTCGGGGGCGAGGGATTCCCAAATGAGGCCTCCGTTGTCCGAAATCTCGAGGATCCCGGAATCCCAGTAGTGCCTGCCGTCGGGGCTTCGGTCGTTGTCGTATTCGAAGCGGGCGCGGTGCATGAAGTCGAGCCGCGGCGAGCCCGCCGCCAGCTGGATGGGCGGCGTCACCAGCGAGGCGTGGGTCGAATCGCGATAGAGACGCGAAGTTTCCTGCCCGCAATACCACGCCTTCGACGGCGAATGGGCATTTTGCGCACTGATGTGCCAGTCCAGTTTTCCGTCGGGGCGCGTCCAGCCGTTGGTGCCGGTTTCGACGTCGTCGACGAATCCGATGGGGGCGATTTCCAACATGACCTCGAGATTCTGGCTGCCGACATTTTGGATGGACAGCGCCAGATTCGTCTGTGCATCGGCCGGCAGGGAGGCCTCGAGGGAGTCCGGCGAAATCGCGATTCGCGCATAGGAGACGTCGACGGTCCAAGTGGCAGACTGGACGGAAAATCCGGCATCGTCGGCCGCAGAGAGGAAATAGGCAATCTGGTCGCCATCGCGTGCCGGCGAGTGGATTTGCGCGGTGAAGAGATTGCCCGAGGCGTTGGTCATGGCGACGGACCGGGCGAGTCCGCCGTTGCGTTGCCAATGCAGGGTGGCGGACGCGACGCGGTAATTGTCGGTGATGACCGCCGTGACGGTCCAGGGCGCGGGCGAAGTGGCGGGCGACCCCAGCGGGTCATGCTGGATGACCGGCACGGCCGGGATGGAATTCTCATCCAGTGGATCGGTGTGGTCGGCAGCCTCCAGTTCGTTTTCATAGCCATCGCCATCGGGATCGTCATAGCGCCCTTGGCCGAGGCCGCCGAAATAGCGCCATTCGAACCAATCCGGCAGGCCGTTGGCGTCGCTGTCCTGGGCCGTGGGCAGGTACGTGGCGGTGGCGGTGCGGGGAGCCGGCATGGGGATGCCGTCGACCTGTCGGCGGGAAGGGCCGCCATTGGTCGGCCACCGGTTGCCGTCGACCAGCCAGCCGGCGAAGGTGAGGGGGACCTGGCTGAAGATGTGGCTTTCCGGGGCGAGGAGCGTGGAAACCGTGGCATTCTGCGCGTGCCAGGTGTTGGAGCCCAGCGCGCCGTAGGGCGAAGAGGTGTGCATGAGCGCAACCTGTTCCTGCCACAGCCAGGTGATGATGGATGGGCCTTGCAGAATGAACTCGCAGGCCGCGGTGCCGCCCGTGGCGGGAACGGAGCCGGCGCCCTGCCAGCCGATGCAGGCGGTGCGCCAGCCGTTGGTGCCGTCCGGCGGGAACGTTGCCGCGGCGTGCACGGTGAGGTTCGAGGCCAGCGTGTGGACGCCATAGTCCGGATCCACGGTGAACAGATTGTCCGGCAGGCCGCTGACCGCGAGCGCCAGGGGCGGGTTGATGTCGAATGAATGCAGGGTGACGGGCGCCCCGGCCGGATGCACGGTTTCCAGGCCGGCCGGCCCGGCGGAAATATAATACGAGATGCGCGTGCCAACGGGCTGGGCGGGAATTTCCGCCGCGAACCAGTGGCCGGTGGTAGCCGCCATGACCACGGTTGAAAACAAAGAAGTGCTGCCGGTCGTGTTCCAGTGCAACTGGACCGTCGCCGGATCCAGCTCGCCGGCCGAGGTGACCTCCGCCACGACCGGATAGTTGGCGGTGGTGATCCAGGTTGTTTCCAGCGGGTCATGCGCGATGGCGGCGGGTACGTCGATGGGGCCGCGCACATACAGGGCATACGGCTGCGGCCCCTGCGGCACGTTCGCCGCGGAAACCACCAGGGTCCAGCGCCCGGTTGCCGCGTCGAGGATGTCAATGCCTTCCAGGTTGTTGAGATCGTCCGGGCCGGAGAGGCCGTTGGGATAATGCGGAACGCCGGCGGGATCCAGCAAGACCAGATCCAGGTTGTTCACCAGGTTCACGGCCGCCGCCAGGGCGGAGGGGTAGTCACTATAGGCCATGGTGACATTCAGCGCGCCGTTGCTGTGCACGAGGAAGGCAAAGGTGTTGCTGCCGCCGGTGCTCAAGGCGGATTCGCCCTCCATCAGGACGGCCTGCTCGCCGGCGGGCGGATAGAGCGTGCCGGTCACATCGATTTGGCCCCAGCCCTCGACGATATTGGGGCGGGGCGCCGGCGGGATTTCGCGGTATTCATTGGTGCCGTATTGGCCGGGCGTGAGCGTGCGCGCTCCGCCCGCCAGCGCCGCCTTGATCAGCGCGGCGGACGGTTGTTCCAAGCCGAGTATATCGGTGCAATATTGCCGGACCAGGGTGGCACAGCCGGCGGCCAGCGGCGTCGCCATGCTGGTGCCGCCCATGAAACAATAATTCGTGTTGCTGCCCAGCACGCCCCAGCCGGTGCTGGCCGAGGCGCGGGAGCGGACGGATACGATGTCAGTTCCGGGCGCCACGATGTCCGGCTTGGTGCGGCCGTCCGCCGCCGGGCCGCGGGAGGAGAAGGCGGCCATGCCCTGCGGCCCGCCATCGGGGCTGGACGAGATCAGGTCCGTGGAAATGGGGGCGACGCGGTAATCCAAGGGCCAGGCGCTGCCGTAGGTCCGGGCGGTCATGCCGCCGCTGCCGGACGGGCGTTCGTTTTCACTGGCGCCGACTGCCAGGACGTTCTTGGCGGAGGCCGGAGCGTCGAGCGAGGTGGAGTCCACCACGCCGTTGCGATCGTAGTCAATGCCTTCATTGCCAGCGGCGTAGGCGACCAGCAGGCCCGGATGATCCCAGATGAACTCGTCGGAAGTCATCGCGTCGCTCGAATATTCCCCGGCAACGGCGCTGCCCCAGCTGTCGGAGTGGACGCGGGCACCCACGGCAAACGGCGGTTCGTAGAACTCGTTGAGGTCATCGGGCAGGTTGAGGGTCGAGGCGGCGGTCATGACCGATTGAAAGACCAGGCGGGCGCCGGGAGCGGCACCTTTATACTGCCCGCCCGAGGCCGCGCCGGTGCCCACCAGGGAGCCCATGACGTGCGTGCCATGATAAAAGGTGTCGCTCCAGTTGGTCAGCCGGCCGGTGTCGAACACCTGGAGCAGGCGGCCGGAGAAATCCGGATGCAGCGTGTTGGTGTTGCCGGTGTCCAGGCCGGTGTCGGCCACGGCCACGATCTGGCCGGTGCCATCCAGGCCGTGTGCTTCCCGGGCGGTGTCGACATTGAGGTGATTGTTCGTGCGGGCGAAATCGTTCAGGAACCGGGGGGTTTCATGGTGTTCGATCCATTGCACCTCGGGCCGGGCGGCCAGCTCCAAGGCGGCCTGGGCCGGCAGGACGGCGCGCACCAGGCCCCAGCGTTTGGCGGCGGTGGCCCGGATGTCGGAGGCGCCCTGGGCCGCCAGTTGCTGCGACAAGGCGCGGGCATCTTCGGGGGCGAACGTCTGGATGGTCACCGGCACGGCGAGATCCGGATGCTGGCGGGCCAGGCCGGCCAGCAAGGGCTGGATTTTATAGACCGGGCGGTATTCCCCCGACCAGGCCGCATGCGGCCAGGCGCCCAGGCGGTTCCGCAGCGCGTCGGGGACTTCAAGCAGGAGCGCGTTGTCCGGAAGATACGCGCGGATGGTGGCGCCGGCGGATTCCAGCGCCAAGCGCCAGTCCGGCTGAATCGGGGCGTCGAACATTACGATCCAAGGATAGCCGCGGGCCGAAGGCCGGGCATGAACCACCGGGCCGAAATCCATGCCAGGCCGGATGGTGGCCGTGCGCAGGCGGATGGCCGGGCCTTCCGCCTGGGGGCGGTCAGGGGCGGGTTTCTCCGCCAGGTGCCGGCGGATATCCATGATAGCCGGCTGCGCCTGCCGGTTGGCTTCTTCCTGGGTCAACCCCGTTTGCGGGGCGGTTCCCGGAGCGGGCCAGCGCAGCCACAACGCCAGGCCCAAGAGGATGATCCCGGGAATCCAGATCCGGCGGATGACGGCAGGCGGTTTCATTGGCTACAAATAAAATCCTATCACAGGCCCCGGATGAAAGCCATGTCCGTATTGCCCCGGAAATTGCCGCTTGCCAAGGGCCGGGGCGGGTGGTAGGTTCCGCGCGATTTTTGCATCCGGCAACCTCCGGGTGCGTGAACCCGGAACCCTAGAGCTGACATGAAAAAAGACATCCATCCCAAG
>CAZMOR010000121.1:0-9953 GCA_964567795.1 uncultured Verrucomicrobiota bacterium
CCGGCCGCCGATGGCGACCTCGATCACGTCCTGCACATCCTCGATCTGCAGGCCGTAGCGTGCGCTGGCTTCGCGGTTGATGTCGATCTCCAGATACGGCTTGCCGACGATCCGGTCGGCGATGACGGTCGACGGCTCGACCTGGGGTACCTGCTTCAGGAGGCGTTCGATCTCCAGCCCGGCCCGCTCGACGCTGTCCAGGTCGGGGCCCTTCACCTTCACGCCCATCGGCGCGCGCATGCCGCTTTGCAGCATGACGATGCGCGCCGCGATCGGCTGGAGCTTCGGCGCCGCGGTGGTGCCGGGCACCTGCGCGGCGGCCGCGATTTCGCGCCAGATGTCGTCCGGGCTCCGGATGGAATCGCGCCATTGGCGGTACGGCCGGCCGTGCGGATCGGGAATCAACTCGCCGGCGCTGTCGCGGACGTATTCTCCGGTGCCGCGGTCGTAGCGGAAGGTGACCGGCCGCCCGTCTTGCCTGGTAATGTATTCGGATTTGTACGTGATGACGGTCTCGATCATGTTGACGGGAGCGGGATCGAGCGCGGTGTCGGCGCGGCCGATCTTCCCGACCACGGTGTCGATTTCCGGGATGGCGCGGATGGCCAGGTCCTGTTTTTGGATGATATCCAGCGCTTCGCCGATGGAGGCGTGCGGCATGGTCGTGGGCATGTAGAGGAAGGAACCTTCGTCAAGCGGCGGCATGAATTCCTTGCCCAGGCCGGGAAACGCCCGGGCCAGCGCCTGCGCCGGACGGCTGTCCCGCACAAATCCCGGCAGCCAGCCGGACATGCGGCCAAACCCCAGCCAGCTGGTATAGCCCAGCACAACGAGCAGCACCGGCATGGCCAGGAAAATCCACTTGTGCGCCAGGAACCAGCGCAGCAGCGGCTCGTAATACCGCTCGACCAGCCAATACATCCCCATCAGGACTCCGACCAGCACGCCCACCAGGAGGAAGTTCTTCAGGAGTCCGGCCTGCAGGCCCAGGGGCTGCCAGTGCATGGTCAGCAGGAAGGCCACGGCCAGGATCACCAGGGCGTTTGCCAGCCAGGGACCGGCCGCACGCACCCGCGCGGGCAACCGGCCGGCGGCCAGCTGCCAGGCGCCGATGGCGATGATTAGCCCCGCCGCCAGCCACCAGTGAAGCCCGAATCCGATTCCCAGGCCCGCCAGCACAATGGCCGCGTTCCGGACGTTGCGCCCGGCCGGCGATGGCGCCTTCCGCGAAAACAGGATGTGCGCCGCCACCGGAATCACCGTGAGCGCCACAATCACCGACCCGATCAGGCAGAAGGTTTTGGTGAACGCCAGCGGCTTGAAAAGCTTGCCTTCGGGCCCGGTCATGACGAACACCGGCAGGAACCCGATCACCGTCGTGGAAATGGCCGTCAGGACCGCGCTGCCGACTTCGCTGGCGGCCCGGTAGATGGTTTCCAGCCGATTTTCCCCCGGCGGGGCTTCCGCCAGATGCTGCACGATGTTCTGGGTGAGAATAATCCCCATGTCCACGATCGTGCCGATGGCGATGGCGATGCCCGACAACGAAACGATGTTGGCTTCCACGCCGAACAATTTCATCGCGATGAACGAAATCAGCACGGCCAGCGGCATGACCACGCTGATCAGCAGCGACAATCCCAGCTGCGACGCCATGATCATGACGACGATGGTAGTGATGAGGATTTGTTCGTAGAGCGCGCTGTTGAGCGTACCCAGGGTTTCGTAGATCAGCCCTGTCCGGTCGTAGAACGGCACGATCGTAACCTGGCTGGTAGTAAGACCCGCCGGCCATTGGGCGCGCGGAACGGAGGCCAGCCAGCGGGTCCACGCCTCCTGGTTCAATTCACCGCCGGCATACGCCTCGAAGCCGTGCGCCTGCGCAAAAACCGTCAACGCAGCGCGGTCCGTCTGTCGGTAGTCCGCCACGGCCTTCACCGGCAATGACGGCGCAATCTCGGCGATTTTGGCTTTCACGTTCTGGATCGCCGTCAGGGGGTTGTAGCCGTGCCGCACCACCACGACGCCGCCGACCGCCTCCGCCCCCTCCTTGTCCAGCGCCCCTTCGCGCGCCGCCGGACCCAGCGCCACCCGCGCGATGTTCTTTACGTAAATCGGCACGTTGTCGTTCACCTTGACGACCGTGTTTTCGATGTCGCGGACATTCTGGATGAATCCCCGCGCGCGAATCAGGTATTCCACCCGGTTCAACTCGATCTGGCGGGCGCCGGTATCGAGGTTCGACCGGCGCACCGCTTCAAACACGTCTTCCAGGCTGACGTTGTTCTCCCGCATGGCGTCGGGATCGGCATCAATCTGGTATTCCTGCACGAACCCGCCCACCGGAGCGACCTCGGTGATGCCGGCGGCGGCCTGCAGATGGTAGCGCACGGTCCAATCCTGCAGGGTGCGCAATTCATCCAGGCCCCAGCCGCCGACCGGCTGGCCATCGGGGTCGCGGCCTTCCAGCGTGTACCAGAAGATCTGTCCCAGGGCGGTGGCATACGGTCCCAGCGCGGGCTTGACCCCTTCCGGCAGCGCCCCGGCCGGCAGCCCGTTGAGCCGGGCGATGACCCGGTTTTGAGCGGTTTCAAACGGCACGTCCTCTTCGAAGATGACGTAGACCATCGAAAACCCGAACATCGAGAAGCTGCGGACCGTCTTCACGCCCGGGATGCCCAGGAGGGCCACCGTCAGCGGATAGGTCACTTGGTCGTCCACGTCCTTGGGCGAACGCCCCATCCACTCGCTGTAGACGATCTGCTGGTTTTCGCCGATGTCGGGAATCGCATCCACGGCCACGGGCCGGCGCAGCAAACCTCCGAGATGCCAGTCGAACGGCGCGACCATGACGCCCCACGCCACCACGCCGGCCACGAACAGGGCGACGATGAGCTTCTGCTCCAGGCAAAACCGGATGACCCGGTCCACCAGCGACGGACCTTTGTCCGGAAACGGCGCCGGCACCGTCTCATTCATGGGGCTGACCTTTCATTTCCATGGCACCGTCTGCCGGCGCCATCATGCTGGGCTTGCCTTGGATTTGCAGCGAACTGTCGATCTTGAAGGCCCCTTTGACCACCACTTGTTCGCCTTCGCGCAGGCCTTCCTTCACCACGTAGAAATCGCCGGCACGCGGGCCCAGAACCAATTCGCGGCCCTCGAAAACGCCGGCGCGGTCCGGCACGGCCACATACACCACGGCACGCGGACCGGTCACCAGCGGGGCGGAAGCCGGAATCACCAGCGGCGCGGCGCCCCCCTCGTCCGGCAGGGGCGCGTAAACGACCGCGCGCACAAACATTTCCGGCCGCAGCCGCCCGTCGGGATTGGGCACTTCCACGCGCACCTTGACCGTCCGGGTGGCCGGATCCAGCACGGGCTCCAAAAAGACAATCGTGCCTGTGAATTTTTCGCCGGGATAGGCTTCAACCTCGAATTCGACGGACTGCCCGGTGTGCAGCCATGCCAGATCGGCTTCATAGGCGTCGAGCTGCAGCCACACCTGGCTCAGGTCCGCCACGGTCAGGATGGGCATGCCGGCCTCCACGTATTGGCCTTCCCGGACATCCTTCTCCACCACAACGCCGCCGAGGGGCGCATTGAAAGTCACATGGTCGCGCACCTGGCCCTCGCGTTCGATTCCGGCGATCTGCTCCGCCGTGAGCCCCCAGAGCCGCAGGCGCTCGCGCGTCGCCGCGAGCAGGGAATCCGCCGCCGCGCCGCCGCCCGGCAGCCTGGCCGCCTGCAACAGTTCCTGCTGGGCCGAGACCAGTTCCGGGCTGTACAGTTCGGCCAGCGGTTCCCCTGCTTTCACGGCCATCCCGACGTAGTTGGCCGCCAGCTTGTCGATCCGTCCGGCCACACGCGGCGCAATGACCGCCACGCGCGTTTCGTCCGGCTGAATCTTGCCCGCCAAACGGAGGTCCACCGCGACAGATTGGCGCTCCGCCGGCGCCGTCTCCACATCGGCCAGTTTTTGCGCGGCGGCCGAAAGTTCGAGTTCGGCGGTGGTTACCGTGGTTTCGCCGCTGCCGGCCAGAATCAAATCCATGCCGCAAATCGGGCACTTGCCCGGCTTCGGTTGCCGGATCTGCGGATGCATCGAACAGGTCCAGACTTCAGCGGGATGGGATGCCGTTGTTACCGCCGCCTCGTTTGTCGCGGATGCAGAAGGCCGGCTCGTGCACCCCCGGCCCAGCCAGAAGCCCGCCAGCAAGCCAATTCCAATGCCCAGCAGGATTGCCCTCTTCATGGATTTCCTCTCACTTCGGCTCAGGTTCAGCTTTCGCCGCCGGCACCAGATTCATGCCGCAGATCGGGCATTGTCCGGGCCCAGGCTGCCGGACCTGCGGATGCATGGAACAGGTCCAGACATCCGCCTGCACCGCGGTCGGGTTGCCGGAACGGACAGGGCTGGCGGCCGGCCGGGGTCCGCAACCGCTCGCCATATAAACCGCAGCCGTCAAAACCAAGATAACGCCTATAACCTTGCTCGTTTTCATTGTGACCACCTCATTTTGAGTTCTCATCGTTGCCAGCTCCCAGCGCCCGGTCCAGCCGCGCCGCCTGCATGCCCGCCTCGCCGGCGGCCATGACCGCCATGATCCGGGTTTCCAGCAGGAAGCGTTCGCTTTCCAGCAGGTCCATGAAATCCACATTTCCGGCGCGATAGCCGGCTTCGCTGGCTTCGTAACGGTTCCGGGCCTGTGGAATCAAGGTGTCCTGGTAAAGGTGCACTGTTTGGCGCGCCGTTTGCGTGTTGAACCAGGCCTGCTGCACATCCAGTTCCGCCTCCAGCCGCTTGGCCTCCAGCGCGGACTGGCCGGCGGCAACCATCTGGTCGGCCTCGTGTTTCCCGGCCCGGATCTTGCCCTGCCAGAGCGGCAGATCGACGCTGACCATGAACATCGCCATGTCGGGTTCATTGTCGCGATAGGTCCGGTACTCGAACCCCAAGCGGTAATCGGGAAGAGCTTCCCGGGCCATCCGGGAGCGCTCAACCCGGGCCTGGGCCAGAACGGCCTCGGCCTGTTTGATCTCCGGACGGTTTTTCCCGGCAAAACCGCGGAGATCATCCCCCACCCCTGTCGCAGCGGCAAGCTCCGGGAGCGGCGCAAGCTCGAGAGGCGCATCCGCCGCGCGCCCCATCAACACGTTCAGCTTGGATTCTAAATTGTGGATTTGCGCAGTCAAATCGAGGAGCCGCGGCGCGAGCATCGTGACCTCGGTCTGCGCCTTGATCACGTCCGCCTGGCTCGCCTGGCCGGCGGCATAGGCGGTCTGCGCAACCGCCGCCAGGCGGGCCAGCACATTCGTTTCGTCGCGGATGATCTCCTGCGCCTGCCGGGCCGACCCAAGCCCATAGTAGGTTTCCTTGACGTCCAGTACCAGATCGAGCGCCATGGTTTCGTATTCGTATTCCATGGCCCGAGCCTCGTATTCCGCCGCCTGCCGGCGGAGCCGGCCTTTGCCGAAACCGGTCAACGGCTGCTCGAGTGCAAACTGCTTTTCATTGGCGTTTGGAAAATCCCCGCCGTCCGCCATGTCCATGCCGCGCAGGGTGAACATGGGATTCTCCGGGGCGCCGGCCTGCGCCGGCCGGTTTTGCATGGCCTCCCATTTGGACCGCGCCGCAAGCAGGTTCGGATTTCCGGCCAGGGCGTTGGAAACCGCATCCCCCAACGCCAGTGGCGCCGGAGCATCCGGATGCTCTGCGTAAACGGTGTCCCCGGCGAAAACCGCCGGGAACACCATCCACAGGATCAGGCTGGCCCGACGCAGGTTCATTCCGCTTTCGGGGTTTCTTTTGCCACGGGCGTCTTCTCCAACTCAACGCCCTCCGCCTGCAGCTGTGCGATGAACTTGGCGGGATCCGCCTGGACGGTTTTCTGGCACATGCCGCAGCAGACATAGATGCGGTAGCCGTTGGCATCCACATAGAGCGACTTGTTCACCGGACTGCCTTTCATCACGGGACAGGTCGTTTGCGGCTGGCCGGCCGCCAGGGCGAGCGAGGCCACGGTCATCAGGATCGCGAATACCAGGATCTTTTTCATTCTGTTTCCTTTCTTGGGATGGTTCCCATCAAGCCTGCCTTTTTAAAACCTGCAGGAGTTCCGCCGTCTTTTCGCCGGCATCCCGCACCGATCCGGACGCGAAGGCGTCGTTGACGCAGTGGCTCAAATGCTTCTCCAGAATCTGGAGTTCCACGGCGCGCAAGGCCGACCGGGCCGCCTGGATCTGGGTAATGATATCGACGCAGTATTTCCGCTCTTCAATCATTCGCTGAATCCCCTGCACCTGGCCGCTGATCCGGCGCAGGCGTTGAAGCGTCTCCTCGTGCGTGGTGGCATGGGCTTTGGCTTTCATGCCCCAAACATACCCTATGGGGGTATGTATGCAACCGATGCACTAGAGTTAATCGGGATAATGCCCGGGCGGATGCCGGCCTTGATTCTTATCTCATTTCAGAAGAAATGGTTGCGACGATCACGACCCCTGCTTGAGCTGGCCGCGTTCTGCCAGATCCAGCACGAATTCCCCCAACGCCTGCACCAACTCGTCCCGGGTATGCCGGTAGGCTTCCAGGGGCAGCCCGATGGGATCCGCCACGTTCCCGTGCCCCCCGATGCCAAAGCTCTTTACCAGCCGTGTCTTGGCCGCGGCTTCCGGAAAACGGCGCGCGATCTCCCGCTGGTGCCCCGTCGTCATGGCCAGAATGATGGCGGCTTCGTCCACTACCGGCCGGGCCAATGCCCGCGAACGGTGTTGCGAAATATCAATGCCGATTTCGCGCATCACGTCGATGGCCTCAGGCGAGGCCGGACTGCCGTCCCCGGCCCCCACGCCGGCCGATTCCGCCACCCACCCTTTGCCGGCCAGGTGGCGGTTCAGCCAGCCTTCCGCCATCGGACTCCGGCACGTGTTGCCCGTGCACACCACCAGCACCTTTTTCAATTGGCTGTTGGCTGTTTCCATTCTGAATCCTGAATACTGGATTCTGAATACTGGCTGTTTCTAGTACGCCTTGGCCATCAGCACGCGCTGCGCGCTGGGCTTGCCGGTCAGAATGCACTGGCCGGGACCGCGCGCGGCTTCCGGAATCTGGTCTTCGAACGGAATGCAGCGGATGCTCGTCTCAAACCGCTTGGCCATCGCGTCCTCGTCCTCGTGCGTGCCCGCCCAGTGCACCCAGGCAAAGCCGCCGCCGTCGCCCTTGAAGAACGCCTCAAAATCCTCGATCGTATCGATGATGCGCGTCTTCTTTTCGCGCATGGCGCGGGCGCGTTCCAGCAATTCCTTCTGCAGCGTATCCATCAGGGCCGGCATGCCGCCGATGGCCTCGGCGCGCGGCAGGAACTGCTTCTTGCGCTTGCGCAGGTCCTGCTCGCTCTCGCCCTCCTTCTCCAGCACGAACCGCCGCACCACGCACAGCGAACCCTTCTCCAGGTCCTTCGGCCCGACTTCAATGCGCACGGGCACGCCCTTGCGTTCCCATTCGTAGTACTTCGCGCCGGGCTGCAGCCCTTCGCGGTCATCCACCTTCACGGCCAGGCCCTGCGCGCGCAGTTCCGTCGCCACCGCCTGCGCCTCGGCGGTCGTCCGGGCCTGTTCCTCCGGCGACTTGTAGATCGGCACGATCACCACCTGGATCGGCGCCAGCTTCGGCGGCAGGATCAGCCCGTTGTCGTCCGAATGCGTCATGATCAGCGCCCCGACCAGCCGCGTCGAAACGCCCCAGCTCGTCGCGTGCACGTATTCAAGCTGGCCGTTCTGGTTCAGGAACTTCACGTCCGCGCTCTTGGCGAAGTTCTGCCCCAGATAATGGCTTGTGCCCATCTGCAGCGCCTTGCCGTCCTGCATCATGCCTTCGATGCACTGGGTGTCGATCGCCCCGGCGAACCGCTCACCCTCGGTCTTGTGGCCGCGCACCACGGGCACGCCCATCACGTTCTCCGCCACGTCGGCGTAGACATCCAGCATGCGGGAAACCTCCGTGCGCGCCTCGGCCTCCGTGGCGTGCGCCGTGTGGCCTTCCTGCCACAGGAACTCCGCCGTGCGCAGGAACAGGCGCGTACGCATCTCCCAGCGCACCACGTTCGCCCACTGGTTGATCAGCAGCGGCAGGTCGCGGTAGCTCTGGATCCAATTCTTGTACTGCGCCCAGATGATCGTCTCGCTCGTCGGCCGCACCACCAGCGGCTCCTCCAGCTTCGATTCCGGATCCACGCCGACCTTGCCGTCCTGCGCCTTCAGCCGGTAGTGCGTCACCACCGCGCATTCCTTCGCGAAGCCCGCCGCGTGTTCCTCCTCCTTCGCCATCAGTGACAGCGGAATGAACAGCGGAAAATACGCGTTCACGTGCCCCGTGGCCTTGAACCGGTCGTCCAGTTCCCGCTGCAGCTTCTCCCAGATGGCATAGCCGTGCGGCTTGATCACCATGCAGCCGCGCACCGACGAATGGTCCGCCAGGTCCGCCCGCTTCACGATGTCCAGATACCACTGGCCGTAGTCCACCGCCCGCGGCGTGATGCCGTCGGCCGCCCCGGCTGGTGCTTGCTGCTTTTGGTTCTGCTGGTTGGGTTGCGCGCTCATGCCTGCTCCGATCTTACATGTTCTGCGCGATCGCCGCGCCGAACTCCGAACACTTCACTTCCTGCGCGCCATCCATCAGGCGCGCGAAATCATAGGTCACCGTCTTCTTGGAAATGGTCTTTTCCACGCCCTGGATGATCAAATCCGCCGCCTCGGTCCAGCCCAGGTACCGGAACATCATCTCGCCCGACAGGATCAGCGAGCCCGGGTTCACCTTGTCGAGGTTCGCGTACTTCGGCGCCGTGCCGTGCGTGGCCTCGAACACCGCGCAACCGGTCGCGTAGTTGATGTTCGCCCCCGGCGCAATGCCGATGCCGCCCACGCACGCCGCCAGCGCGTCTGAAATGTAGTCGCCGTTCAGGTTCAGCGTCGCGATCACGTCGTACTCCGCCGGCCGCGTCAGGATCTGCTGCAGGAAGGCGTCGGCGATGACGTCCTTCACGACGATCTTCCGGCTCGACTTCGGATCGGCGATTTCATGCCACGGCCCGCCGTCCAGGGGCTGGGCGCCGAATTCGTCGCGCGCCGTCGCGTAGCCCCAGTCGCGGAAGGCGCCTTCCGTGAACTTCATGATGTTGCCCTTGTGCACCAACGTCACGCTCTGGCGGCCGTTGTCGAGCGCATAGCGGATCGCCGCGCGCACCAGGCGCCGCGTGCCCTCCTCCGACACCGGCTTGATGCCGATGCCCGAGCTGCCCGGGAACCGGATCTTCTTCACGCCCATTTCCTTTTGCAGGAAATCGATCACCTTCTGCACCTGCGGCGTGCCCGCGGCCCATTCGATGCCGGCGTAGATGTCCTCCGAATTCTCGCGGAAAATCACCATGTTCGTCTTCTCCGGATGCTTCACCGGGCTGGGCACGCCCGCGAACCATTGCACCGGCCGCAGGCAGACATAGAGGTCCAGCTCCTGCCGCAGCGCCACGTTCAGGCTGCGGATGCCGCCGCCCACCGGTGTCGTCAGCGGGCCCTTGATGGAAACCAGGTAGTCGCGGCAGGCCGTCAGCGTCTCCGGCGGCAGCCAGGTGTTCGGGCCATAGACGGCGTTCGCCTTCTCCCCCGCGTAAATCTCCATCCAGGCGACTTTCCGCTTCCCGCCGTAGGCCTTCGCCACCGCAGCGTTCCACACCGTCATGGAGGCGCGGGTGATGTCCGCCCCCGTCCCGTCGCCCTCGATGAAGGGCAGGATCGGCCGGTCCGGCACCTGCAGCTGGCCGTCCGCGCCCATCGTGATTTTCTGGCCGTCCGCCGGCACCTTGATCTGGCTGTCGCTCATATCCATGTTCCTCGCAAATCCGGTTTTTCCATGCTGTGGAAAACATTTTTCCACACGGTGGAAAAACGCGTCCGGACTT
>CAZMOR010000122.1:0-2048 GCA_964567795.1 uncultured Verrucomicrobiota bacterium
CCTGGAAGGGATGCGGATCGGACAGCGTATAGAATTCATGTCGGGTGGCAAATGGCGCCAAGGAAGCCCCCAACCACCAGATGTCCGTCACGACCGGACAGTCCGCCCATTCCAATTCGGTTTGCAGCGCGAGCAGTTCGCGGCGGGTTTGCCCCAATTCGTGAACGCCGCGACCTGCCGACGCCATGCCCAGCAGAATCAGCCAGAGAGCCAGCACTTCGGTGATCCGCCGACCGCCGGCGGACAAACCGGGCGCCGTTCGGGTTTCCGCCACCGCCACCATGCCCAGCACGTTCAACAACACCATCGCCACCAGTGCGTACCGGCTCCCCCATTCGATGCCGCCATGCGCTCCGCCCACCACCGCCGGCAACGCGAGACCGAACGATCCCAAGAAGACAACGATTGTCCATCCCAATCCGCGCCGGGCCGCAGACCCCCGAGCTACGGACGGCAACAAGGCAAGCAAACCCAGCGGCGCTGGCAGCATCAAACTGTTGAGCGCACGATAGCGAACCGGAATGCCAACCAGCCAAGCGGCGGGCACGCTGGCAAGTGCCGTTCCGACCAACACCATTCCGCGCCGCCACCGGACCGGCGCGAACGGACTTCCCAGGCAGGAAACCAGCCCCGCAACCCCCGTCCAACGGATCGATGGCGGCAGCAAGCCGTCGGAATCGTTCAGCAACAGGAACCGAATTCCGTTGGGACCGATTCCCCGCCACATGTCGGCGTGCAGGAACCGGCTCAGCCAGTGGACATGGTTCACGCCGGATGGAAACAGCCAAAGGAGCGCAGCAGGATGAAACAGCAAAAGCAGAATCCCGCCCGTCCCGGCACCCAGCAGGGCGACAACCATCGCGGGGAAATGGCTGCGCCAACGGGGATGAATCCAGCACCAGGCCAGCAGGCCGGCCCCGGAAAAAATGATCAGTTCGCGGCGCACGGCGCAGGCCGCCAACAAAAGGGCTCCGCCGATCCATCCTTCAAAAGGCCTGATGGACCCGATTTCCGGACCGGAGCCTGCTCGAATCCACGGCCACAATCCCGCGAGCGCCAGCAGCGTCGCGAGCGTATGTTCCCAAAAACACATGCTGTAAAACAGCACCGGGGTTGCCAAGCCGACCACGGCCGCGGTCAATGCGCCCAGGCCGGGCCGCAGCCGTTCCGCGATCCGCCCGGCCCAGGCGATAAGCCCCAGGCCCGCCATCCAGGGAACGGCGTACAGCCCCACCAATCCGAACGCCCGGAAGAACGGCCGGGCCAACAGGGAAAACCACGGAGTCCATCCGACATGGGTTCCTCCGGCTTCATCCCGGTACGGATGGATGGCGGTAAAGGCAGCCCGTTCCGCGTGGGCTCCATAGAAACATCCGTCTGGATCCATCTCCGCTCCGGAATATACGATGTCGCACCGCAAGCCGTTTTCCCAACGATAGCCGAGCATTTGCAGATATTTTCCCCCGGCGTCCGGCGAATAAAACACGCCGCGCGGCAGAGTGATGAAGATCGCTGAATACGCGGCCAAGATCAGGCCGCCGACCAGCCAGACCCGCGCTTTGCTCACGGTTCTCCAGATTGCGGTCCGGCGTTCTGCCTGCGCATTCATTCGCGGCGTCCTTCCATGCGTTTCCGTCGCAGAAGCATATGTCGCCCGCCCTGCAGAGCCAGCCCCATCCATGCGGTCCAAGTCGCCCAGACCGGCCATGCGGGCGGCGCGTACTGCAGATGCAGGACATGTTCTCCGGCCGGCAATCCTTCTACGCGCATCAAACCCGTTTCATCGGTGCCGAACCGAAGGCTGCCGCCATCAACCACCTTCCAGTCGGGATGCCATGCCTGGCTGATGCGGATGGCTCCGCCCGGCGCTGACGCCGCGTACTCGATGGTCGCAAGGCCGGGACGTGGATGTTGCACCGCGGCGCGGCCGGCGCCGGACAGGATTTCCACGCCGTTGCTACCGGGGTTATCCACCCGGAAAAGCGTAAACCATTCCGATTGGTATTCACGGAAGAACCCGGATTGTCCCGCAAGCCGATCGGCCCAAG
>CAZMOR010000123.1:0-3917 GCA_964567795.1 uncultured Verrucomicrobiota bacterium
CTTCACGATGGGCTCCTCGATGGCCTCGAATTCGGTCGGATCCGGCAGGAAGACGGGGTTGTCCACTTCCTTGACGGTGCCGTCGTTCATCCGCACGCGGTAGACGACGCCCGGATAGGTCGCGATGATGTCGCAGTCGTATTCCCGGCGCAGGCGTTCCTGCACGATTTCCATGTGCAGCAGGCCCAGGAACCCGCAGCGGAATCCGAAGCCCAGCGCCACGCTGGATTCGGTCTGGTACTGGAAGGAACTGTCGTTGAGCGCCAGCTTCTCCAGCGAGTATTTCAGCTTCTCGTAGTCGTCGGCGTCGATGGGATACAGCCCCGTGAACACCATCGGATGCATGGCCTTGAAGCCGGTCAGCGGCTGCTCGGTGGGGTTGCGCGCGGAGGTGACCGTGTCGCCGATCAGGATTTCCGCGGTGTTCTTGATGTTGGCCAGGAAATAGCCCACCTGCCCCGCCTGCAGCGCTTCCGTCGGCTGCGGCTTGGGGTTGAAGATGCCAACTTCCTGCACTTCGTAATCCTTGGCGGCGCCCATCATCCGGATGCGGTCGCCGCGCCGGATCGCGCCGTCAAACATGCGCACGTAGATCATCCCGCCGCGGAACGTGTCGTATTCGGAGTCGAACACCAGCGCGCGCAGCTCGCCGGGATGCGCCGATTTTGGCGGCGGGATGCGCTGCACCAGCGCCTCCAGCACGTCCGCCACCCCGGCGCCCGTCTTGGCGCTCACGTGGAAGCATTCCTCGCGCGGAATCGCGAAAATATCCTCGATCTGGCGCGCCACCGTCTCGGGATCGGCGGCGGCCATGTCGGTCTTGTTCAGCACCGGAATGATTTTGACATGGTTGGCCGCCGCCAGGAAGGCATGGGCCACGGTCTGGGCCTCCACGCCCTGCGTGGCATCCACCACCAGCAGCGCGCCCTCGCAGGCGGCCAGGCTCCGGCTCACTTCGTAGGAAAAGTCCACGTGCCCGGGCGTGTCGATGAAGTTGAATTCGTATATCCGCCCGTCCCGCGCCGTGTATTTCATCGTGACGGGATGGGCCTTGATGGTGATGCCGCGCTCCCGCTCAAGATCCATGTCGTCCAGCAACTGGTCGCGCTGGTCCCGCTTGGCGATCGCGCCGGTCAGCTCCAGCAGCCGGTCGGACAGCGTCGTCTTGCCATGATCGATGTGGGCGATGATGCTGAAATTGCGGATGAGCGCGAGATCGTGCGCCGGGCCGGCGGGGGCCGCCGGCGCAGGCCGGTCGGGCGTCCCGTCCTCGTTCACTTTATAGAACTTCGTTGCCATGGTTCCTTCGTCCCGCTGAAATCGCCGTTCCGCGCCGGCCTAGCCGCCGGCCTTCCGGGCCGGTTCGAGCTGGGCGCGCATGCCGGCGATGGCCGCGCGCAGGTCGGCGGCCTTGAACAGGAACGAACCGGCCAGCAGCACGTTCGCCCCCGCCGCCGCGCACCGCGCGCCGGTCTCCGCGTTGATCCCCCCGTCCACCGAAATATCCACCCCGGGCAGGAGCTTGGCCGTTTCCGCGATCTTGGGCACGCCGGACTCCATGAACGCCTGCCCGCCGAAGCCCGGATGCACGGTCATGATCAGCACTTCATCCAGCAACCCTTTGTAGTCCGCCAGCACCGCGACCGGGGTTTCCGGGCAGAGCGTCAGGCCGGCGCGTTTGCCGGCGGCGCGGATGGCGGCCAGGGTGGCTTTCACGTCGCCGGGGGATTCCGCATGGATCAGCACCGTGTCGGCCCCGGCCGCGATGAACTTGGGGGCGTAGAGGTCCGGCCGCATCACCATCAGGTGCACGTGCAGATAGGCCTGCGGCACCGCTTCGCGCACCGCGCGCAGGATGTCCGGCCCCATCGTCAGGTTCGGCACGAAATGCCCGTCCATGATGTCCACGTGCAATCCGTCCGACCCCGCCGCCATGGCGCGGCGGCAGTCCTCCGCCAAATAGCCCATCCGGGCGGACAGGAGCGACGGCAGAATCTGGATGCCCTTGGTTTTCATAGCAGTGCTCGCAACCGTATCCGACCCCGCCCCCACGGTCAAGGGCGGGCGACGGGGTTCAGGCCTTCCGCGCCGCCCCCATGGAATCCAGCCAGCCCAGCACGCCGCCGGCCAGCAGGCCGGAGAAGTGGGCGGCGTTGGCGGTGGGCCCCAGCAGGCCGAAGATGCCCAGCGCCAGGAACACCAGCAGCAGGCCCGAGGTCAAGGGTGCAACCGCCAGGCCGAAATTGAAATCCCGCCGGCCCCGGATCCAGAGATATCCGAACATGCCGTAGACCACGCCGTTCATGCCCACGAACGGCAGGCTGCCGCCCGCGGCATATTGGGCCAGGTTCGAGACCAGGGCCACCAGGGCCACCAGCAGCGCGAAACGCCGGGTCCCGATCCGCCCTTCCAAGGCGGTTCCCAAATCCTGGATCCACAGCAGATTCACGAACAACCCCCAAAGCGTGAAGTGCAGGAAAACCGGCGTGATCAGCCGCCAAACCTGGCCGCGCAGCACATCCGCCGGCAGGAACTGCAACCAGCCGGTCCAAACGGGATTCTGGCCCAGACGGGTCATCAGGGCGGCGCCGACGCAGAATACCAGCAGCAGCAGGGTGAATCCGCCGCCGCCCATCTGCCAGGGGAAAACATCGCGGGGCGGGCGCTTCTGTTGTTCGGCCCGCGCCTCCTGCCGGGCGCCCCGGCGCCGCTCCTCGGCCGCCCCCGGGGCCTGGTAGAACTCCTCGGCCTCGGGCATGCTGCGGAAACGCGACAGCAGCGCCCGGCTTTCATCCACGCGGTCCTCATCGATCACCCACACCGTCCAGTGGCCGCCGGCAGCGGAGTCAATCTGCGTCTCGATGTCGCGGAGATATAAATAATCCGCGAAGGTCCGGGCTTGCTGTTCGGATTCTAGTTGGCCAATCGCTCGCATGAAATTCCGCGCATTTCCAGCCGGGACTACTTCAGGGCCCGGATCCGCTGAAACCGTTCCTCTTCATGGAGCACGGACACCTGCCCCAGTTTGCGGCGCAGCAGTTCCAGGCCGCCCGTCCCCTTCCGGACATCCACGATCAGCATCCCGCCGCCGCCCAGCAGTTCACAGACCCGGTTCAAATAAGTCTCGAGCGGATAATGAAAGCCCCAGGAAATCAACGACACGATCAAGTCCACCGGGCCATCGATTCCGATTTCGTTCGTTGCGGTGGCTTCATGCAGATGCACGCATTTCTCCGGCGTCCCGTTGGCCACCATCATCCGGCGGGCCACGTCCAGGGAAGAGTAAAAGGCGCCGTGCGGCTTGAACCCGTAAAACACGGAATTCTCCACCCGGGTTTTGTCCAGCAGGTGAAAATCGGGCCGGCCGCCGGCCTGCCCGGCATAATGTTCGGCCAGCAGCACATCAAAACCCGCCACGCCGCAGCCGATATCCAGCACCGACCGGCAGGTCGGCGGCAGGGCGCCAGCCAGGGTATCCAGCTCTTTGCGCATGTCCGCTTCATACAGCCGGCGGATCGCGCCCCCGCGGAACCGGGCTTCCAGTTCCACCGTCTGCACGTAGGTCGGAACCGGAACGAATTTTTTCCAGGCCCGGTAGGCCCAGGACTGCGGTAAACGCAAATAGGCCGTTCTCTGGAAGAGAATATACTTGATGGCTTCGTCGGAGATGATCATCGGAGTCGTCACATTCATGGTCTTTCCGGCGGCACCGGTCCACGCGCCGCTGAAGACCGGCATGCCGCAAACAATCAAACCATAGCATCCGCCGCCGAGGCCGGTCTATGCCAAATCCGCACGGGCGGCAACTTCCTCGTAAAACCGCTGGAATTTCTCCAGCACAACCGGCGGGGCATGCTGCCGCTCCACATACTCCCGGCCCCGGCGCCCCATGGCGGCGGCTTGTTCCCGATTCTGCA
>CAZMOR010000124.1:0-2281 GCA_964567795.1 uncultured Verrucomicrobiota bacterium
CTTGATCGTGCCGCCGTAGACGAACACGGCGGGCCGGTCGAGCCGCGCCATCGCGATCAGGCAACCCGGCATGTTCTTGTCGCAGCCGCCGATGGCCACCAGGCCGTCGAACGCCTCGCAGCCGGCCACGGCCTCGATCGAGTCCGCGATGATTTCGCGCGATACGAGGGAATAGCGCATGCCCGGCGTGCCCATCGAAATGCCATCGGAAATCGTGATGGTGTTGAAGATCACCGGCTTGCCCCCGGCGGCTTCCACGCCCTTCGCCGCCTGCCGCGCCAGCTTGTCGATGTGCATGTTGCAGGGCGTCACCTGGCTCCAGGTCGAGGCCACGCCGATCTGCGACTTGCGGAAGTCCGCGCACGTGAACCCCACCGCGTGCAGCATCGCCCGGCTCGCCGCCCGCTCCATGCCGTCCGTCACCGCCTGCGACCACTTCCGGTGCAATGATTCGTTCTGCCGTGTTTTCATGCGCACTCCTCGCGTTCGTGTCGAATCCGGATTCTACTCCGCCCCGGCCACCACCGCAACCGCTCCCGGCTTGAACTTTTATGCGCCATCCGCGACAATCCCCCGCAAATGAAACGCCTGCTCCGGTCATGCTTCGCGGTGCTCCTGCTGGCGCCCGTCCTCGCCCTGGCGGGCGGCGGACCGCTCAACACGCTGGTCGTGGTCAACAGCGCCAGCCGCGATTCCCGCGCGCTGGGCGCCTATTACCTGGAAAAACACGGCATCCCCCAGACCCACCTGTGCACGCTCAAGGTCGACCCGCGCGCCACCTCCATCTCCCTCGCCGATTTCGAACGCCAGGTCCGCGAACCGAT
The DNA here is from genome assembly GCA_964567795.1 of uncultured Verrucomicrobiota bacterium. Taxonomy (GTDB): domain Bacteria; phylum Verrucomicrobiota; class Kiritimatiellia; order CAIQIC01; family Lenti-01; genus Lenti-01. The sequence goes on from CAZMOR010000124.1 coordinate 825, forward strand.
CCTGGCGCACATCGCCAACAACCAATTGACCGGCCAAATCCACTTCCTCGTCCTGTGCATGGATATCCCTTCGCGGGTGGAGAACAACAACGGCATCACGGCCGCCTTGTTCTACGGCTACAAACCCCCGCTGCCGAACGGCCCGACCTGCCAGATCGCCTCCAATTCCGTCAACCAGTACTTCGGCGCGGAAACCGCCTACACGTCGACCGCCGGCTGGAACCAGACCAATGCGCCCATCCCCTTCCTGCTGACCGCGCCCAGTCTCGACACGGCCAAGCAGGTCGTGGATCGCGCCGTCGCCGCCGGCGCGTCCTGGCCGGACGGCGTCTTCTGCCTGGCCGGCTCCGCCGACACCGCCCGCAACATCCGCTTCCGCGCCTATCCGGCCGTGGCGCTCCAATTCGAGGTGGCCGGCCACGCCGACCGGATCCAGGCATTTGCCGGAACCAGCCCCGTGCCGGCGGAACCGGTGCTGGGCTATTCCACCGGCCTGGCCTACTTCCCCACGAATTTCACGGCCCTGCGGTTCGCCCCGGGCGCCATCTGCGAGCACCTGACCTCCTGCGCCGGCATGATTCCCGAACCCTGCCTGAACCAAAACACGGTGTGGGACTGGCTGCGGCTGGGCGCCACCGCCTCCTACGGCACGGTCTGCGAACCCTGCGCGTTCGAGGCCAAATTCCCCGACCCCATGATGGCCTTCTGGTATTTCCGCGGCTTCACTGCCGGCGAAGCGCTGGCCATGTCCGTGCGCAATCCCTATCAGGGTATCTGGGTCGGCGATCCCCTGGCCGCCCCCTTCGCGGCTCCGCCCGCCGTGGTCATCAAAGCCCCCGCCCGCAACGCGGAACTGGATGGCGAAGTGAACCTGCAGATTTCCGTGGCCGCCCATCCGCGCGGGGCGCCCCCCGTGTACCTCGATCTCTATCTCGATGGCCGCCACTTTGCGCCGGTCACCCGGCCGTTTGCCGCCGTGGGCAACAACCTGCTTGTCCGCGTGGGCACCAACCGCTTCGATTACACCGTCGCCCCGGGCGAGGATCTGTTCGCTGCCGCCGCCGGCTTGGCCTGGGCCATCAATTCCCGGGGCGGCAGCAACTTCACGGCCAAGGTCAAGGCCGACCGCGTGGGGATCACCGTCCGCGCTCCGCTGGGCGGCGACGGCCTGCCGCTCACTTTCTCCGTTTCCTCCGAACCCGGCTTCGCCAGCGCGCTGTATATCGGCGGCACCGCGGGCACGGATCGGCTCGTGGTTTCCAACGGCACGGGCCGGGCCGAGGCTACCCTCCATCTCGGCACCGTCCGGTCCTTTGACATCGATTACCCCTTGGATCTGTCGGGGCTGGCGCCCGGAGCGCACGTGCTCACGCTGGTGGTCCGCGACGGCACCGCCATGCAATGCCAGTCGCAGGCGGAACTGCCCTTCCGCATTCCGGCGCGCGCCGCGCCGCCGG
>CAZMOR010000125.1:0-6393 GCA_964567795.1 uncultured Verrucomicrobiota bacterium
TGTCTGAACTGCCGCTGCCGCTGCCGGAATCCCCGTCGGTGCAGCCGCCGGAGTCCGAACCGCCGCCGTCGGACTTGCCGTCATCGTTCTTTTTGGGTGAATCGGATTTGCCTTTGGTGGTGTTGTCCGGCGTGGAGGTTCCCCCGGGCGTGGCCGCCGAACCGCCATCCGTACCGCCACCGTTCGCATCGTCATCGGACCCGGTCTGGGGCGTGCCGAAGATGGCCCCGACGGCCTCGTCGGCGGCCGCTCCGCCCAGGGCGCCGCCAAACGCCTTGCCGCCCTCGGTGACGCCTTGCTCCACGGCGTCGCCCAGCGCCTTGCCCCAGCTGTTCTGGCGGTCGTTCTTGGCCGTATCCCGGGCGGAACCCTCCCGGATGGTTTGGGAATCCCGGCCGCCGGCATCCCGGGCCGCGTTGGCGTCGCTGAGGGTTTGGTTGCCGACATTGGCGGCTTCGCCCATCTGGCTGTTTTGGGCCATGGTCATGTTGCCGGCATCGCTGCGCTCGGATTGGCTTTGGGACCAGCCCGAGGCGAAACTGCCGTTGGCATTGTATCCGCCGGACACCTGTTCGGGACTCACATCGGCATCCGCGGAGGGCTCGTTCCGGAGACCTTCATTGCCGCCATTGCCGCTCCCGGTGCCGCCATCTGCCTCGGAACCGTTGCCTTCTTGACTGCAGGAACCAGAGCCGGTGCCGGAGCTGTCATTATCGGGGGGCGTGGCATCCGCATTCGAGTTGTTCCCGCCTTGCCCGCCGGAATCGGTGTCATTGCCCGGAGTGGTATCCGTGTTCGGATTGGCTGCCGTATCGCCGGTATCGTTGCCGGCGCCGGCGTTCGGGCCCTGCTCCTGGCCACCGGTTCCGGCATCCTTCTCTTGACCGCCGGCACCGGCTTCATCGCCCTCGGCGGGGGGGAGCTGGACTTCTTCGCCCTCCGAAGCGGTTTCATTCACGTCTTTGCCTTGCCCGTCCTTGCCGGACACATTCGCGCTGCCTTCGACATAACCGCTGCCGTTTGGGTCAAACTGGCCGGTCATGGAGGTGTCCGCCGTCGAGGTGTTCCCCTTGCCGTCGTTGCCCGTCATGGTCGTGCCTTGCGAGACGTTCAGATTGCCGTCGCCATCCGTGCCGGCGGAATATTCCGAGCCCACGTTGACGGATTCGCCGCCCGGCCCCGTTATGCTGGAATCGGAAGTGCCCCGGACGCCTTCAGGTCCGATTTCGTCCTCCGCGGAAGTATCCTGGGTTGTGCGGCCGTTCGGCCCGTTGGCTTCGAAGGAACTGTCGGACGTGATCGTGACATTCTTGTTGTCGCCCGGCTTGATCTGGATGTTGGACTGGCCTTCAACGTTTTCCTTTTCACCCCCGGGACCGGTGGTCTCGCTGCTGACGTTCTCCTGCCCGCTGATGGTGCCGTCCTCGTTGCCCTGCAGCCGGGATTTGCCGGTGGTCTCCGTTTTCTGCTTGTTGCCGTTCGCATCCTCGGCTTCGTCGCTGGCGTCGGTGTTCACTTCCACGTTGTCATCGGCGGTCTGCTGGGAGACGGAGGCCGTGCCGGCGACCTTGGTGCCCTCGCTGTCGCTGCCCTCATATTCGCTGCTGCCGGTCATGTTGCCCTGGCCGTCGTCCGACACCTTTTCCTTCTGCGTGGTGGTGCCGCTCCGGCCGTCCGCATCCGTGTATTCCGACTCGGTTGTGGTTTCTGCATTGCCGGAATCATTCTCGCCCACATTCCCGGTCGTGGTCTGCGTAGTGATGGTGACATTGCCCTTGCCATCATCATGGACCCCGTTGACCGTCTGCTCCACGTCGGTATTTCCGTTTTCGCCCGGTTTCATCGTGATGCTGACATGGCCGTCGGTCCGGGACCCGTCCGCGCCGGTTTCGGAGACATCGCTTTCCATGCCCCCTTCACCGGTGTTGTTGTCCTTGGTTGTTTTCGTGGATTGATTGGAGGAATACTGGCCACCATCCTTGTCCGTGCCTTCCGTATGGGTGGTGGTGTTGTCGTCCTCGTAGCCATCGGTTTCCGAACCGCTCGATTTGGTCGTGGTCTGTTCGCTGGAGCCGTCGGCGTTGTCCGTGTCCGTATCGTTGCGGGATATCGTGATGCGCGACCCGTCCGGTTTCGTGTAGGTCTCGTAGCTGTCCTTTTCCGTCTTGGCACTGCCGTCCTTGCCGGTGGTCGTCGTCTCGGTGTTGATGAGCGTGCTTTCCTCGCCATCTTCGTTCTTGATGGTGGTGTGGGTCGTCACCTTCTTGACCTTGGTGCCGTTCGGCATCTCGATCTCCTCGACCTCGGTGCTGGGCACGCCGTATTGGTGCGAACTGTCCGTGTAGGTGACATGCACCGCGCCTTTGCCGTCCTTCCAGCGGCGAACCTCCGTCTTGGACTTGATGGTTTCCGTGGGCGCCGCAGGGGTTCCCGGCGCTTCATCCCCGGGCTGGGCGGGGGAGGGAATGCCTTCGTCCCCTTCCTGGGCCCGGACCGCGCCGGCCCCAACGAACATGAAAAGGACCACGGGAAGCAGCAGGCCCCGCAGGACGCTGTTCCATTTCATGAGCCACTTCCTTTCTTGCCGCTATTTGGGCGGAATCACTTCCAGGATTCCGGAGGCCGGACTTTCCAGTCCGTCCTTGTCCCGGGCGACCACCAGCAGCACTTTTTTCTGGGTCAACGTGCCGGCGGGAAAGACGTATTCCGTATCCTCGCAGGTGGCGACTTCCTCCTGCCCGAACAGTTTCTTGTTCAGGATGCGGTAGCTCTCGATGTCTTTTTCCGGCGGCGCCTGCCAGCTCAGTACCGCGCCGTCGTCGGTCCATTCAATGGCCAGGTCCGTCGGCGCACCGGGCAGGGGCTTCGTGGACCCGAAGACCGGTTCGGACCATTCGCTCTCCAGCCCATCGATATCGATGGCCTTCACGCGGTAATAGCGCTCCAGTCCCGGCGGCAGGTCTTCCTGCTTGAAGCCGCGGGTTTCCTCCACGCTCACCCGGCCGGCCTCGGCGTAATTGCCGTCCGCCGCCGCGGAGAACGCCACGACATATTGGACGATGTCGTCCTCCTTGTTCGCGGCCCAGACCACGCCGATGACGCGCGGCCGGCCTTCCGTGGCCTTGAGCCCGTGCGGCGTTTCCGGCACGACCTTGGTGATGGCTTCAACCGGATCGCACCATTCCGACGTGGCCTCCGCGGTGTTCACGGCGTGCACGCGGTAGGCATAGGCGGTCCCGTCCTTGAGCGGGGTCTTGAGGCTGGAACGCATGAACCGCGCCTCTTCGTCCCCGGAATCCACATAGCTGGCCATGTCCAGACCCGTCACGCGCGCGATGCTCTTGAAATCGCCGCCGGCCTCCGACCGCTCGATTTCATACGCGATCACCTTTTCGTCGGGCGAGGGCTTCCAGGACAATTCCACACGCCGCGGCAGGCCGGTCACGGCCTCCAGTCCGGTCACCACCGGTGGCACCGGCCGCGTGGTGGCCATCACGACGTCGGAATCATCGCTTTCCGCCGTAACGGCGTTGATCGCGCGCACGCAGTAGAAATAGGCCCGGTCGTCCTCGAGATTCCCGGGATCCTTGCCGCCATCGAGATATTCGGCGCTTTCCCGCCCTTCCGCCGAGCCAAGGAAAGTGAACGGTCCGGCATCGCTGTCGGCGCGGTACACATCGTAGCGGACCACGTCCTCGTCGGGGGACACTTCCCAGGCGAGCGGCACGCAACGCACCTGCCGGTCCTCCGCGGCCACGCCCTTCGGCGCCGTGGGCGGCGGGCGGGTGGCGATTTCAACCGGCTTGGACGGTTCGCCGATCGCTCCCACGCGGTTCACGGCGCGGAGGCGATACAGATAAGTCGTGGAATCGCGCAGCGGCGAGGCCGCCGTGCCGCCTTCGCTGAAGGTTGTGCCTTCGACTTCGCCAACCTGGGTGAAGATTTCGTCCGCGGCGTTGGCGCGTTCAATCAGGTATTTTTCGATGCCTTCGCAGTCGGGAGCCGTCCACTCCAGGTGCACCGCGCGGGCCGCCGGCGTATCGGCCTGGATGCTCTCCGGCGGATTGGGCGGGGGGGCCGTCATGCTTTCCTGCGCGTCGCAAGGCCCGCTTTCCTGCCCGTCCCGGCCAATGGCCACCAGGCGGTAATAATAGGTCGCAGCATCCTTGAGCGGCGCATTCCGCGCGCCGGCATCGGTGTACGCCCCGCGCGAGGCGGGCAGGGTGGTCACCGGCACGAACGGGCCTTCGATCGCCTCCGCGCGCTCGATCCGGTATTGCACTGACCGGTCCGCCGGCGCCGGCCAGCTCACCGTCACTTCGCGCAGGCCCAAGTCGGAAACGCTGAATCCGGCCGGGACATCCGGCGGTGGCGTGATTTGCGGCGCGGGCGCTTCCGCTTCGCCATCGTATCCCACCACGTCATCCGCCTGGTCGCGCTCCCCGCGGGCATCGTCGTATTCCGCGGCAACCTGTCGCTGGACACCCCAGTTCTGGACCAGTGCCGAAACCATTTCATGCACCACCACGCGGGCATGGCCGGAAAGCGTGTCCGCCGGGTCTTCGCTCCGGCTGGCATGGTCCACGCTCCACATCACCCGGCCGCTGTTGCAGTCGATCAGGCGGATCGATGCGCCCACCACCGGATAACTCCGCCCGCGGTAGGCCACCGGCGCATACTCGTCCACCGTGCCCAGGATCACGCCGTCCGCCCCCATCATCTTCCCGGCTTCGATGGCTTTGGAGTCCGAAAGTCCTGAAAGTTCAAACTCCGTCTCGCCCAATACCCGGTCGATCTGCCCGCGCTCCACCAGCGTATAGCGGTTGGCCCGCAACATTTCCGTCACGAAAATGTCCGAGATGGAAGACCCAATCAGTTCCGTCGGCGCCTTGAACGGCAGGATCGCGACTTTGTCGATCGCGGAGCCCACCGGCGCCACGTACACGTTGGCATCGCTCCGCGTCCGCCGGAAATAGGGATCCTGCGCCTGGATTTGCAGACTGCTAGCCAGCCACATGCCGGCCAGCCCGAGAATGCCCCAAACCTTCCGACCCGAATATGTTCTGATTTGCCGCATCCGCATGCCCATGCTCTCCCACCTGAATGAACACAGGATGAAAGAACCGCAGGCAAAATCAAGGTTAAAGCCGGGGCTTCAACCACTTTTAACAATTATAGGCCGGCCTCAGGTCCGCTTGTTCAGCAGGTTGCGCAGCACGTAGGGCAGGATGCCCCCCGCCTCGTAGTAGGCGACCTCGATCGGTGTGTCGATGCGGTTGCGGATCGGGAACCGGATCTCGCGCCCGTCGGCCTTGATCGCCACCATCTCATGCATCCCGCGCGGCGCCAGTTTGCCGGAGCCCTGGATGGACACCGTTTCCGTGCCGTCAAGTCCGAGACTCTCGGCGGTCTGGCCGTCGGTGAACTCAAACGGCATCACGCCCATCTCCACCAGGTTGGAGCGGTGGATGCGCTCGAAACTCTCGGCGATGACCGCCAGGACGCCCAGCAGCATCGGCCCCTTCGCCGCCCAGTCGCGCGAACTGCCCGCGCCGTATTGCTTGCCGGCGATCACCACCAGCGGCGTCCCGGCCTTCCGATAGGCGACCGCGGCATCATAGATGCTCATTTCCTCGCCGGCCGGCTGCAGTTTGGTCCAGCCGCCTTCGCGCGAAGCCATCCGGTTGCGCAGCCGCACGTTCGCGAACGTCCCCCGCATCATGACTTCGTGGTTGCCGCGCCGCGAGCCGTAGGAGTTGAAATCCTTCGGCGCGATGCCGTGCCCGGCCAGGTAGCGCGCCGCCGGCGAGTCCTTGGCGATGCTGCCGGCCGGCGATATGTGGTCCGTGGTGATGAAATCGCCGAACAGGCCCAGCACCCGCGCCCCGGAGATTTCCGCCGACGGCTTCGCCGCGGCCAGGAACGGCGGTTCGCGGATGTAGGTCGATCCGGGCTGCCAGTCGAACACCGGCTTGTGCGCCACCGGAATCGAACTCCATTCCGGCGTATACTGGTTCACGTCGCGATAGGCCGCCGCATACAGCGCCGGATCGTTCGCGCCCGCCAGCAGCGCATCGATTTCGGCCGCCGTCGGCCACACGTCGCGCAGGAATACCGGCTGGCCGTCGCGCCCCGTGCCGAGCGGCTCGGTGTCCAGGTTGACATCCACGCGCCCGGCCAGTCCGAAGGCCACCACCAGCGGCGGCGAACACAGGTAGTTGGCCTTGCACTGCGCATGCACGCGGCCCTCGAAATTGCGGTTGCCGGACAGCACCGCCGCGGCGACCAGGTCGTTGGCCTTGATCGCCAGGCCGATTTCCTCGCGCAGCGGCCCGCTGTTGCCGATGCACGTGCCGCAGCCATAGGCCGCCACGCCGAAGCCGATCTTCTCCA
>CAZMOR010000126.1:0-15177 GCA_964567795.1 uncultured Verrucomicrobiota bacterium
TGAAGCCCGCGCCGACGCCGACGATGGTGATCGGAATCTTCATGATGGCGTTGTTGACGCGGGTGAGCTCGACCGGGCGGAAGACCGCGAACGGCGCGATGGCGTAGAAGAACGGGCGCTTGCCTTCGCGGGCGAGGCCGGAGGCGACCAGGATGCCGTTCTGCTCGGCGATGCCGACGTTGACGAACTGGCCGGGCAGGTCGCGGCGGATCCGGTCGAGGGCGGGGGCGCCCATGTCGGCGGAAACGATGACGATGCGCCGGTCCTGGCGGGCGATGTCGTAGATCTTATTCCAGAAGGAATCGCGCTGGCTGATGGGATTAGGCATGGGGGGTGTTCCTTTCCAATTCGGCCATGGCCTGCTTGGCGTCGTCCCCGCCGGGGGCCGCGCCGTGCCACAGCGGCACGCAGGACATGAAATCGATGCCGGCGCCCTTGGTGGTGTCGGCAATGACAATGGTGGGGCCGGGGCGGCGGCGGGAGCGCAGCCCGTGCAGCGCGTCCAGCAGGGCCGGGACGGACTGGCCTTCGACGCGGACAACGTTCCAGCCGAAGGATTCCCACTTCTTCTCGAAGGGCTCGAGGGCGAGGAAGTTCTCGGTGAAGTCGAGCACGCACTGGTAGTTGCGGTCGAGGATGGCGACGAGGTTGTTCAGGCGCTGGTGGGAGGCGAACATCGCGGTTTCCCAGATGGAGCCTTCGTAGCATTCGCCGTCGCCGAGGAGGGTGTAGACCATGTAGTTCTTGAGGTCCATCTTGGCGGCGAGGGCCATGCCGGCGGCGAAGCCGAAGCCCTGGCCGAGGGAGCCGCAAGTGATTTCCGCGCCGGGCACGCTCTGCTGCAGGTGCACGCCGAACTTGCCGTCCTTCTGGGCGAACCCCTTGAGCTGGGCTTCGTCGAAGTAGCCGGCTTCGGCCAAAACGGTGTAGAGCATCGGGCTGGCCTGGCCCTTGCTGAGGATGAAGCGGTCGCGGTCCGCCCAGTCGGGGCGCTTGGGATCGTGGCGCAGGATGCCGCCGAAATACAGCACGGCCATGATCTCGGCGCAGGACATCGACGACGTCACGTGGCCGGTCTTGGCGCGGATGCAGGTGTCCAGGACCTTCTTGCGGAGGTCGTAGGCTTTCTTTTCGAGGAATGCGATGTTGTTCATGGGGTTCCTGTTTCTGTGAGGCGACGCTTGATGGGGATGGATACCATCTTGTCCAGGTGGTCGCAAGTTTTCTGGCCGAAGAGCCTCCGGATGCGTTCGCGGTAGGCGGGGTGGCGGAAATAGGTCTGGAAGGCCTCGTCGCGGAAGGCCTGGACCTGGGCCGGTGCCAGATTTTCGGTGGGCAGGGGCTGGGTCCAGTAGCTGTGCTGGGAGAAGGCCTCCAAGCGGTCGGGGACGAGGCCGGCGGCCTTGGCCCGGCGGTAGAGGTCGGAGCCGGGATAGGCCATGACGGTGTAGAAATTGGCGAACTCGCAATTGAGTTCGAGCGCGAGGTCGAGAGTCTGCTGCATGGTGGCCAGCGTGTCGTGCGGCAGGCCGAACATGTAGTTGCCGATGATGTAGATGCCCGCGTCCTGGAAGGCGCGCATGGCGGCGGCCACGTCCCGCCGCAGGGTCTTGTTCACGTCGGCGCGGACATCCGCGTTGCCGGACTCGATGCCGGGACAGACCCACTGGACGCCGACCTTGCGCAGGCGCGGCAAAAGATCGTCGAAGACGCGGTCGACGCGGACATAGACCCAGATGTTGAGGTCGTAGCCGCGCGTCTCGAGCAGTTCGCAGAAGCGCGTCACGCGCTCGCGGCTGAGCATGAACAGTTCGTCGGCAAAGCGGATGTTGCGGATGCCGTGCTTTTGCACCAGCGTGTCGATCCAGCCGACCACGGTCTCCATGGACCAGTTCTTGATGCCCGGCTTGCCGAAAATGGTGTGGATGCAGCAGTAGTCGCAGTTGTGGGGGCAGTTGAGGGAGGTGTAGATCGAGACGTACGGGCTGCGGACGTCGACGAAATCCGGCGCCTGGCTCTTTTCGAAGTACTGGAAGCACTGCCAGTTGTGGGCGCGGTAATTTTTCAGCGGCGGCAACAGGTCCCAGGCGTAGCCGGGCAGTTCCCGGTCGAGGTCTTCAATCGGCTTCGGCGGCGCGGTGCGGGCGGCGGCCTTGCCGACGCGGTGCCACAAGCCGGGAATCGACGCGAAAGCCTTGCCTTCGATGAGATGGTCCAGCAACCCGAGCAGGCCGTAAAGACCTTCGCCCTCGACGATGTAGTCGGCGGCCTCCTCGGCCAGGGTCTGTTCCGGCAGGGCGGAGGGATGCGTACCGCCCAGCACGACGGGAATCTCCGGCGCGGCGGCCTTGAGGTCCTGCAACAGCGGGCGCACGACCGGCATGGTCTGCGTGGAGGCGGAGGGATGGTGGCCGTAGACGAGCACGGCGATCAGGCGGGGTTTTTCCGCCAGCAGGCGGTTGCGGACGGTGTCATCCCAGCCATCGATGTTCATGTCGTGGATCCGGACGGAACGGCCCTGGCGGCGGATGGACTCGGCCAGGAGGGAGGCCCAGACCGGGGGATCAACCGCCGTAAATTCGCGGGCCAGATCCTGATAGATGGCCTTTTGGTTGCCGGGGTTGATGAATAGAATGTCCAGTGACATGGATTAAGTTGTCCCAATCCCCAAAAATATGGGGAAAACGGAACATACCCCAGGCGGGGCGGTTGGGCAAGCTCAATGCCGCGATTTCAGGAAGGCGGCGTAGGTTTCGCGCAGGCCGGCGGCGAAATCCGTCTGCGGTTTCCAACCCAGCGCCCGGAGGGAAGATGCATCGAGCCGCTTGACCGGGGCGCCGTCGGGTTTGGAGGCGTCAAATTCCAGTTTGCCTTCATAGCCGACCACCTGCTGAACAGCCGCGGCGACTTCCGCGATGGACAGGTCGGAATCCGGACCGACATTGATCGGGCCGGACTTCGCCGCGTATTTCTCCGCCAGGAAGAAGCAGGCGTCGGCGAGATCGCGGGAGAACAGGAAATCGCGGCGGGGCTTGCCAGTGCCCCAGACGGACAAGGCGGGGGCGTTTTGGAGCTTGGCTTCGTGCATCCGGACCAGCAGCGAGGAGGCCACGTGGGCGTGCTCGGGGTCGAAGTGGTCCTCGGGTCCGTACAGCGTGGAGGGGATGGCGGCGAACCAGGCCAGGCCGTGCTCCTGGCGAACGGCTTCGCATTCGACGAGGCCCGCGAGCTTGGCGGCGGAATAGGCGGCGTTGGTCGGTTCGAACGGGCCGGTCATGAGGCTCTCGACGCGCAGGGGCTGGGCGGCATCGCGGGGATAGCAGCAGGAACTGGCGAGATAGATCAGATGCGGCACATGCAGGCGGGCGGCGGCGCCGAGCACGTTCAGGACGACGCGCAGGTTCGATTCCAGCAGCCGCGCAGGGTGCGCCCGGTTGAGCGCGATGCCGCCGGACTCGCCGGCGGCGACGAACAGGAAATCGGGCCGGGCGGCGGAGATGGTTTTTTCGATCAGTGGGGCATTCGCCCAGCCGGCGGTTTCGGTGGCGGAGAGCAGGGAAACGGACAGGCGCCGCCGCCGGGCTTCGGCCGCCAGCGCGGCCCCGGCCAGGGTTTCGGTGCCGACAATCTGAATGCGGGCGCTGGTCAAACTCATGGAGTCAGGTTATCATGGTCGGAATGAATCAGCAAAGGGAAACAGGATCCACCGGGGCCGCACCGGCCGGCTTCCGGCGCGTGGCGCTGGTCAACGTGCGGATTGAATCGCGCCAGCGGTCGCCAGTCGGCCTGCTGATGCTGGCGGCGTGCATCAAGGACCAGGCCCGGACCATCATCTTCGATCCCGATCCCGACGATCAGCAGCTGCAGGAGATTCTTGCGTTCCAGCCCGACCTGGTCGGCATCGGGTTCATGACGCAGACGCGGTTCCGCGCGCTGGAGATCCATAAAATCCTGCGCGAGAAGCTGCCAGGCGCGAAAATCGTGCTGGGCGGCGTGGGGCCCACCGTCGAGCCCGAGAAGACCTTTGACTTGTTCAAGCCGGACGCCCTGGTGGTGGGCGAAGGCGAAAAGGCGCTGATGGAGATCGTGCGCACGGGGGCGTTCGCGGGCATTCCGGGCGTGTTCATCCCGGGCCAGCCGTTCCGGGACGCCGAGGTGTTCTGGAACCTCGACGAGCTGCCGCAGCCGGCCATCGAGTGCATGCCGGACTTCTACCGCTACCTGTGCCCGCCCGGCGGCATCCGCGGCAAGTGGTTCAAGTCGGGCACGCCGATGATCATGACCGCGCGCGGCTGCCCGTACCGCTGCACGTTCTGCTCGTCGCACCTGATGTTCTCGCGCAAGGTCCGCCGGCGCTCGGTCGGGCACGTGCTGCAGGAGATCCGCCGCCTGCACGACGAATTCGGCATCGACGCGGTGTATTTCTTCGACGACACCTTCAACGTGCAGCGCGAATGGCTGAAGGAATTCTGCCAGGCGCTGGAGAACGAGCCGTACAAGCTGACGTGGGGCTGCCAGATCCGGGTGAACCTCTTCGACGTGGAGATGGGCCGGATGATGCGCAAGGCCGGCTGCGTGCAGGTGGACATCGGCGTGGAGTCGGGCTCGCCGAAGGTGCTGAAGGCCGTCCAGAAGGACGAAACCGTCGAGCAGATCGAGAAGGCCTTCGCGGCGTGCCACGCCTCCGGCCTGGCGCCGATGGGCACGTTCCTCGTCGGCTGCCCCGAAGAGACATGGGAGGACGTGGAGTTGACCAAGGCCCTGCTGCGGCGCATCAAGCCCTCTTTCGCCGAATTCTTCTACCTAATTCCCTATCCGGGTTCCGACCTCTACCGGCAGGCCGTGGCGAACAAATGGATCGTGGACGACGCCTACGAAGGGCGCGGCATGGTGGACCACCCGGTGCTCAAGATCAATTTCACGCTGGAGGAGCAGGCGCGCATCCGGCGCGAATATTTCCAGATCATGGCGTTCCGGAACCTGAGCGGCTACTTCTCGCCGTCGGTGCTGCTGAACGTCGTGCTGTCGGTGCGGCCGGGCATGGTGAAGGCGTTCTGGAAGGAATTCCGGAAGACCCGCAACCTCCGCGACGCGATGCAGGCCTATGTCCACGCCCTGCGCAACCACTACGCGCTGGCCGCCGCCCGCAAGAGCCGGAAAGCCTCATGAGCGGTTTCCAGCTTCTCCAGGCCGAAAACCTCACCCGGCGCCGCCCGCTCGTCGTCTACGTGCACCGCTACGCGCCGGAGGACGAGCGCATCCAGTTTTCGGGCATGGAGGCGCTGCTGCGCCACCTGAAGGAGCGCTACGACGTGCTCTATGTCGGAATGAAAGGCCATCTGCCGGTCGATCCGGAACTGCGGCGGGGCCTGGCCATCCTGCAGGTGCCCGGCACGGTCGACCGGCGCAACGGCCGCGATAAACTGCTCAAGCTGGGCTTGTATTATCTTCTGTTTCCGGCGCTCCGCCGGCAGGTGGTGGCGTTGAAGCCCGACATCCTGATGTGCCGCGAGCCCCTGCCGCTGCTGCCAGGCGCGATGTGCCGCACCGGCATCCCCGCGATGGTGGCCTCCGTGAGCGACCACTGGTGGGCGATCCTGCTCGGGTGGAATCCGCCCGGCAAGCGGCTCGCGCGCTGGCTGGAGCGGCGGGATATCGCCAAGTGGAACCGGGCCCGCGCGCTGATCGTGGCGAACACCGAGGCGGAGAAGAACATCCTGGTTTCCTACGGCGCCGATCCGGCCCTGATGCGGATCATCAATACCACCAGCCCGGAAAACGAATTCTTCCCCTGCGAGGCGGCGGACATCCGCCGGAAGCTCGGACTGGGGCCGGAGCTCAAGGTCTTCGCGACGCACGGCACCATCCGCCCGGGCAAGGGCTACGGGCGCATGCTGGAGTGGTGGCAGGACATCGCCGCCGCACATCCCGACTGGCGGCTGCTGGTCATCGGCGGCGCGGGCGGGGAGGCCTGGCTGCGGCACAAGATCCAGGGCCTCGGCATCGAGAAGTCCGTTCTCATGACGGGCTGGCTGCCGACGCACGCCGACGTGAACCGCTATTTGAACGCCGCGGACGTACTGCTGGCCCTGCGGCGCAAGTCCGACGACAACGAAGGCATCATTCCCAGCGTGCTCTATCACAACCTGGCCACGGGCAAGCCCACGGTGGCGACCGGCCTGCCGGGCATCGCCGAGATCGTGCGCGACCGCGTGGACGGCTTCCTGTTCGATCCGGAGGACGACACGGCGTTCCGGCGCGCGCTGGAATACGTCGTGGACCATCCCGAAGAGGCCGCGCGCGCGGGCCAATCCGGCATTCAACGGGTCACGGAATGTTTCGATCCCGACCGGTGCGCGCGCCTGCACGTGGACGCCATCGAAGAATTGCTAGCCCGTCGGAAAACCTGAGCGCGGGCGGGGAGGGGGCGCCAGCGGTCAGCCGTGGCGGAAGGGGAGTACTGCGTCGAGGGAGTCGGCGTCGGCGAGGATCATCAGCAGCCGGTCAACACCCAGAGCAATGCCGCCGGACGGCGGCATCTGCGCCAGCGCGGCGAGGAAGGTTTCATCGAGGGGATACGGTTTTTCACCGCGGCGCTGGCGGAGGGCGTTGGCTTCCTCGAAGCGCGCGCGCTGTTCGGCGGGATCGGTCAGCTCGGAGTAGGCGTTGGCCAGTTCGACGCCGCCGAGATAAACCTCCCAGCGTTCGGCGCGGAAGGGGTCGCCAGGCTTGCGGCGGGCCAGGGCCGCGAGCGGCGCGGGATAGTCGATCAACACGACGGGATGGTCGCGGGGCAGGGCGGGCTCCACGCGGGTGACGAGGTCGAGGTCGAAGCGGTCAGCGTCGAACTTCATCGCGGGGTCCCAGCCGGCGTGCTGGATGAACGCCTGCGAGACGGGGAATTTCTCCCACAGCTCCTGCGCGCAGGAGAGGGGCTTGCCCTGCCAGGTGAAATCGGCCTTGCCGCGCAGTTCGCCGGCGACGAAGGCGAGCAGCGCCTTGGTGTCGGCGAGGATTTCGAGATAGCCCGCGTTGGTGCGGTACCATTCCAGCAGCGTGAATTCGGGATGGTGCCAGCGGCCCTGTTCGCCGGCGCGGAAGCAGGGGCCGAGCTGGAAGATTTGATCGTTGCCGGCGGCCAGCAGGCGCTTCATCGCCAGCTCGGGCGAGGTGCGCAGCCAGCCGGAATCCGCGGGCACGGCGTCGATGTTCGCTTCCGGCGCGTTGGCCGGCAGCCGGACGGGGGTGTCGACTTCGAGGAAGCCCCGCTCGCGGAAGAAGCGGCGGATGGCGTCGTTCAGCTTGGCCCGCAGTTCAAGGACGCGGCGCTGGGCGCGCAGGGTCTCGGGATCGGCGGGGCGGGGGCGCATGGCGCGGCCCGGAATCAGCCCTGCTTGACGCGTTCGACGTACTTGCCGGTGCGGGTGTCGATGCGGATGAAGTCGCCCAGGTTGATGAAAATGGGCACGCCGACCTCGAAACCGGTGTCGATCTTGGCGGGCTTGAGCACGTTCGTGGCGGTGTCGCCGCGGGCGCCGGGCTCCGTTTCCTTGATCTCCTTGATGACGAAGGACGGCAGGGTGACGCTCATGGCGCGGCCGTTGAAAAAGAGCACTTCGCACTCAAGGTCTTCCATCAGGAAAAAGCGCTGGTCGCCGAGGACGTTTTCGTGCAGTTCGACCTGCTCGTAGGTCTTGTTGTCCATGAAGATGTACTTGTCGCCCTCCTGGTAGGAGAACGCCAGGGTCTTGGACTCGATGTTGGGCTGGTCGATCTTGTCGACGGCGCGGAAGGTCTTGTCCATGGTCGAGCCGACGAGCATGTTTTTGATGCGGCACTTGTACATGGCCTGGCCCTTGCCCGGCTTGACGAACTGGAATTCGGTCACTTCGTACGGAATGCCCTCGAGCTCGATCTTCAAGCCCTTGCGTAAATCTGCTGCGGTGTATGCCATGGTGTCATCCTTGCTGCTATGGGTCCAAAAAGCCGCGCTGGTTTACGCGAAAGGGCGGGATTTGCCAAGGAAAAAGAGGCGGCGGGGCCAAAGGGGCGGCCAACCGGACGCCCGGATGCGGGGAATCGCGGCTCGGGCCCGGAAGCCGGATTTTTCCACACAATGGAAAAACTTTCGGCGATTTTTCCATACAATGGAAAAACTTTGAGCATTTTTTCCACACTGTGGAAAAAGTTTTCCACAGTGTGGAAAAATCCATGAGCCCCCCTTCGCCAAGGCTGCGGGGAACAAGCCGCGAGCCCCCGCATGGGGGGCGGGTTCAGCGGCCGCCGTTGAAGAAGCGGCTGATTTCGCTGGTGGCCTGGTGGACCTGGGTCTTGTAGCCCTCCACCTTGTCGTAGAGCTCGGCCAGCTTGCGGGAGAGGCCGATGTCGCGCAGGACGACCAGCGCGAGGAGCAGGCCCAGGAGGAGCGTGCAGAGCCGGGCTTCCCAGACGGGGGCGCGCCGGCGCCGCCAGAGCAGCAGCGTGCCGCCCGCGGCGGCGAGGGGCAGCATGAGCCGCCAGCGGATGACGGTGCTGTCATACTGACAGAGGACGAGGAAGGCGACGGTCGCCAGTCCGCCGAGGACGGTGATCCAGGGCACGGCCTTGAGGATGAGCCAGATTCTGTTTTGCGGAACGGGGGCTGGGGCGGGCGGGGGTGTGGTTTCCATGGTCAGTTCTCCATCCAGAGGCCACCGGTGGCTTCCAGCCAGTCGGCGACGCGTTCCACGGCGGCGGGAATGTCATTGTCGGAGACGTCGAGCTTCAGGACGGGCAGGGTCGATTCGGCAACGAGGCGGTCGAGGACTTCCTGCTCGCGGACGAAGAGGGAGAGATCGTCATACTGCTCAGGCTTGCCGGAGACTTTCAGGCGCCGTTCCCGGGCGGCGGCGAAGGAGTCAGGGGAGCGGGTGCAGTAGACGAGGCGGAAATTGAGGGGGCGGAGGCGGTCCTCCAGCCAGCGGAAGTCGTAGTCCTTGCTGCGGGTCATGAGCTGGTACATGCGGGTGGAGAGGTGGAAGCGGTCGACGATCCACGAGTAGTAGCGCTGGAGTTCGAAGAGGCGGGCCCAGGTGGCGTAGGTTTCGAGGGCCTGCGCCTCCTCCTGCGGCTCGAAATTGATGAGGCCGCGGCCCCAGGGGAAATTGGTGAAGGCGCACCATTCGCCGGAAACGAGGGGCGAGTGGTAGCGGTAGCGGCGGGGGCCGACGATGCGCGGATGTTCGTTGAGCGCAAAGGCGATGTCGGTCTTGAAGGTCAGGCGGGTGCCTTCGAGGATGATTTTCGGCGTGAGTTTGTGTCCCATATGCCAGGCATTCTAGCGCACGGCGGCGAATTGCGGAAGAGGCAGAAAAGCCTATTGAGATTTTAACTATCTGGGCGGGACGGAATTTTGCTAAAAAAAGCCGTTTTATGAGCGAATCTCTCCAACCGGTTCAGGGCTTGGGTGGCGACTGGATCCACCTGCATGGCGTCGAGGCCATCTGCATCCTCGGGGTCCATCCGGCGGAGCGGATCCAGCCGCGCAAGGTGCGGATGGATATCGCGTTGGAGTGCGACGTGCGGAAGGCGGCGGAAACCGACCACCTGGAGCACGCGATGAACTACGAGCTGGTGGAGGCCGAAGCGGTGGCCATTGCGAAGAAGGGCAAATTTGCCCTGATCGAATCCCTGGCCGAACGGGTGGCGGACGCCTGCCTGCGCCACGCGTTGGTGACGGCGGTGCGGGTCGTGGTGGAAAAGCCCGGGGCCCTGCCGCTGACGAAAAGCGTGGCGGTGGAAATCCTGCGGCGCAAACCGACGCCGGAGCCGCCGGCCGCGGCCCAGCCCTAGTTTTTCCGCGCGGCGACGTGGCGGGCGAGGGCGGCGAGGGGGGCCGTGTCGCCGGGCAGGCCGGCCAGGGCGGCCAGGGCTTCCGCGATTAAATCCTTCAGGCGCTTTTGGGCGCCATTCATGCCATACACGGAGATCGCCGTGGTTTTTTCGCGGGCGGCGTCGGTACCGACGGCCTTGCCGAGCTGTTCGGCGGTGGACGTGGCGTTGAGAATGTCGTCGGCGATCTGGAAGGCCTCGCCCGCGGCGGCGGCGTAGCGGGTGCTGGCGGCGAGCGCGGCGGGCGAGCCGCCGGCGGCGAGCACGCCCATGCGGCAGGCGCAGATGATCAGGTCGCCGGTCTTGTGCTGCTGGATGAAGCGCAGGCGTTCTTCATTGGGCGGCAGATGTTCGCCGAGCATGTCTTCGACCTGGCCGCCGACCACGCCGGTGGAGCCGGCCGCATCGGCGAGTTCGCGGACGATCTCGAGCGCGGCCACGGGGGTTTGGGCGGCGAGTTCAAAAGCCAGGGCCTGGAGGGCGTCGCCGGCGAGGAGCGCGGTGGCTTCGCCGTAGACCTTGTGGCAGGTGGGGACGCCGCGGCGGAGGTCGTCGTCATCCATGCAGGGCAGGTCGTCGTGAATGAGGGTGTAGGTGTGGAGGCATTCGATGGCGGCCGCGGGGAAGAGCGCGGCGCCGCGGTTCGCACCGCAGGCTTCGGCGCTGGCGGCACAGAGAAGCGGGCGGAGGCGCTTGCCGCCGGCGAAGAGGCTGTGGCGCATGGCGGCATGGAGGGACGCCGGGCGGGTGTCCGCCGGCGGCACGAGGCGGTCGAGCGCGGTTTCGATCCAGCGGGCGCCGTCGGTGAGATAGGTTTTCAAGTCGAACATCTCGCAACTTCCTTTATGATCATCTCACACCAAGTCACGAAGGCACGGAGAGTTTACTGAATCTCTCCATTGATGATTCGTGAGATCCCGTCGCGCATCAGGGCTTCGCTGAAATTCAATAAAAACCCGAGTTTCATGCCGGTCAGTTTCAAGTAGGTTAAAACCTGTTTCTCATGTGCGCGGGAAGTTTGCTCAACCGATTTCAACTCCAGGATAACCTTGCCCTCCACAATTATGTCCGCCCGGAATCCTTCATTGAATTGGATGTCGTGGTACCGAATGGGAATTGGAACTTGCCGGGTAACCGAACAGCCGTGGGTTTCGAGCTCATGAGCCAGAATCACTTCGTAAACCGATTCCAACAGTCCCGGACCCAGGTCCTTGTGCAGATGGACCGCGCAATCGACCACGATCTTTCCGATTTCATTTTCGGTCATCTTGGTGGCTTTGTGACCTCGTGTGAGTCGTTCTTGAAAGGGTCGCCTCAGATGCCGAGATCGACGAAGCGGGCGAGGCCTTCGTAGACCTGGCCGGAGGAGGAGGTGAAGCGGACCTGGGCCTTGTCGGGGGTGACGCCTTTGACGACATGCACCGTCAGGCCGGCACGGAGCTGGCCCATCGGCGCGCCGTTGGGATTGGCGAGGGGATACAGGTAGATGGCTTGCGTGAGGACGACATCCTGCTCGGCGACTTCGCGCGGGGCGGTGAGGGCGGCGAGGGGATTGGCGGGGCCGCTGGCGAGGCCCCAGGCGCCGCGTTTTTCCTTCTTGGCTTCCAGTTCGGCCTGACGCAGGCGGCGCCACCAGGCGTCTTCGGTGCGGTTGTAGGGCTCCAGTTCGCTCAGGTCGGTGCCGCTGCCATAGACGCGGGCGAGTCCGTTGCGGACCAGTTCCGTGCCGAGATCGAGTCCCGCGGAATTCATGACCATGGCGTAATCGCGGTCCATGTCGGAACGGCCGAGGGCGTCGGAGAGGCGGGAGTAGACCGTGAATTTGCCGTCCGCCAGGAAATTTTCCCTGAACTTGACGGCGGCCTTGCCGATTTTCACGACATCCATGGGATCGGCGATGCCGAAATAGCTGGCCTGCTCCTGCAGGCGCTCGGGGAGGGAGGTTTCGGATTCGGGGGTGTCGGTGAAGTAGAGGCGGAAGAGATAGGTCTTGGATTTGATGTTGCCGGCCTTGACGTGGAAGCTGTCGCCGTCGTTGGAGGTATTGGGGATGACCTGGCAGTCGGTGTATTCGCGCCATTTCTTGGCGGCGGCGGCGGACTCCGGCAGGACGAGGGCTGCGAGGACGGCGGCGGCCGCCGCGAAACGGACAATGGCTGGGTTGCGGTTCACGGGGGCAGTGTAGAAGAAGGGCCGGAACGGGGCAAAGCAAAAAAGGAGGCGTTGACAAGCGGGGCGGGGGCGCCTTCAATGCGCGGCATGAACCGGGCGTGGAAATGGGTGCTGATGCTGGCCGTGGCGGCGGCCCCGTGGCTGCATGGCCTGGCGTTCCCGTTCCTGTATGACGATGTTGGCATGATTGCCGAGAATCCGTTCCTGGAAAATCCGGCGAATCTGGGGCGGGTGCTGGCTGGCCAGACGCTGGCCGATCCGCAGGTGGTGAACGGCCGCCGGCCGGCGGTGCTGGCGACGTATTTTCTCGACCGGGCCTTGTACGGATTGCAGCCGGCCGGCTGGCGCGCGACCAACCTGCTGCTGCACCTGGGGTGCACGGCGTTGCTGGCCGCTTTGCTGTGGCGGCTGACGCGGCGGGGATTCCTGGCGGCGGCGGCGGGCATCCTGTTCGGGCTGCATCCGGTGGTGTCGGAGGTGGTGCATGCGCCGGGATTCCGTGCGGATGTCCTGTGCCTGTTTTTCGTTTTGGCCTTCCTGCACGGCTTTATGGGGGCGGGGCCGCGAGCCGCGCTTTCCCGCATGGGGGGAGTGGTTTGCCTGGTGCTGGCGCTGTTGTCCAAGGAGACCGCGCTGGCCGCGCCGCTGGTGCTGGCGGCGCTGATGGTCCTGTATCCCGGCGCCTTTCCGGAAAACCGCCGCGTGAAGTGGGCCGGGCTGGCGGTGGCCGGCGGCCTCGCGGCGGGATTTTTCATCCTGTGGGCGCTGCTGCCGGCGGAATTGCAGGCGGCGGGCGGCGTCTGGAACGGTGAATCGCTGCGGTTTCCGGAAACCGTGTATTCCGCGCCGGCGCTGTGGGTGCGGACGCTGCGCCTGGCGCTGGTGCCGTGGCCGTTGAACGTGACGCCCGGATTCGAGCCGGTGACGACCGCGTGGTCGCTGCGGTTCGGGCTGGGGCTGGGCTGGCTGGCGTTGTGCGGCTGGGGGGCGTGGCGGGCGCGCCGCGCAGCGCCGGAAATGGCGCTGGGCCTGGCCTGGATGCTGGCGTTCTTCCTGCCGGTGTCGAATCTGTGGCCGCTGATCCATCCGGCGGCGGACCGTTATCTGTACCCGGTGCTGCCGGGATTCGCGGTGCTGGCGGCGTGGATCCTGGCGGGGCAGTCGCGCGCGGGCCGCGCCGCGGGGCTGGGCCTGCTGGCAATCATCTATGCGCTGCTGGCCGCGGTGCGGATCGGGCAATGGGAGTCGGCGGAAAAGCTGTGGTCGGCGGCGTACTACCAGAATCCGAAAAGCGCTGCGGCGGCGACTTGGCTGGGGCTGCTGCGGGAGGGGGCCGGGGATGCCGAAGGCGCGCGGGCCTTCTACCAGGCCGCCATCGACGCCAACCCGCAAACGGTGCCGGCGCGGGCCAACCTGGGCATGCTGGAAGCCAGGGCCGGGAACTGGGCCGGAGCGGAGCCGCTGCTGCGGCGCGTCGTGGAACTGCGGCCGGAGGAAGGCAAAGGCTGGCGCGACCTGTCCGTCTGCCTGGAACAGCTGGGGCACCAGGAAGAAGCCGCGCAGGCGGCGGCGCAGGCGGCGGAACGGGCGCCGCGCTAGGGCAGCGTGAAGCCCTGGCGGGCGAACACCGCGCGGGCGGGTTCGGATACCAGGAATTCCAGGAACGCCATCGCTTGCAGGCGGTTCGTGGCGTTGAGCAGGACGGCCGCGGAGGTGAATTCCGTTTCCGGGGTGACACCTTCTTCGACCGGCTTGGTGGAGGGGACCACGAGGATGTTGCGCTTGAGGGCGACATCAATCAGCCCCTTTTGCACCACCTGCTGCATGTCATTTTCCGTGGCCGGGAAAAAGAGATCGGGAGGAGTGTCCATGCGGACAATTTTCTCGGCGAGGGCCGTCGAACGGCCCCAGGAGAAATCCACGGGAAAGCCGGTCTGCTGGGTGAACAAGGGGCCGATTTCCTTCAAGGCGGGCTGGAAGTCCCGGTCGGCGTAGACTTGCAGGTCCTGCGCCGGGGCGCGCCAGGCGGTGCCCGCCAGCAGAAGGGCTGCGATAAACAGGATCAAGGGGTTTTTCATGGGAGCAATTTCTCCGGAATAGACCAAAACGGGGCACATTCAAGGGCACCGGCCCCGTTTTGTCAATGCCAGACGGGAACTACTTGAAGTCCACGAGTCCGGCCTCGCGGAGGCTGACATAGGGGGCAGGATGGGGTTTCCGGCCGCCGATGATGATGTGATCCAGCAATTGGATGCCGACGATGCGGCCGGTTTCAACCAATTGGCGGGTGCTGCGGATGTCCTCGGCCGAGGGGGTAGGATCGCCGGAGGGATGGTTGTGGGCGACGATGATGGCGGCGGCCGCCATGCGGATGGCCTCGCGGAACACCTCGCGTGGATGGGCGAAGCTGGCATCGAGAATGCCCTTGGTGACCGGTTCGGGGGCGCGGCGCAGGCGGTATTTCTGGTCGAGCATGAGGACCCAGAACACCTCCTGATCGAGGCGGGCGGTATCCGTTTGCAGCAGTGCTAGCACATGGACGGGTTCGCGGATCAGCGGCAGGGGATTCTGGTTTTCCCCGGCGGCGCGGCGGCCGAGCTCGAGCGCGGCGCGCAGTTCCAGCGCCTTGACGGTGCCGATGCCCTTGATGGCGCGGAGTTCGTCGTGGGTGGCCTCGGCGAGGCGGGCGAGGGAGCCCTGGTGCCGGTCGAGCACCTGGCGGGCGAGGTCGATCACGCTTTGGCCGCGGATGCCCGCGCGCAGGAGGATGGCAACCAGCACTTCGTCCGGCACGTTCTGGATGCCCGCCTCGAGCGCGAGTTCGCGGGGCCGGCGGTGGTCCGGCAGGTCCTTGATGCGCGAGAGCGAGATTTCGTAGGGTGCCCCCGGTTCCCTCAGCGACGATTTCATGCGCAAGAGGATAGGTCATCGGCCGGCCGCTTGAACAGTCCAAAGCGGCGCGGTTTGTTTTGACCTTTTTTCCACAGTATGGAAAAGTCCGGACGCGTTTTTCCACCGTGTGGAAAAATGTTTTCCACAGCATGGAAAAACCGGATTTGCGAGGAATACAGATATGAGCGACAGCCAGATCAAGGTGCCGGCGGACGGCCAGAAAATCACGATGGGCGCGGACGG
>CAZMOR010000127.1:0-6853 GCA_964567795.1 uncultured Verrucomicrobiota bacterium
CCTTCACGATCCAGCTCTCGGGCGCCGGGGCCGGCTTTGACCCAGGTATCAACCAGAGCTGGAAGATCATCGACGGCGCATCGGTCACGGGTTTCGACACCAACCGGTTCAGCGTCAACTCCGCCGCGTTCACGCCGATGCTGCACAATGGCACCTTCAGCATCACCAATGATGATGCAAACGGCGACCTGTACCTCACCTTCCGGCCGTCGGTCGAAGCGGCCGATTTCTTCTCGGTGTCGCCGGCCGGGCCGACCTCCATGAACATGGAGTTCGAGCTCAACGGCGCAGGCCAGAACGTTGTGATCGTGTACAACACCAACGGCGTGTTCGATGTGCCGACCGGCGCGCCCCCGGCGGTCGGGGAGGCCTTCATCGGCGGTGCGGTGGTCTACCTCGGCGGCGTGTCGCCCCAGGTGCATACGGGCCTGACCAGCTGCACGCGCTACTATTACACGATGTTCTCGTATTATGACGGTCGCTATTCGGCGGGCCTGACGGACGACGACACCACCGAAGGGCCGCCGGCGCCGGTGGTCTTGTCGGCCGAAGACATCACCACCAACAGCTTCACGGCCTGGTGGGAAGCGTCGGCGGGCGCCAGCGGCTACCGCCTCGATGTCAGCGAGAACCCGTACTTCACCGGCGGCGCGGCCGGTTCCCAGGAAACTTTCCTGTTCCAGGGCTTTGAAGGCTCGGGGGGCGACAACTGGACGATCACGCTGGGCAACGCCTATGTGGCGGCGACCAATCTGGCGACGGATTCACCGGCCAATGGGCGCATCCGGACCGGTAGTTATTCGTGGCAACGGCGCTACGGGGCGGCGACGCTCACCTTGGCGAACACCTCGATCGAAGGCTACATGTCCCGGACGGTGGAAGTGCATATCGCCAGCATCGCCACGAACACCAGCAACGGTGCCGACAGCACCGACGCCGTTCGTATCTATCTGGCGACGAACGGTTCCGCGTTTAATGCCACCGCGGACATCACCATCGGCGGCAACACCGGCAGCGGCAATGCCCGCTGGGGCTACAATGCCACCAGCATTGTCGCCACGGTGGCCGGCACGCCGGTCAGCGTGTCCGCCCCGCAGACCGGCGGTCCGAACATCACCAATTATGCGACGGCGCGCCTGACCATTCCGGACGAGGTTTCGTCGATCTCCCTCAAGATCGTCGTCACCAACAATGCGGCCTCGGAAGTGTGGGCAATTGACGACATCCAGGTTTCAGGCGCGGCGATCGGTTCGAGCTTTGTTCCCGGCTACGAGGACCTCTATGTGGGTGGCACCAGCCTGAGCGTGACCGGTCTGGTCATGGATATGACCTATTACTACCGTGTGCGCGCGGAAAGCGCGGCCGGCTGCGTCAGTGCCAATTCGGCGACCGAACCGGTCATCACGTCGGTCAACGTGCCGGCCATTCCGCAGAACCTGGCGGCCTCGGACGGCACCAGCACGAACCATGTACAGGTCGTCTGGCAGGATGTGGCGACGGAAAGCGGCTACCTGGTCTACCGCTGGACGAACAACGTTTTCTTGAGCGCCGAAGTGGTGCAGACGAACGACATGAGCGTGACGAACTGGAACGACAGCACGGCGGTGCCCGGCCAGCTCTATTACTACTGGGTTTCGGCCACGAACCGGACAGGCGAGGGCACCAACAGCGCCACCGATTCCGGTTTCCGCAAACTGGCCACGGTAGCGGGGGTCCTGGCGACCGACGGCGACTACACGAACCGCGTGGAAGTGACCTGGAACGACGCAACTGGCGAAACCGGTTATGCGATCTGGCGCAATCTCTCGAACAGTACCGCCACGGCGGACTGGGTGGGCAATGTGGCTGCGGATACCACCACCTTCGGCGACACCTCGGCTGTCCCGGGCTGGCAATATTATTATTGGGTAGTGGCCACCAATGCCACCAGCGCCAGCCAGGGCGCCTGGAGCGTTCCGGACATCGGCTACCGCACACCAATCGAAGGGCCGTCGGCGACCCTGACGCTGGATGGCCGTGAAATGGTGCGGGCCGAAGTCGCGGCCAATGCGGCGGGCGATGACATCCTTGTGCTGCATTCCACAACCGGCGTCATTTCGACGCATCCCGGCCCGCATACCAACTACGTACAGGGCACGACCATCGGCGCCGGTACGGTGGTCTACAAGGGCGCGGTCGGCAGTTTCCGCGAGCACGTCATTCTCGCGAATACAACCAATCATTACCGGATCTACAGCATCCATGGTTCCGAGCCGTACTATTCGGAAGGCTGGATGCGGGATACGCCCATCACCACCATGCCGTTCCCGTCCAACACCACATCCGAGACCTTCTCCTACACCAATGTGGTTCTGCATACGGCCAGCTTCACGAACAAGAGCGGCGGTTTCGGATGGAATTCGACTTCGGCCTGGGTGCTGACCACCGGCGGCTCCGGCCATTACTGGGAAGTGCAGACGAACGCGGTGGCGGGCCGGCCGGCCTTTTTCCTTACCCAGTCGAACTATCCGACCGTGGTCGGCAACCGCGCGGTCGTCATGGCTGGCGCGGATCCGGGCGGCGCCTACGCCGGCCGCACCATCGCCACCCGCAACAGTGGCAACGTGTTCGTGGGCGCCATTGTGGCCTACAAATACCCGGGCACGGGCAAATACATGACCATTGCCCTCAAGAACGGAACCACGGACGAGGTTGAGTTCGGCAAAGTCTATGGCGCCGATCATCAGTTCAGCATGCGCCGGTCGGGTTCGAACGCCGGCAGCAGCTATGACATGAACGGGTGGGAGAACGACACCAACAACTGGTACTGGATGGTCATCAAGTACAGTTTCACGAACGACACGGCCTATGCCAAGTGCTTCTACCGCGGCGAAGGCATTCCGTACAACGAGCCGGACACCTGGGACGCCACCTGGTCGGGTATGGATATCCCGCAGATGACGGGCATCGAACTCAAGGCCGGCAGCGACTCCGGCTCGATCGGCGGGGCGGTGTTTGATGAAATCCGCATTTCCTCCATCTGGCCCGAACTGATCGGCCAGCCCGGACTGGTCCCGCTGCCGACGCTGATCGACTTCGGCGATGTGGAATCCACGCTGTCGAGCAACCTGACCGTCTGGATTGCCAACAAGGGCGGAGACAACGTCCCGCTGTTCGTGACCAACCAGCCCGCCATCTACATGTCCGGGACGGATGCGGGCAACTTCAGCCTCAGTACCAACCGGTTCACGAGCATGCTGACCTACGGGCAGAGCAACAGCCTAGTCCTCACGTTCTGGCCGACCAACCTCGGCGCCTATTCAGCCTATCTGATGATCTCGAACAATTCGGGCGTGAATCCGTTCCCGATCCAGGTCACCGGCAACGGTACGCCGACGGTCTCGACCAACCCGCCGATGGTGTCCAACTACTTCGTGGGTGAAAACCGCTGGGTGACGGACGCCATGATCACCTCCGGCGTGTTCTCCGTTACGGCCGAGGTTCATCATATCCGCGGCATCCTCTCGGCCAGTTACAATCTGCTCAACGGCAGCGATGCGGTCATCCTGACCAACGAGCCCTTCGATACGTGGGCGTCGGCGGACGGCATGACCTACCGGTTGTCGGACGATGCACATCCGGGCTATTGGCCGGCCACGCCATCCACCAACTATCAGTTGCAGGTTACTTTGATGGCGTCGAACGTGCTGGGCGCGACGAACACGCTCTATACGGCAGACGGGGTGACGATTGCGAACGACCTGATCTTCTCCGAGTATGTCGAGGGGACGAACAACAACAAGGCCCTGGAAATCTACAACGGTACGGCGGCTCCGATCGACCTGAGCGCCTACGGGATCCGTTTCCAGGCCGACAACACCACGGATTGGGGTGCGTATTACGACCTGCCGGCCTATTCGCTGGTCCCGGGTGGCGCCTTTGTGATTGTCAATTCCGGTTCCGTGACCGCATTGCTGGCGCGGGCAAATTACACCAACAGCGACATCTGCAACTTCAACGGAAATGACTCGATCTTCCTGCTAAAGGGCATCGGGGAAGAAACCCCGGTGGATTGCATCGGTGCCAGCCCGAGTGGCGGCAACTTCGGCCTGGATACAACGCTGCGCCGATACACCTGGGTGTCCAATGCGGTTACCGCCTACAACAGCGCCGAATGGACGAATATGAACGCGATCACCTATGCCGGCCTGGGCACGCATTCCATGGACGGCTCGCTCGGCAAGCCGATGAAGTTCACGACGGACGATGACGACGTGGAAGGTCCCGAAATCGCCAATATTCTCGTGAACGGCGTGGCGCCTTCGGACAGCTCGCCGGGCACGGACATTCTCTTTGCGGACGTACCGGCGGGCGGCATGGCGCTCACCTGGGACATCCAGGATGTGGACAGCGGCGTCTATGCCGCCAGCAACCGCTACATCCTGCGGACCGGTACGACCGTGATTGCATCGGGTTACCTGCCGGCAGGTACGAACATCAACGGTGCCGGCCGGCTGGCGGCCCTGGCGCGCTCCACCAATATTCCGCGGTCGGCCCTGGTGCATGGCAACTACACGCTGGGTCTGGTCGGCACCGAATTTGATCCGGAGTGGGTGGGCGACGCGGTTTCGGCCTCGAACCAGTACTTCTTCCGCATCCTGGCGTCGTACATTGCGGTCAATCCGGGCTCGCTGAATTTCGGCCAGGTCGGCGTCGGCCTTACCTCGAATCTGGTGCTGACGGTGACCAACAGCGGCAACAGCGAATTGAACATCACCAACATCGCCTTTGCGGGTACAGGCTATGCCCTCTTCGAGTCCGATGCTGCGACACTGACGGTTCAGCCGGGTACGGCGTCGAACCTGGTCGTGTACTTTACGCCGTCTGGCGGTGGCAATTTCAACTGGACGATGACCCTCTACAACGATTCCGCCAACAACGCGGCGCTGGAGGTCCCCGTGCAGGGCAGCTGCTACGATCCGATCAGCTCTGCGCCGGAGATCATCGACTATATGATCGAAGACCATCAGGCGGTTGCCAACGAGGTGACCGACCATGCCGCGGCCCACGGCGAGATCCATGCCAGTTTCACGGTCTACCATATCGAGGGCATGAAGCCCAACGGCGCCAGCTTCGACCTGGTCTATCCGGACGGCACGCTCGCCGTGGAGAACGCCGGCTTGTCCATGACCGGAGTTGTGACCAACGACGGCAACGTCTGCTACGTGTTCGAGGGCTATCCGCCGTCGTTCTACCCGGCGACCCTGGGCGTTTACACGGCGCGCGTCACCGCGGTCAGTTCGAATGACATCACCGTGACTGACGAAGTCCGCTTCACCACGCTGGGCGGCGGGGTGCAGAACCTCACGGAAACGTTCAGCAACGTGACCAGCAACAACAACGCCTACAGCACCGGATTAGCGCAGAACGGCGACTGGGGCACCTGGTCGGTCAAATCGAACCGCTGGGATCAGACGTTGACCGGCAAGGCGCCGACCATTCGTCAGCAAGGACAGCTGGTTTCGCCGGTTCTCACAAATGGATGTACGGCCTTATCTTTCGATTACAAGAACAACTTTACTGTTACCAACTTCTTTAATGTAGACGTACTAATCAACGGTTCAGTGGTAGGAACGGTGACAGCGATGCCGCCCAACTCCAATACCGTCTACACTTTTATGGTGTCCGGCTTGACGTTTACAAACAACGTACAGATCACTATCACCAACAAATCGTCACCTAGTGAAAGCAAACGTATCACGATAGACAACATTTCGATCCTGACCTACGGCACGGCGACGAACGCCACGATGACCTTCGACGTGGTGGACGAAGACACGACCGGGCCGGCGCACAGCGGGTTCAACGTGGACGGCACGACCTTCTCGACCAATGACATCGTGGGCGGGCTGAACGTGACCGGCCTGGTCATGGATGCGCTCAGTGGCGTGTTCGCGGCGAGCAACACCTGGACGCTGTTCAGCAACGGCACGGCCATCGCCAACGGGACGATGACCATGTCGCCGAACACGGACGGGGAGGGCATCAGCAACGTGGCGGCCAGTCTCTCCACCACCATTCCGGAGAACTTGCTGCAGGCGGTGGACCAGCAGTTCCTCTTCCAGATCATCAGCACGGACTACGACAGCGACCGGCCGGACGACTGGACGCAGACGACCAACGAATACACCTTCGGCATCACGGCCTACGTGCCGAATCCGACCAACCTGACGGCGGCCGCGGACGGCGCCGAAATGGTGGTGCTGGGCTGGAACAAGAACGGCGCCGCCAACGTGGTGCTGTTGTGGTCGACCAACGGGCCGATCACGGTCAACAGCTTGGTGCGCGGTTCGAACTACACCGTCAACGGCACGGTGGGCGGCGCCACTGTGGCCTACAATGGCAGCGCCAGCGGCATGGAGATGACCGTGCCGATCCATTCGTCGAACTACTTCCGCCTCTTCGGCGCGGCGGGAACCACCTACTCGGCGGCGTATGTCTCGCCGGCGACGAACCCGGTGGTGACCTTGAGCTACGAGCGCGGCGAAATCGTCGACCAGATCGCCTACACCAACCAAGTGACACTGGCCAACCAGTCCGGACTGGCCACCGGCCAGGGCTGGAGCGGGGCCTGGTTCGGCGACGACCTGACCAAGTACAACGTGGACGATACCAACTTGTTGAGCGGCAACATCCTGTATCCGCAGCCCTATGCCAACAAGCTGCAATGGATCCACAACTCCGCGGAAACCAACAGCGCGGTCATCTACCGCAGACTCGCCGCCCCGCGCAATGGAAACACGTTTGTCGCCTTCATGATGAACTACAAGACCGGAAACACGAATGGCGCCAACAAGTTCATCGGGCTGTCGCT